>JAGGTH010000093.1 GCA_021163845.1 Helicobacteraceae bacterium | reverse complement strand
CGTTAAAATTTTAATAATAGGTGTATTAATGTATATAAAAGCTCTTGTCCTTCTTACTCTCTTGTCTACTTTTCTTTGTGCTTCAGAATATCACGTCAAAATCGGTACCACTACAAGTAAAAAACAGATGACCCAAATTGACGCACTTGTAAAAAAAATGGGGCACTCGACAAAAATACTTAAACAAGAACAGAGTTATACTCTTTATGCCGGACCTTTTGAAAGCTTAAATGAAACAAAACAAAGTTATCTGACAATCCAGAGAGTTTTTCCTGAAGCACAAATTGTCAGATTGCATCTTGATCCTCTCGCAAAAACAACTTCTACGGATTCTTCCGAACAAGTATCTACTAATAAAAAAACAAAGAGAAGTAGCGCACAAGAAGAGAAGTTTTTTGTAACATTTGCTGTTGGTTATGGTAAAAGTCCCGCAAATTACTCTGGTGATGATAATGTAAGCAAGGTGATGCCTAAAGAATCTACTACATCCTATGGGCTTGAAGCGGGATATAACTTCGATGAAAACTTTTGGACAAGTGCTGGATATAACCTAATAAGCACAAGTGATATTACTCTTAAAAACCTCTATGCTACAGCTAACTACAACTTTTACAGATACAAAGATCTACATCTTTACAGCGGTCTTATTCTAGGTTGGAGTACTCTTTCGTGGGATACTGCGCCACTTCTCAATAGTGAAGAGCTCACAGATAGCACATCACTCTTTGGAGGTTTACAACTTGGAGCAGAGTATGCGTTGCCATTTTATCAACTCTCTGTTTACAGCTCTTTGCAATACTTGATGTTTGATCATTCTATAGCACTCAATGAATCGGGTTCTATAGGAAATATAGAACACTCATCACTTCAAAACATTCAGCTCGGTCTTAAATACAGTTTTTAGTATTCTCTATACACGATAAAGTCTAAAAACTTCAGATCATTTTTATACTTACGACTCACATTGTCCTGAAGCTCTGTCAAAAGAGCTTTTGGAGACTCTCCATCGATTGGATAGCTCACTGCAAAATGGCGAATCTCTTTGACAAAAAACTCTTCAAACATCTTATTGACCGCAGCCGCACCAAACTTATCAGTATAAGGCAAGACGAAAAAATAGTCTTTTCCAAAATTGACAATACAATCAGACCCACGCAAAACCTGCTCTAAACTCTGATCGATGATCTTGATATCGATCTCAGAAAAATCACAATGCATCAGCGTAAAACTCTCTGAGCGATTTTCATCTAAGCGATCTGACATCCCAATGTGTAGACGGATCAACTGCTCAAAATCTTCAAATAAAAAGTGCACACCCTTTGTAATCATTCTATACCCCTTCATGTGTTATGCGGATAAGTATAGCAAATTTTTTACCTATAGAGGCTAAAGCATGATTTAAATAAAGGAGCCAAGAGCGAAGGCAAGCCATCGCTTCCAGAAAAGTGGCAAACTTGCATGAAAACAAAGGAGCCAATGGCTTGCCTTTGGCAAAGAGTGGGCTTGGGATGTAGGGCTTCTACAGGCTAAAGCTACAAAATAGTGTACGGTTGCACTTGTTCTTTACTCTCTAGTGGTGAGGCTTGCATCTCTTGTTCATCGAGAGAAACAGTATAACTCTCCTCTGGAGATGTTTTACAATAGGTAAGCATGATCTTGGCTGCGAGCTCTTTGTCACTTTGGCTTGCAGACTTTGAGAGGAGTCCGTGTGGTCCAGGAAAACCTACAGTTTTGAGGTGGGAGTATTTCTCATTTTGTATCTCTTGGAGATGCGGATTATCTTCTTTGTTACGCCCAAGAACAAGCTTTGCACCATCAGGTAAACGTAGGTGACGTCCAAACTTCATTACAGGGATATCGCCCACTTCAAAGGTATCGTACTTGATAAAATCGACCATCTTTTTAGAGAAGTTTTCATCTGTGAGTAAACATCCTCCCCCTGGAGATTCAAAATCTTCTAGACCTATCTCACGCGCAAGCTCCATTTGGCGATCACGACTACGTCCCACGATCTCCTCTAATCTCTCACGATCAACCCAACCCTCTATCTCAGGGATGGTCGGCTCCAAGCGCTTTGCAGACATGGGGCGCAACAAAAGTCCCTCACAGTTACTCTCATTGAGCACCGTTTGCATCGCCTCTTTGTTTTGGCTCATCGGGCGTTGCCCCATCACTTCACCACTGATAAGAAAGCTCGCACCTTCGGCTTCCATGATACGTTTTGCCACCGCAAACATCTTGGCATGACAATCGATACATGGATTAAAATTTTTGCCATATCCATGTTTTGGGTCAAACAGTACATCTTGAAGATATTCACTTTGGATATCGATGATCTTGAGCTCTGCACCCACTTGAGCACACATATTTTGCATATGAGAGAGTCTGTCTTTCGTACTTCCAAAACCTGTGTTGATGTTGATAGCGAGAACATCGATCCCTTGATCTATGATCAGTTTCATAGCCAAAGTAGAATCAAGTCCCCCACTAAAGAGTGCGATTGCTTTCATATTTTATCCTTATATCCCGACGAGTTCGCCCCGTTTGAGTTTCGCAATTTTACCACGAAACTTGCGTATATAAAAAGCTTTTTCCTCAAAGGAGATAGAGTTTTGCATATTTATTTTTTTGAGTTCTCTCTCGTAGTGTCTTGTGAGAAATGTGATAAGTTCTGCTTTAAGTTCCTCTTCATTTGTGAGTGATTTGATAGACTCATCGATCATGATCGCCATGAGTTCAGGAGCATCCCCTCTGCCTTGAAGAGCCAAAGAAAATTCGCGAGAGTGAAACTGCAAAAGAGAGGGATCAAGCACATCGAGTATCTGCTCAATAAAAGCGGGATACTCCAAGGCTGTTTTGATTAAAGTAAGTTCCCACATATCTTTGTGTCTGTTGTGTTGCGCCGTCTGTGGCTTTGATTGTGCCTGTGTGTTGTTGAGCTTGACAAGTGATGGCGATACCCCAAGCCCACCCAAACGGGAAGCAAGATAGGTCTTGTACTCCTCTTGCAAGAGTGGTGAGAGTGTTTTGAGATAGCCGATCCCCTCTTGCATACAGCTCTCTTTGGCTTTTGGATCACGCAAGTCATAAAGACTAAGGATCTCATCTAAAACAAACTCGATAAAGGTTTTGCTCTGGCGAAACATATCAGAAAGCTCTTCTACTGCGCCGTTTTTGACCATATCAGCAGGGTCGATCCCCTCGCCAAAGATCACGACACCCCCGCTAAATCCAGCGGCACTCAAGAGACGTGAAGCTTTGAGTGCTGCTGTACGACCTGCTTTATCACCATCATACGCCATCACGATGCGAGGCTCCCCTTTGCGCAAAAGTGGAAGATGTTCGGATGTAAGTGCTGTTCCAAGTGTCGCTACAGCATTGGTAAAGCCTGCTTGATGCAACATGATCACATCCAAATACCCCTCAGTGATGATGATCTCTTTGCGTTTGTAGATATCTTGACGTGCGAGATGGTACGCATACAAAAGGCGTGACTTGTTGAAATAAGGGGTCTCAGGAGAGTTGACATATTTGGCTTGATGCCCCGTGATCGTTCGCCCACCAAAGCCCACGATAGAGCCATTTGAGGAGTGGATAGGAAAAGTGATACGCTCGATAAAACGCGCAAAGAGGTGTTTGTTATCACTCCCTACGATCCCCATCTGTACCGCTTCGCTGATATTAAACATTTGTGATTTGATATAGTTCAGGGTCGAAGCAGAATCAGGAGCGTAGCCTATACCAAACTTCTCTACACTGCTCTCATAGATCCCACGCTCTTTAATATACGCAAGCGCTGTAGTATTTTTGAGTAAAAGCTGTTGGTACCACTCATTGATCTTCTCCATGAGTTGTGAACGCGGTTTGTTTTGTTTGTTATCGGTATAAGAGAGTGAAAAGTTATGCATCGAAGCGAGCTTTTCAAGTGCTTCTGGGTAATTGAGCTTCTCATATTCCATCACAAACTTTACACTATCACCCCCTGCTCCACATCCAAAGCAATGATAGATCTGTTTTGCAGGACTTACAACAAAAGAGGCGGTGTTTTCTTCGTGAAAAGGGCAAGGAGCTTTAAAATTAGCTCCTGCTTTTTTAAGCTCTACATAGTTTCCTACAACATCAACAACATCAAGGCGTGCTTTGAGGGCTTCTATAGAATCTTGTGTAATCATAATGCAATTATAACCACTTCGCCTTTAATGACTAACGTGTTTTATAATTTCTAAGCTGCTTGTTAAGTTCGTCTGCTTTTTCAGCCAGAGAGTCTATACTTGATGTAATCTCAGAAATATCAACAACGTTTTCATTACTTAAGGTATTAATATTACCAATGAGCACAAGAAGTTCCTCTATCGTTTTTGCACTCCACTGTGTATTTTTTGCTGATTTGTCTGCTAAGTCTGCCGCGCCCTCGATAAACTCGCGAGACTGAGATATTTGCTCTTGTGTATTGTTCGACTTTTCTACAAGTTCATGACTTCGCTTGGCATTAGAGTTCATATCCTCACTCGCATCACTGATCGACTGAATAATAAGGTTGATCGTTGTATTGATCTCATTGAGAGATTTTTGCGTACGCTCTGCGAGTTGACGTACTTCATCAGCAACCACGGCAAAGCCTCGCCCATGCTCCCCAGCTCTTGCGGCTTCTATGGCAGCATTGAGTGCAAGAAGATTCGTTTGATCTGCAATATCAGCGATCACTGTAAGTACGGACTTGACATCATCTGCACTACTTCTTAGAGTATTGAGTTTATCGGCGAGTTCTTGCTCCACTTCAGAGGAGTGTTCCATCTCAGTGACGAGATTTTCTATTGCACCATACGCCTGAATAAGTTTCTCTTTTGCATTGGCAATATTTTCATTGGTTTGTTGCGCTTCTTGTACAGTCTCTGCCATACCCTCTTCTATCTGAGAACTCTTGGTCGAGACAGTGTCAAAAAGGGATTCACTCTTGTCTGTACGCCCTTTGATAATATGTGACTTGGATGTGATCACCTCAAGGGTACTCATATTTGACGCACTATTCTCTTTCATATCACCGATCACGCCACTAAGTTTGTCCAAAAAGGAGTTAAAAACAATATCCTCTTTTTCAATCTCTTGGACACGTAAGGAGAGATCACTTTGCTGGGATATCTGAGTCACAACACTTGAAGTATCTTGCGTGCTGATATAGTGTGTCGTGATCTTATTGATAATATAAAAAAGAACCGCACTCTCCATCACCACAAATGCAGCATGCATAAAAGCAATATCATAACCACATCCGTAGTTAAAAATCAGAATAGGCATCCCCATCACTTCTACACCGTTTAGTTGTAAATAGGTAAAGAGAAGATGGTGTACAGCAATAGCACCTGCTGCAGCTAAAAGCGGGACTGCATCCTTGTACGTTGTCAAGATCGCTAAAATAACAAAGATATGAAAATGCATCTCGATAAGTCCTAATTGCTGCTGTATCATAATGATCGGAAACATCATTAACAAGACACTCAAGCTCACACGGGAAAAGACAGTTCCACGAGCCAACCTATAAATAGCAAAACTCAAAGCAAAGAGCCCAACTCCCCCAACAGCACCCAAAAGATAAGTGCTGTAGGTGTACGAAGTGATCAATGAGACCAAAACCGCATTGAGTGCTATGATGATGAGCAGAAGTTTATCTGCACGCTTTGCTTCAAGTGTCAAAGCATCTAAAATCACTTGGTCGTGCTGAAAATAGGATGGAAAAAGTTTTTGCAAGATCATTCTCTCATACCCCCTAGTATGGTTTTTATCTCTGTCAAGATTTTCGTCTTATTATAAGGTTTTGAAATAAAAATAGAGCTTAACATCCACTCCTCTTTTGTGTCTAAAATATAAAGATATCCTGTATGGCTTATCTCTTGTGTATCATAAGGTGAGTTTGAATGGTAAAATTTAAATTCTCTTTGTGTTACACCTAATTCTTGGGGCTCTAAGCGAAATCCACTAAATTGAGGATGAAAACTTTTTGCATAGTTATCCACTACATCTTCAGGCACATCACGCTGCAAAGAGATAAAATAAAGGGCTACATCCGAAGCTAACCCCTCCTTCTCAAGCTCTTGAAAAAAACTTTGTAGCTCTTGCATCGCTGGCAAACAGGTGTGCGCGCACCCTACATATCCAAAATAGACAAGTACAACTTTTGCCTCAGTAGGCTTGACAAGTGCTTCGAGGTTTACTTTTTTATGAACCTCTATCTTTCCCGCATCACTTCCAAGCCATAATGCCCCAAAGGAGAGAAGAAACATAAAAGTGAGTGCAACAAAACTCCAAAAAAGAATCAAAAGAACTTTTTTTCCCATATAAACCTGCTTTTATTTTCTTTAGATAGTAACAAGTTTTCTTTAAAACTAGGATATAAAGGAAAAGTTTGATATAATTGCACTTCGAAAATTTTAAAAGAAAGTGGGTGATGTGATATGCCAGGTATCGTACTACGTAGTGATGATAATTTTGATGCAGCTTACCGCCGTTTCAAGAAGCAGACTGACCGTAACTTAATCGTTACAGAAGCTCGTGCTCGCCGTTTCCATGAAACGGAAACTGAAAAACGTAAGAAATTCAAAATTGCATCTCGTAAGAAAATGCTTAAACGTCTTTATATGATGAGACGTTACGAATCACGCCTATAATATAAGCCTTCGGGCTTATATTCTTCTATCTTAAACACTTCCTAAACATTTTAAAAATCCAAAAATAGTCAAAATAAAGGCGAAATTGCCTAAAATACGTTTATCTTAGATAAGGCTACCAGATGCCATTTTCAAAACTTGGACTTTCACAAAACATACAACAAGCGATCAAAAAAAATGGCTTTAGCGAGCCGACAGCTATTCAAAAAAAGATTATCCCTCTTGTGTTAGAGCGTCATGATATTATGGCAAAAGCGCAAACAGGAAGTGGAAAGAGCGCGAGTTTTATTTTGCCTCTTTTGGAGCTTTTTTCTCGTCAAAATTATGAAGGAAAAGCAAAAATAAGAGTGCTTATTCTCACCCCAACAAGAGAACTAACACAACAGATAGTTGCAGCATTTCATACCTTTAGTAGCTCTTTGAGTAAAAAGCCAAAGGTCGTAGGTGTTATTGGTGGAGAAAGCATAGGGGATCAACTCTTTGCTCTTCAAAAAGGGTGTGATATCTTGGTTGCTACATCGGGAAGATTTTTGGATGTGTTGAGCAAAAAACAGATAGATCTCTCTTATGTTCAATATCTTGTGCTCGATGAGGCAGACAAGATGCTAGATCTTGGCTTTGAACAAGAGCTAGCACTTATCTTTGAAGCACTTCCTAAAAAGATCCAAAGTCTACTTTTTTCTGCAACATATCCCCCAAAAATGCTCTCAATCGCTTCAAAGATCATGCAAGATCCTAAAGAAGTTAGTATCGAGTATGAAGAGCCTACAGTCGAGAATATTATCCAGCGTGCTCTTTTGGTAAACCGTGAAAATCGTGCCCCACTTCTAAGACATCTACTCAAAAGCGAAAAGTATGAACTTGTGCTTGTATTTATGGCAAATAAAAGAGCTGCAGATAATATAGCAACAAAGTTTAGAAAACATGGATTTGCCGCAGAGTCATTTCATGGAGGTCTCTTTCAAGAAGATAGAAACGACACACTAGAGGAGTTTAAGAAAAAAAAGATCCAGATTCTCTTTGCTACTGATTTGCTCTCTAGAGGCTTGGATATCAACGATATCAGCTGTGTCATAAATTTTGATCTTCCTAGATCCCCTGCAGATTATATACATCGCATAGGACGCACCGCAAGAGCGGGTAAAAAAGGAGTAGCTATCTCCTTTATAGATCATGAGGATCAAGCCCATTTCTCTCTCATTGAAAAACGCTCTCATATCAAGTTAGCAAGAGAAGAGATAGAAGGTTTTGAGCTCACCGGAGAAGCACCCAAAAAAGAGAAAGGTAAAGCTCCTATAAAAGGCAAAAAGAAAAGTAAAAAAGACAAACTAAGAGAAGCTGCAGCTGCAAAAAAGATCTAAAATTCGATTTTTCCCAAGAAAGAGTTACAGCTTCCCATACATCTCATTGTAAAGAGAAATCGCTGCGCGATCACTCATGCTGGCAATATAGTCAGCGATAACTCTGTGTTTGTTACGTTTGCCTAGTTGTGTATGGTAAAATTGTGGGAGCATCTTTTCCTCTTCCATCAAGCCCTTATAAAGTCCTTTGATCGCTTGTTTACCTGCATACATCTTTGTCATAATGTTACGGTGCTGATAGAGTTTAACATACAAAAGTCTTTTGAGTTTTTTGATCTTGGTCTCAAGTGAGGGCTCAAAACCTATAGGGATCTTCGTGCTTGCATCAAGGGTAGCACTGAGCACTTCACCGCATGGAATATCTTTGGAATACTCTAAGAGTGAATACACAAGATGGTTGATAAGATGGGAGCTAAAACGGTAGCGAAACATCTCATCCTCTTTTTGGCTTATCCCCTCCGCTTCAACCTTTTGGAGGATCTCTTTGGCGAGTTCATCCTCCTCTAGATCTTCAAAAGTGATCAGTCCTGAGTTGACCCCATCATCAATATCATGACTGATATAGGCTATCTCATCTGCACGATCGACGATCATTGCTTCGATCGATGGGTGGGTATCGAGATGAAAAAGCTCATCTATCTCTGCTGGCAAAAATGATTTTTTGTAAGGGTAGGAGTGTTTGAGTATCCCCTCCAGGGTTGCAAAAGTGAGGTTGAGTCCATGAAAATTTTTATAACGCTTCTCTATACTTGAAACAACACGAAAGCTCTGAAAGTTGTGCTCAAAACCATTGACAAATCCATCATTTTTAAGACACTCATCAAGAGTATCACCACCTACATGACCAAAAGGGGTATGCCCAAGGTCATGGGAGAGTGCGATCGCCTCAGCAAGTGATTCATTGAGCCCAAGCTGGGATGTAATGGAGCGAGCGATCTGTGAGACCTCCAAAGAGTGGGTGAGACGTGTACGAAAAAAATCCCCCTCGTGATTGAGAAAAACCTGTGTTTTATACTCAAGCTTACGAAAGCTTCCAGAGTGGATCACTCTATCTCTATCCCTTGCATAAGGGTTACGAAAATCTTTGTCTATCTTATGAAATCGCTCGTGGGCTTGCATTATGATTTTTTCAAAAACTTTGTAAGGATGTGGATCTTTACACCGTTTACACGACCCTCGATATGCTCTGGATCATTTGGTACCAAAGCAATATTACGCACAGCTGTTCCACGTTTTGCAGTAAAACCTGTCCCTTTTACATCTAGATCTTTTGTGATAACAACCGTATCTCCTGCTTGGAGTACGACGCCATTTGCATCTTTATACACAAGTCCATCATCACTTTGCATTCCTGATTCAGCCCATGCCTTTTCATCCTCTTCAAGATAGATCATATCAAGAAGATCTTGACGTCCTAGCTGGCTTAAGAGTCTGTATGAGAGTACTTTAACCGCGCTCACTTCACTCCACATACTATCATTGAGACAATTAAAGTGATTTGCATCAAGTTCACCACTCTCTATTTGATCTCGACACACTTTACACAAACAAACACTCTGCTCATCGCTTCCATCTGAAGGTGTTACCTCGTATGCACTCAGTTCTTCACTACTTCCACATAGTTCACAAATACCGCCACTTCTTTCTTCTACGCTCATTCTTTTCCTTTATTCTTTTTCTTGGATATCAAACTTGAGAATCTCTTCACTGCTTTGTTTTTTATCCGCTTTATCAAATGCTTTTTGTGCATCCTCTTCGCTATATTTACGACACTCTTTTGGAACATTTGCATGTGGGTCAGACGCTATCTCATCACACATCGTTGCATTGATCGTGAAATAAGAACATCCACTTAGCAATAACACAACACACCCTGTTAGTAGTACTTTTATCATCTTTGACTCCTATTTTTTCTTGACTATAAGATCGAGATACTTTGTAGGGGTTGCACGCATCATCTCTTGTGCGAGCCAGCGTATTTGAAAATAAGCCGCCCCACTCTCTCGAAGTGTAAAGTAGTTTTTTAAGCTTCGAAGATTAAAGGTCACCACCATATCCACCTTAACATTATCAGTGATGATATGCTTAAAAGCATCTCCCACATTGCGTTTTTTCTTTCCTGCTTCGAGTGCTTGAAAAAGTGCCTCGCTATTGCCCTCGTGAAGTTCTAGCAAAGGGAGTGAACTCTTCGCCACTGCAAGCTCTTCAAAGTTCTCTACTTGTGAAGCTTGATAATGGAGTTTATCATACATCCCAGAGATCTCTATCTTATTGTACTCTACATCCGAAGTGACAAACATATCAAAGCCCAAAATCTTCTCTGTAAAAAAAGCCTTGCCATACTCAGCAGAGTGTTGAGAAGCAACAAAAGCATTGATAATTGAGCTCATCGTATAACGTGTAGAACGAACACTGATCGCTTGGATACGGTGACGTGCGTGCTCTTGAAGCACACCACGACTCGTGCCACGCACCAAGTAACTCAGGTTTGCATGTTCTAAAATAGAGTGGTGAAAATAGGTCCAAGCAAGATCATCAAGAAGGCTTGAATCCTCTAAAGAGTTGATCTGCTCACACATGAGAGGATCAGGAAGAGTAGATTCCAAATGTCGTATAACATCGTTCTCACTGTTATTAAAACTGTCATAACATGTCCGAGCGGCGGTCTCAGCTACACCTATTCCTGTCTCTTGTAAGAGTACAACCTGTGGTTTAGAGTATCCAATACCGTCTATCTTTTCCATCTCTGCCATCCTAGTTTTAATGAGTGTTATTTTACTACAAATAACTTATACTAGCTTTTTTTGCATAATGAGCGCATCACACCCATCCCCATAAAACCCTAGACTTGTTTGCAAAACACTAAAGCCAAAACTCTCATAGAGTGCTATGGCTCCCTCATTATCACGACGTACTTCGAGGAGCACTTTTTCATAACTCTGCGCACTCGCATAGTGTAGAGCAAATTCCAAGAGTTGTACCCCTATCTTTTTACCACGAAATTCTCTAGCAACACCCAAAGAATAAAGCTTGAGCCATCTTTTTCTCTTTAAGAGCAAAATATACCCAACGATCTTCTCATCCTCTTTTGCCACAAAACAGATATTTCGCCCAAGATGGTAACGAAACATCCGCAAAGAGAGAGGAAAGTTCTCTTTGCTAAAGAGTTGTTGCTCTAAAGCAAAAAGCTCTTTTGCATCCTCTTTTTTTGCCTGTGTGATTCTCATTTTTGATAGATAGTATATTTAGGGATCAATCTTTGTGGGCGATAGGACATCTTTACTTTTTTAAGATTTTCGAAGCCCATATCATCACCGACGTTGATCCACTCTGAGGCATATTTCTCAAAGAGCACTTTACAAAACTCACGAAAGATAAATTGCGCACATCCAAGTACTTCAAAGTCTGTTTTTTCAATGATCACACTCGCGGTACTCTCGTTGATTCGTTCCCCCACTGTAAAGCCTTTGAGCTCATCATCTATAAAGATAACGATCCCTATCACATCAAGCTCTTTGTAATATTTGAGAAGTCGCTTGATCGCTGATTGCTCATGAAAGATCCCCTCTAAAAAACGATCTGCTTCCTCTTTTGGCATATAACGGATCCTATCACTTACCCATTTGCTAAAAAGGGTGATGATCTGATGTTCGTGAACTTGCGGATCTAAGATCTCAATACGATGGTTTGGATACGACTTTTTAAACTTATTGATCTCAGTTCTTTTGGTGTGATAGGAGTTTCCACTGAGATTAATAAGTGCTTCTGTTTTATACACATAATCCACCAGCTTTTTCTCTACAATATAATCAGCCAAGGCTTCATAGATATACGTTCCCTCTTCAAGGTAGTCCACAAAACCCTCAAGCATCGATTCATCGACATAATCTATCTTCGAATAGAAGCGCGTTGTGTTGTTTTCGTTCATAATACGAAAACACTCAAGTATTGCATCAAATACCTTCTCTTTTGCTCCAAGAGGTGGCAGCAGCATACTCAGCTCGCTTCCTGTCATAACAAATAGACAAAAAGTATCATTGACAATAGCGTAAAAACCGCTGTTATTAGAAAGCCAGATAAAGTTCGCCACAAAAGTATAATCACTCACATCTATATGGAGCGTGTCCAAATAGCTGTGCATAAGCTCTTGTGCGTGAACGTCGAAGTGTTTGAGTTTGTACTCAAGAATATGAAGATTAGGCATGCTCTGCCTCCTGCAATAAAAGTTATATTGCAATTGTACATCGCTTTTTTTACTTTGCAGTTAAAAGTTTTTAAGGGCTTTAAAAGCCCTATTTTCTGGAGTTTATTTTTGTATCCCATCGAGGATCGGAACAAAATCACACTGCTCTAATTCTATTTTTTCTAAAGAGCTTCCATTTTTTTTAAATTTGGTGATAATTTGCTTTGTACCCACTTGCATCGGAGCAACTAAAATTCCCCCATCTCTGAGCTGATCAAAGAGCTTTTGAGGGATGCTTTTCGCTGTTGCAGAAAAGAGAATTCTATCATAAGGAGCATATTGTATCCAGCCGTTTTGCCCATCATCAAGACGTGTATGAATATTGCTGATCCCGAGCGTACGAAATCTCGTTTTTGCCTCTAAGATCAAAGACTCGATACGCTCAATCGTAAAAACACCGCGAAAAAGATGGGAGAGCACAGCCGCTTGATAGCCACTTCCACACCCCACTTCAAGCACTCGATCCCCTTTTTTTGGCTCTAGATACTCTGTCATCTTTGCCACGGTCAAAGGTGAACTTATCCACTGTTGTGCACCCATTGGAAGCGCATCAAGCTTATACGCATTGTGCTTAAAACCTGTTGGTACAAACATCTCTCTGTTCGTTGAAGCGATCGCTTTTTTTACATTCTCACTCAGAGCAAAGATCTGGTGACATTCCTGGGCTAAACGCGCTGTTTTTGTCGCTGTGATTCTATCCAATTCCTACATCCATATATCGGCGCATAAGCGCTATCTCTTTTTTACTATATGACCTGCATAAGCAAGCCGTATTCCCATTAGAGGAGACCTCACCCTGAGGTGTGATGATCCCACTTTCTTGTGTGCATTCCTCATTTTTACTATCACTATAGAGTACATAACACTGATTGAGTATCGCTAAAGCTTTTGTGAGTGTTATAAAATGCTCAGCCCTTGCTTTTCCCCACCATGCGGGGATAACGATCAAGTCACATCCCTCTAACGCAATCCATAACTCTTTAAAACGTAACTCAAAACAAACAAGCACACCTACTTTGATCCCCTGTGTTTGAAACATCATTACATCCGAAGTATCCCCTTCATGAAAATAGTGATGTTCTCCGCCAAAACGAAAAAGTTTTGCTTTGGCTCTTTGATAAATGATTTGATTGTTTTGAAATACTTTAAGGCGATTGACTACTCCATCCCCCTCTTTTTCAATGATGGTCAAAAAGAGTGTTTTCTCTTTAGATGCTTCTAAAAGAGCCTCTGTTGCTAGTGAAGCAAAAGCAAGCACAGCATCAAAGTTCTCATAATCAAAACCTGTAAGACACACTTCTGAAGCTACAATAAAGGAGTCTTTTGGGCATTGTTTTATAAGTGAGAGAAGTGTTTGAAGATTCGTATTATAGTCACTTGTGGTCTCAAAAAGAAGGGAACAGAGATGCTGCTCACCTCGCTTAGAAATCGTCATCAAAACTTAAGCTACCTTTGGAGTAGTTTGTCACAGTCCCTTCAAAGAAGTTTGTTTTTTGATCGTTGAACTTTGCAAAGTCATCTACCCATTTGATAGGATTTGTGACATTGTAAAGTTTATCAAAGCCAACAGCGTTAAGTCTATCATCTGCAAGATACTTGATATACTGCTCTACGATATCGTCTGTGAGACCAAGTATTTGTCCTTGAGTGATATATTTTCCCCATGCTACTTCAAGCTCTACGGCTTGCTTGAACATCTCGATCACTTCCGCTTTGAGCTCTGCTGTAAAAAGATCAGCACGCTCACGACGAAGTGTATTGATAATATTTTGAAACAATACAAGGTGTGTCACTTCATCTCTTTGAATAAAACGGATCATCTGAGCACTTCCAAGCATCTTTCCAGAGCGAGCAAGTGTATAGATGTAAGTAAACCCACTATAAAAATAGATCCCTTCGAGTATTTGGTTGGCAAAACATGCTTTTAAAAAGTCTGTCTCACTCGGTTCGTTTCCAAGCTCTTTATAGCGATTTGCGATCGAGTCGTTTTTTGTTTTGAGCATCATATCGCGACGCCACAGATCATAGATCTCCTCTGAGTTTGAAGAGATGCTATCGACCATAACAGCATAGCTTTGTGAATGGAGTGCCTCTTCAAAAGATTGACGCACCAAAATGAGATTGATCTCAGGAGCTGTAATGTATGGGTTGATATTGTCGATAAGATTATTTGTTTGGAGTGAGTCCATAAAAATTAACTGCGAAAGTGCCTTATCATAAGCTGTTTTTTCTGCAGGAGTGAGGTTTTTATAGTCATTGACATCGCGTGTCATATCGACCTCTTTAGGAAACCATGTGTTGTTAAGCATCATCTCCCAAAGGTTATACGCCCACTGATACTTGATATCATTGAGTTCAAAGATACCTGTAGGATTACCGCCAAATACTTTTCTATCATTCACATCTTCGTTAGATTCTGGATTATATATATTTTTTCTGCGCATATTCATTCACATTCTCCATACTTTAATTCACAAACAATTAAAAATTTGTTCACGATTATAGCCATTGTAATATTAGTTTTCCATCAAAGATATTCTATTTATATGCTCTTACAATAAAGCCTCTTTTTCCCTCTTTGGAAACAAGGTGATATTGGGCATTATAAGTGATCGCTTCTTGTTTTGTGTGTGACTTGATTACCCAACTTGCCTCAATAGAACGGTGCTTTGCTAAACCTGTCTGAGAAAGTTTTTTAAGCTTTTCGATACCATGTTTACTTACACCTAATTTTTCATAAATAAAATCATTCTCTTCAAGATTTTTAAAAAGGGTAAACTCTGCATCATCAACAATACCAATGATCTCAAAGTATTTTGCATCTTTATGCTTTTCTATATAATCAAGAATATTTTTCTTGCATTCATAATAGATAATATAACTTCCCATATTCATCGTATAACATTTCGCAAAATCATCTACCATATGTGCCTTTGTAGAAAGAAGCTCTTTCTCTTGCATATACTCATTTTGTGTCATCTCATCGAGCTGTTGCAAAAGTTTTTGCTTTTGAGAAGAGAGATCAGCGAGAGCTTCTTTGAGTGTAGCTACATCCTCTTGTGGTCTGTACTGCACCTGCACATTTTTAGGCAGATCACTAAACTTGAGAGCTACATCATCTACTGGTGTAGGGGAAGATGTGAAGTTAAAATAGAGTGAGATGGCTAGTGCACATCCCAAAACTACGTAGAGTATTTTATTGATATTTTGATCCATAACATCTCCTTGTTGGCAAATTATACACCATTTTTTCGATTTAGCAGAATTATATCAAAAAGGGGAAGGTTGGGATGTAGAGAAATCCTACATCCCAAGAGGAAAGTTTTATTTGCGAGAGTTTCTTTTTCTTTCGTTTTCAGTAAGGAATTTCTTACGAATACGGATACTTAATGGAGTGATCTCTAAGAGTTCATCATCTTCGATCCACTCTAGGGCACGCTCTAGTGACATATCACGTGGTGGAACAAGCTTGATCGCTTCATCCGCTCCAGAAGAACGTACGTTTGATTGTGCTTTTCCTTTAATAGGGTTTACAACAAGGTCATTACTTCTTGAATGCTCACCGATGATCATCCCTTCGTATACTTTTGTTTGTGGCCCGATAAAAAGAACACCACGATCTTGGATATTAAAGAGTGAGAACGCTAAAGTCTCCCCATTTTCCATAGAGATAAGTGCACCATAACTTCTTGATTCAACGCTTCCAGAATATGGTCTAAACTCAATGAAAGAGTGGTTCATTACACCCTCACCTTTTGTATCTGTCAAGAATTGCCCACGGAAGCCGATAAGTGCACGCGCAGGGATCTCAAACTCGATTCTCTGGAAACCTTGCCCCATTGGAAGCATAGATTTCATCTCAGCTTTTCTTCTACCAAGACGCTCGATTACTGATCCACCAAACTCCTCTGGTACATCGATAACGAGGTGCTCAAATGGCTCACATTTTACACCCTCGATCTCTTTTACGATAACCTCAGGACGGCTTACACCAAACTCATAGCCTTCACGACGCATATTCTCAGCAAGTACAGTGATCTGAAGTTCACCACGTCCTGAAACTTTGAATTTTCCCTCACCAACAGTCTCATAACGCATTGCAACGTTTGTCGTCATCTCTGCTTCGAGACGATCTTTGATCTTGTTTGATGTTACGTGTTTTCCCTCTTGACCTGCAAGTGGAGAATCATTTACAGAAAATACAACTGTAAGTGTTGGCTCTTCGATATGCATAGGATCAAGTGGCATTGGGTTTGCAGGATCACAAACAGTATCCCCTACATCCACAGTCTCTAAACCTGCAAATGCTACGATATCACCCGCTTCAGCTTCTTCGATCTCCATACGGTTAAGACCATGAAATCCGATCAGTTTTGTAATACGCCCTTTAGTTAGCTCACCGTCTGCTTTTGCAAGCATAACGTTATCACCTTTTCTGATCACACCATTGAAAATACGAGAGATCCCGATCTTTCCAACATAGTTATCATAATCAAGTGTAAATACTTGTGCTTGAGTATGGTTTTCTCTATCACCCTCTGGCTCAGGAATATGTTCTAAGATGGTTTCAAAAATACATTGAAAATCTCCACCCTCTTCTGCCATATCAAGCTTCGCAATACCATCACGTGCTGCTGCATAAATAACTGGGAAGTCTTGTTGATCATCTGTTGCACCCATAGCTGCAAAAAGGTCAAACATCTCATCTACAACACGATCTGGATCTGCAGAAGGTTTATCGATCTTATTGATAACAACAATTGGTTTTTTCCCAAGTGCTAACATCTTTTTTACAACGAATTTTGTTTGAGGCATAACACCCTCATACGCATCAACGAGTACGAGTACACCATCAACCATCTTAAGTACACGCTCAACCTCACCACCAAAATCGGCGTGGCCCGGAGTATCGATAATATTGATCTTATGATCTTTGTAGCGAATTGCCGTATTTTTTGAAAGAATTGTGATTCCACGCTCTTTCTCTAAAGCGTTGCTATCCATCGCTCTTTCATCATGATGTTCATGAGAACCATATGTTCCTGATTGCTCAAGTAATCCATCAACTAATGTTGTTTTTCCATGGTCAACGTGAGCGATAACTGCAATATTTCTAATCTTTTGCACAGTGCTTCCTTCAATATTAGTTTCTCTTAGCTGTATGAAACTAAAGGTAAAAATTTTCGCGATTATATCTAAATAAATGTTAGAACTGTGTAAATTTGACAGTTTTATCCCTTAATTACTTGCTACTTTAAGTAATATATCACTACACTATAAACATTTATTCCTTTTTATTATTCTATTTTTCAAAGAAAAAAAAGAAAGGTCTCAGACGAGAAAAAAAAGAGATTTTTTATAAAAAAGAGATTTATG
>JAGGTH010000008.1 GCA_021163845.1 Helicobacteraceae bacterium | reverse complement strand
TGTAGTATAACAGATAATGGAAAAATAGATAGTCACGCTCAAGAGCCACATACACATCAGCATCTTCATGATAACCCACAGCTCAATGATAAAAAAACCATAGAGGTGATCACAAAGATCTTAGATAAAAATGATCAAGAAGCTGAGCATAATCGTCAGCATTTTAATCAACACAATGTTTTATCTATAAACCTTATGAGCTCCCCTGGTAGTGGGAAAACTGCTCTTCTTGAACACTTAGCGGATACAGCAGATTTTCAATTTTGTGTCGTTGAGGGTGATCTAGAAACGAGTCGCGATGCAGATAGGCTCAAAGCAAAAGGTATTCAAGCACATCAGATTCAAACAGGTTCAGCTTGTCATTTAGATGCGTTTATGGTGCATAAAGCTCTACACCATATGGACTTGGACAATGTAGATGTTTGTTTCATAGAGAATGTAGGCAATCTCGTCTGTCCTGCTTCTTATGATGTGGGACATCATCTCAATATCGTTCTTGTAAGTATCCCTGAGGGTGAAGATAAAATTGCAAAATATCCTGTGATGTTTCGCCAAGCTGATCTCATACTTTTTACCAAAACAGATCTCCTTCCATATTTTGAATATGATATAGAAAAAGAGAAAGAGCTAGCAAGAAAACTCAAACCAAATGTAGATATTCTTGAAGTAAGCACCAAAGATGAAGCATCCATCAAAAAAGTCGCACAGTGGATCAAGTTTAAAATGGAGATGAGATAATGTGTCTCTCTATTCCGAGTAAAGTGGTCAAGATAGATAAAGAAAATAACATGGCAACTGTAGACACTATGGGTGTACAACGTAATGCAAGTCTAGATCTCATAGGTGAAGATGAGGTACAACTTGGGGACTACGTTCTTTTACATATTGGATTTATAATGAATAAGATTGATGAAGAAGATGCCTTGCTCAGCTTGGAAACCTACAAGGAGATCATAGCAGCGATGGATGAAGAGGAGAGGCAAAAGGCAATTTTAGAGGATGATGAATGTCCCAATAGAGGTGTATAATGCAACTCGAACTTAAAAACCTTTATGATGATTTTAGAGATGCAAATACTATGAGAGCCTATGCTAAGATCATTCATGAAGATGCAAAGAAACTAGATCAAACTTATCATATTATGGAAGTTTGTGGCGGACATACACACACCATTATGAAATATGGAATTTTGCAACTCTTACCTGAAAATATCAAGTTTGTTCACGGTCCTGGTTGTCCTGTTTGTATCATGCCTAAAGAACGCATTGATCATGCTTACGTTTTAGCGATGCAAAATGATGTCATTTTAGTCACCCTTGGTGATATGATAAAAGTTCCAGGAAGTAATGGAAGTCTTCAAGATGCTAGAAGTAAAGGTGCTGATGTACGCTTTGTTTATTCCCCCTTGGATTGTCTCACAATAGCTGCTCAAAACCCTGAGAAGAAGATCATCTTTTTTGCTATCGGCTTTGAGACGACAACTCCAATGACAGCGGCACTCTTAAATGCGGTCACTCAGAAAAACATTACAAATATACTCTTTCATATCAACCATGTAACTGTTCCAGAAGCGATGAGCGCACTTATCGCTGATGATACTTCAAATATAAGTGCCTTTTTAGGTCCAGCCCATGTTAGTGTGATAAGTGGAAGCAAAATATACGAAGAGTTTCCAAGGGATTATAAAAAACCCGTAGTGGTATCAGGGTTTGAACCTGTGGATGTGATGCAGTCTATTAGTATGATTGTGAAACAATTCGTTGAGAAGAGATGTGAGCTTGAAGTGGAATATAAGCGTGCTGTAAGTTATGAGGGAAATCTAAAAGCTCAAGAGTTAATCGATAAATATTTTCAAAAAGCAGAGAGCTTTAGGTGGCGAGGTCTGGGAGATATTCCCAAAAGTGGATTGCGTTTACGTGATACATATGATGCTCTCAATGCCGAAATAATGTACAAAAAAATATTACCCACACAAAAAATAGACGACCATAAGCTTTGTATCTGTGGTGATATTTTAAGAGGCAAAGCAAACCCCCTAGAGTGCAAGATCTTTGGTACTGTATGCAAACCAACAAGCCCTATTGGAAGCTGTATGGTAAGCTCTGAGGGTGCATGTGCTGCCTATTACAAGTATGGAAACTTACTATGAAAAACAAAAGCATTTTTATATTAGAAATTTTTAATAAAGAAGATATCAAATGACAGCAACAGTAAGCTTAGCATGTGGAAATGGTGGAGAGGAGAACAATGAACTTATCTCTAGTGTTTTTTACAAGGCTTTTAAAAATGAGATTTTAGATAAAAGTGAAGATGCGGCAATTATTCATAATGGAGAACTTGCATTTTCTACAGATAGTTTTACAGTTTCCCCTCTCTTTTTTGCTGGGGCAGATATAGGAAAATTAGCTGTTTGTGGGACGTGTAACGATCTTGCGATGATGGGTGCACAACCAAAGTACCTCACGTGTAGCGTCATTATAGAAGAGGGGTTTGAGCTTGAAGAACTAGAAAAAATTGTTGCGAGCATGAAAAAAGAGCTTCAAATAAATGCAGCGACAGTGGTAAGTGGAGACACAAAGGTAGTTCCTCGTGGAAGCGTGGATAAGATCTTTATAAATACCACAGGTATTGGTGAGGTGATCAAAAAAGGGATAAGTTCAAACAAGATCACTTCAGAAGATCTCATACTAGTCAATCGTGATATCGGCTGCCATGGAGCAACTATTTTTGCAGCGCGCGAGGGGATAGATATGAGTAGTGCCCTACAGAGTGACTGTAATTCTCTCTTTCCTCAGGTCAAAGCTCTTTTAGATGCTAATATAGAGATCACAGCTATGAGAGATGCCACGCGAGGTGGTGTAAGTGCGGTACTCAATGAATGGGCAAAACAATCAAATATTTGTATAGAAGTAGAAGAGGAAAAGATCCCTGTGGGAGATGAAGTAAAGGGAATTTGTGAAATGCTTGGCTTTGAAGCTACAGCACTTGCGAATGAGGGCACTTTTGTTTTAGCTGTAAAAAAACAAGATGCTCAAAAGGCAGTCGAAATTTTGCAAACCTTTAAAAACTGCTCTCAAGCAACTATAATTGCTCACGTGAGTACAAGGCATCTTCAAAAAGTTATTTTAAAAAGCCCATGGGGAACTTCAAGATTTTTAGAAACGCCAACGGGTGAACTTTTACCTAGAATATGTTGAGGAAAGAAGATGCATGAATACAGTATAGTCCAATCCCTTTTAAACACATGTGAAGAGCATGCAGCTCAAAACGAAGCAACAAAAGTAACGAAAGTCGTGGTTAAAATAGGCGTTATGAGCGGTGTTGAACCAGAGCTTTTAAGGAC
The DNA here is from genome assembly GCA_021163845.1 of Helicobacteraceae bacterium. Classification (GTDB taxonomy): domain Bacteria; phylum Campylobacterota; class Campylobacteria; order Campylobacterales; family Sulfurimonadaceae; genus Sulfurimonas. Next base: position 15,282 of record JAGGTH010000008.1, on the reverse strand, counting down.
CGCATTTGAAACTTTTAAAGAGCAGACTATTTGTGATGGCTGTGAATTTGTCATGAACATACAAGCTGTTGTCATCGAGTGTAAGAGCTGCTTCAAAAAAGCAACACTTCAAAAACTAGAATATATGTGTCCAGAGTGTCAGAGTGTAGAGCTTGATATCATTGATGGTGAAGATATGTATTTAATGCAGCTTGAGATGGAATAAAAGCTAATCCCAGGCATGCAGATGATAATGTCGGTGCTCTTTGTCTAGATGCTTGTGCGTGTGTTGATGGACAAGTTTCGCGTGCAGAAGCGTTGGTATATCTTCAAGCAAAGATCTGATATCGCCATCATAGAGAATCCCCTCCCCTTCCCCAAGGACAATCGCCCTCTCTCCCATTTCTGGTGCTAGACTAAGATTATGAGTGCTAATAAGTGATGTAACTTTGAGCTCCTCTAAAAACTCGATAAGCCAGCCTGTTGTGAGTGGATCAAGATGTGCCGTTGGTTCATCAAGAAGAAGGAGCTTAGGCTCTATCGCCAAAAGTGAAGCCAAAAGAACCTTTTGTTTTTGACCACCACTTAGTTTCAGTGGAGAACTTCCAAGAATCTTCTCAATACCAAAGGTCTTGGCCCACTGATGGACCCTATCGTCTATATTGTCAAATTCAAAATGGCGTAAACCAAAAGCTATCTCATCATAAACACTTTGATTAAAGAGCATACTCGATGGATCTTGCATCTGCAATACCACATCTCTTCGAAAGGTTTTGGCATGGGAACGTAGATAACTCTTATCAACTTTAGTGCCTTCGTAAGAAAATGTACCACTCTTAGCAAAGATGAGGGCGTTAAGGATTTTAAGGAGAGTTGATTTACCACATCCATTGATCCCAAGAAGTAAAACTCTCTCACCTTGCTTGATATTAAAAGAGAGATCTTTGAAAACCTGATGGATATTAAGTTGATGATCTTGGTAGCTATAAGAGATATTTTGGCACTCAATCATCAAAAAAACCTCGTGAACGCAAACCCATATTTTGCTCCTCTGTTTTATGAAGCATTGTACCAAAAAGAAGAACTAAGACTCCTTCAAAATGGGATGATTTGAGAGCATTAAAAAGAGAGCTACAACGGCTTTTGATACCATCTTTATAGTCAAAGAGAAGTTTTTGTAACAAAGAGATCTGCGAATAAGCAAGAGCATACAACATAGCAATGCGAGGTGCGAAGCTAAGGGCTTGATGGATATCAACATGGTGAATAAGGGTAAAGGTCATCATTGTTATAGTAAATGAGCGCAGGTTTATCAAGATCAGAGCCTCGGGATGTGTTGGAGCAAAAAGACCATATATACAATAACTCAGTGTAACAGCCCCATTAAAATAGATCAAAACCATAAAAGCACGTAGAAAAATTCTCCATCGTGCCCTTGTACCCAAAAGCATGAGCACTCCTAAAAAAGCTCCAAGGACAAAAAGGTTATGAATAAATCCAATCACAATGATCGCGATAAAATAGCTAAAAACCCAGAGTTTATGCGTCATAAAGATAGCCTCTAAAGTGCTTATGTAAAAAACCAACTGCACTCATGGTCAAAAATGCTTCAAGAACCCCCGCAATCATATTTGGCACCATAACAGCTACGAGTGTTATATCTAATGCAAAAGGGAAATAAAGAGGACTACCATCTTGTGAGGCGATAAGTGGCTGCAAGCCAAGTGTGATCGCAATCAAAAATGCCGATGCTACTACACTTAAAAAACCTGCACTTAAAAGTGCTATTTTTTCTGAATACTGTTTCAAAGATCGGTGCACAAAGTGAGCACAAAAACTCCCAACAAAAGCCATCGATATTATATTGACTCCAAGGGAAGTCACGCCTCCATCACCAAGTAAAAATGCCTGCACAAGTAAGACCAAAGCAAAAGCTATTGCACTCATCCATGGACCAAAAAGTATACTCATGATCGCTATTCCAGTTAGATGAATGGAGGTCGCCCCTAGAACTGGTATCGTAATGAGCATAAGCACAAAGGCAAATCCACTCAAACCTGCAAGAATAGGAATACGTTGCGTATCAAAATGAACTTTTTTTGAACTATAGGCTAACAAACCCGCGGCAACAACCGTTGCGCTTATGTAAGTTTGTGGTGAGAGAAAGCCATCTGGTATATGCAATACAAACCCCTAAAAAAGTGAAGAGAAAGTGACAATAGCACGATAGCGCTCTTTGCCTTCTGCACCCTGCTGATCATCTGATTCATTGAGATTTGTCCAAGAGGGAGTTTTCACTCCAAATGCCAAAGAGCTTGTCTTGTACACGAGTCTTATACCTGGGGTGAGATAGAGTATCTCCCCTCCTGTTGCATCAGCACCATGACCATTTTCAATATCACGACCAAGATAAAGATAGTTCGCTTCCATATTTACATCCAAACGCAGTTTTGACGCACTATTGCCAAACAACTTATATACAAGCGCAACATTTGCACGTAGCTCATCCCCAAACCTCATTGTAGTTCCATCATTGTAGCTATTTTTCAAAAATTTGTTATAGGAAACATCACTGACAAATGTAAAATCGTTTCCAAACCATTTTGAACTACTCACTCCTAGCATGAATGTAGGTTTACCAAAACCACTTTGCATCCCAGGATCTATCAAAGTTCCATCAGCGTGGGTCGTATTTGAATTTCCTGTTGGTAAAGTGATATTGAGTGAGAGCGCAAAGTGCCAATCCTCCATATCATCAAGAGATTCACTGCTTGGCGTAAGCTTGAAACCCTCATCATAGGTAAACCCAAGGACTGTTTGAATAGAGATATCATGAAAATCAGAAGTGCTAAAAGCGTCATCTTGCGCTTTTATATAATAGGGAACAAATATATATGCACTCAAAGCTGAAGTAAACCCATATCCTAAACCATACATAAAATACTCACTTCGCTCCCCTTCACCATCACGTGCAGAGGTGTATGTTTTATACTTGGCATGATCGAGTTTTGCATAAAAGAGAAAACTATCCTCAGGAAGTGTAGTACTCGAAGTGGTTTCTAGAGGTGCACCTGGTCCCTCTACACCTGCAATACTGAGAGAGGGAACACCATGGTGTGCTAGAAGAGAAGAGCAGAGAATCATAAAACTAAAAAAAGTTTTTTTCATCTTATTTTCCTTTGTTTATAGATAAATAAAAGTGCAAAAATAAAAAAGATAGAAAGCATACCACTATAGATTTTGAGCCATTTGGGAGTCTGGGTCTGTTCTGTTGTACTCATATCCTCTTTTACGTCTATCGTCACCACCTTGCCGTGTCCATCTTCACTAAATACCTTAAGCTTCCACTCACCAGTTTGGTTTGGGACAAATGTCACACGTGAAAGAGCATCAGTTCTCCCTACAGCAAATGGGATCGTAGTATCAGGTGCGAAGATCTCATAGTTTTTGTAAGCAAAATCTACTTGACTCGAAAAGGCAAAAGCAACTGTAATCGACTGTGTATTAGAGCGTGTATGCGTAAGATCATGTGCAAAGATTTCAAGAGTAAAAAAGAGAAGTAAGATCAAGACTCTCATTTTTTCACCTCAAAATTGAGTGTCGTAGAGTAGATGATCTCATCACATGTAACACCATCGCCCTTTTGCGCGTAAGAGGCTTGAAGATTTTGTAATCCAGTATGGCGAACTTTGATATTTACATGTCCCTCTTCATCACTTATACCGATGCTTCTATCATCGTATGAGACCACTACCCCTTCTTTTGGCTTGCCCTCTTCAAGGACTACGACACGAAGCTTATCACCAACTTGAATTGAGTTTAATTTGTTCGTGAGAGTGATCTCAAAGCCATGTTTATATGCAGCGAGTCCTTTTTGATTGTAGACACGTTTTACAGACTCATGACTCAGATGTGACCTCATAGCAGTCACTGTCTCATTTTTTGGAGTATTTTTTACGCCATAGGGGGTCTTGGTATAGTACTTTGGTTTGAGTGTGACAAACAGAAGATCACACTCTAAACTCTGCGCATCCTCTTTTTGACATACAACACTCTGTAACTCATCTTTATCCAAGAGTTTATTTTTGCTATTTGGACCATCATGGCTCTTTGTTATATGCCCATAGATAACATTTTTAGTATCATCGATCCAGATGTTGTGTGCAAAGAGTGTAAGGTTGAGGAGTATCAGAGATAAGATTATATTTTTCATACGCCAATCATACAAAGGATATGATAAAATGGCTCTAAAAAAATTGGTTTCTTATATGAAAACAGAACAAGAATATTGCCATTTTTGTGGTGGTAAACTTTATTTACTTGCATCTTCACATGCTAAATGTTCTCTATGCACTAAAAAGTATAGTCTTAAAAAAGCAGCTTTTGATAGATCTGTCATAGAGGGCTTTTGTGAAAACAAGAGTGCGCATAGCCTCTCAAAGGAGTTGAATGTGACCTATTTGCGTGTACATACTCGATATCATCAGCTTCGTATGATTATTATGCAAAACTTCAGTGAAATATCTGTAGAGCCAAATGAATACGAAGAGTATCTATACTCTCCTAATAAAAGGCGTTCCGATACTATTGATGGATTTAACTTTATAACTTTTTCAACACAAACTCAAGTTTACAACTATCTCTTACCCCCTTTAAGACGTTTTTACAGATATAAAGATTCTACAGAGCTTAGCTCTTTTATACGGAAATCTCACATAGCAAAGCTCTCCCATGCCAAAAATAAGATTACTGAGTTTTGGAATTTCTTTGAAGATTTTATGAAACATTTCAAAGGGGTGAATAAAGACAACTTTGCTTTTTACTTAAAAGAGGCAGAGTTTAAGTTTAATCACACAAAAGAGGAGCAACTCACTTTGCTCCTCTCTCTTTGGTATAAAAGATAGTTTTTTAAAGATACCAAGAAACGTCTATGGAAGATTTTTTCATATTTTCGCTATTATTTTATCTTTAATCAAAAGGAATTCCTATGCCAGATGGCAAACAAAGAAAAGATATAAAGTCAGGTCAAAGTGTTGCGATCGTTTTAAAACAAGACCAACAAAGCGGGCTTTTAACAGATGGGATCGTTCGAGATATCTTGACCAAATCACCTAGCCATCCACATGGGATCAAAGTGCGTTTGATGAGTGGTGAAGTTGGACGCGTCAAAGAGATATACTAAGATGCAAAATAGTCCTATTTTAGTCCACATCTGTTGCAGTGTCGATTCGCACTTCTTTTTAGAAAAACTTCAAAACGATCACCCTGGTGAAAAAATTACAGGCTTTTTCTACGACCCTAACATCCATCCCCACTCTGAATACAAACTGCGTCTTTTGGATGTGGAGCGCTCATGCAAAAAACTCGGTATTGATCTTATAGAGGGACCATACGACTATGAAGCGTGGGTGGATGCTGTGCGTGGACTCGAGCGTGAGCCAGAAAAAGGGGCGCGTTGTGAGGTGTGCTTTGACAAGCGTTTTATAGAGAGTGCCAACAAAGCACTCGAGCTTGGATTTGAGCGTTTTACCACCACCTTGCTGGTAAGCCCACTCAAATCACAAGAGCAACTCAAACGTGCCGGAGCAGAGTTTGAAGCTAAGCATGGTGTCAAATTTATTGCACCCGATTACAGAAGTGGTGGAGGCACACAAGATCAAAGCCGTGTGACCAAAGAGGAGAAGCTTTATCGTCAAGACTACTGCGGATGTATCTACGGTCTCTCGATGCAGCGAGAGCATCAAAATAAACTCGCAGATGAACTTTTCTCTCCGATCTCAGGCACTATTCTTCCCGCTTCGATAGAGGAGAGATTAGAGCTTTATACAAAGCGTATGGAGCTCGAAGAGCAACATGTCCCCTACAAAATAATCAGAGAAAAATTTCTCAACTATAGACAGATGAGTCTAAGAGTGATCGCAAACAAAAAGGGAGTAATTCCAGCCTATGCTCTAAGCTACTCTACCCTCCCTCGTAAAAAAGCGCAAGGAAAGATCGAGTACACAACACACAATCTACATCATTTCAATCGCGAAGAGATCAAATGTATCACTTTAGAGGAATTTTACTCACTAAGTGATAAAAAATAACAAGATATTTACGAACTTAACTACAAACCCTTAACGTATGAAGAGGAACAATCTATTCGTATGCAAATAAACCCTTCACTTTATGATCTCACACCCATCATCGTCGTCCAAGAAATTGTAGACACAAAACTCACCATCGAACTTGATGCCAAGGTTTACGAAGACACAAAAGAAAAACTAATCAATATATAATAATTTTTTAGATAAAATAGCCAAATTTAATTGAATCACAAAGGTTTTACTAATGATTATTGATGTTATGGAAATTCAAAAAATTATACCGCATCGTTACCCTTTTTTACTTCTAGATCGTGTTACTGATATTAACAAAGGTGAAAGTTTAGTCGGCTACAAAAATGTTACAATCGGAGACAATGTATTTCAAGGACATTTTCCAGGTCATCCGATCTACCCAGGTGTTATGATACTCGAAGGTATGGCGCAAGCTGGCGGGATCCTCGCATTTAAAAGCATGGATAATATGACAGAAGAGGAAGCAGCAAACAAGGTCGTTTACTTTATGAGTATTGATAAAGCAAAATTCAGAAGCCCTGTAAGACCTGGGGACAAACTCGAATACCGTATCAATGTTATCAAACAAAAAGGCGCTATTTGGATGTTGTTAGGTAAAGCATATGTAGATGATAAACTTGTCTCAGAAGCTGAACTCAAAGCGATGATAGTCGATAAATAAAAACAAATTTTAAAACAACGAAGGTATGAATGTGAGTAAGATTTCTCCACTAGCAATCATCGAAGATGGTGCACAAATAGGAAAAGATGTCGAGATAGGAGCTTACTGTTTTATCTCCTCTAAAGCTACTATTGGGGATGGAACCAAAATAGCTCAAGGCTCTTGCATCTATGGAAAGACCACTATTGGCAAAAATAACGAAATTTTTTCTCATGCCGTGATCGGTTCTATTCCACAAGATCTCAAATTTGCAGGTGAGGATGTAGAGCTCATCATCGGTGATAATAACAAAATTAGAGAATTTACACTTTTTAATCCAGGAACAGCTGGTGGCGGGGGAAAAACTGTCATAGGGTCCAATAACCTTTTTATGGCTTATGTTCATCTTGGACATGATGTCATTATCGGCAATAACTGTATCTTAGCAAATGCAGCTACACTTGCAGGACATGTTGTAATGGGAAATTTTGCTGTAGTTGGTGGTATGACCCCAATTCATCAATTTGTTCACATCGGAGACTATGCAATGATCGCAGGAGCGAGTGCTCTTGCTCAGGATGTACCACCATTTTGTATGGCGGAGGGAAATCGTGCATCACTTCGTGGACTCAATCTTACGGGACTAAGACGACACATGGAGCGTAACGATATTGATGAAATCAAGGCAGCCTATAAAGGGCTCTTTGAATCAGGACAACCTCTCAAAGAGAGTGCAAATTCTATCATCGAAAAAACAGACAACAAATATGTACAACAACTTTGTACTTTTGTACTTGAAACAAAACGCGGTATACCGTTTGAGAGGAAAAATATATGATACATAGACATTGTAGCTTCTGTGAAGCACAAGAGAGTGATGAAAATCCACTTATCGCAGGAAATGGTGTTTACATTTGTCGCAACTGTGTGACTTCGGCTTACAAGATCATGTTTGGCGATGAGAAGCAAACTCATGCTGAGAGCAAAGAGCTTATAGATGCGGTAACACAGCTGATGACCCCTAAAGAGCTTGATACATTTTTGGGTGACTATATCATCGGTCAAGAGCGAGCACGTAAACTTTTAAGTGTAGCTGTATACAATCACTATAAAAGAATCTTCAAAGCACATAACGTCGAAGATGATGAAACAGAGATCGCAAAATCAAACGTCCTTCTCATTGGTCCTACAGGAAGTGGGAAAACACTTATGGCACAAACTATTGCTCGTGTGCTCAATGTTCCTATCGCGATAGCAGACGCGACAAGCCTCACAGAAGCGGGTTATGTAGGTGAGGATGTAGAGAATATTCTCACAAAACTTCTCCAAGCAGCAGACGGTGACATCCAAAGAGCAGAGCAAGGGATCGTCTTTATTGATGAAGTGGATAAGATCTCTCGTATGAGTGAAAACCGTTCTATCACGCGTGATGTTTCTGGTGAAGGTGTCCAACAAGCACTTTTAAAGATCATCGAGGGTGCCGTTGTCAACATCCCACCTAAAGGTGGACGTAAACATCCAAACCAGGAGTTCACAGCAATTGACACCTCTAATATTCTCTTTATTTGTGGTGGTGCGTTTGATGGATTGGGTGAGATTCTCAAAAAGAAACAAGGTGAGAATGTTCTTGGTTTTGGACATGATAAAAAAACAAAAAAAGAACAAGAGACCACTTACGATATGGTAGAACCTGATGATCTAGTCAACTACGGTCTTATCCCAGAACTTATAGGGCGTCTACCAATCATCGCATCACTAAACGAGATCAAAGAGGAGGATATGGTACGTATCCTTACAGAGCCTAAAAACTCTCTTGTAAGACAGTATAAAAAGCTTTTCTCGATTGATAATGTTGAGCTAAACTTTGAAGAGGATGCACTTCTAGCAATCGCGAAAAAAGCGATCAAAAGAAAAACTGGTGCACGTGGTATTCGCGCCATCTTAGAAGAGAATATGATAGATATTATGTACGAACTTCCTGAGTATAGTGGCTATGAGGTCTTGATTACAAAAGAGGTGATAGAAAACGGTGAAAAACCGATCTATATCAAAAAAACTACACAAAAAACAGCATAAGGTAGATCAATGATTTTTAGCAAACTTATAGGACTCTTTTCAAATGACTTGTCCATTGACTTAGGGACAGCAAACACAATTGTAATCGCAAAAGGGAGAGGGATCATTATCAATGAGCCTTCTGTCGTTGCGGTCAAAACAGAAAAATATGGGCAGCAAAGAGTTTTAGCTGTCGGTCATGAGGCCAAAGAGATGGTAGGCAAAACACCGGGGAATATTAAAGCGATCCGTCCAATGCGTGATGGAGTTATCGCGGATTTTGATATGACCGAGAAAATGATCCGCAAATTCATTGAAAAAGCGCATGGAAGAAGCTCTCTTATTAGTCCTCGCATCATTATCTGTGTCCCTTATGGACTTACTCAAGTGGAGCGTAAAGCGGTACGTGAATCAGCCCTAAGTGCAGGTGCACGTGAAGTTTTCCTAATTGAAGAACCAATGGCAGCTGCAATTGGTGCGGGTGTGGATATCCGCGAGCCACACGGAAATCTCGTCGTTGATATCGGTGGTGGTACAACTGAGATCGGTGTGGTCTCTCTTGGTGGACTTGTCCTCTCAAAATCTATTCGTACTGCAGGTGACAAGCTCGATAAGGCGATCGTTGATTATGTAAAGCGTAAATACAATCTTCTTATCGGTGAGCGTACAGCTGAAGAGATAAAGATCAATATTGGAACAGCTGTTTCTCTAAGTGAAGAGCTTACTATGGTTGTCAATGGACGAGACCAAGTAGAAGGACTTTTAAGCTCTGTGGAGCTTACAAGTGAAGATGCACGTGAAGCAATGCGTGAACCACTTAAAGAGGTAGCAGAAGCACTTCGCGATGTATTAGAAAAGATGCCACCGGATCTCTCAGGCGATATTGTCAATAACGGTATTATCCTCACAGGTGGTGGAGCTCTCATTCGTCAACTTGACAAATACCTCTCAGATATCGTAAAAATTCCTGTTTATGTTGCGGATGAGCCCCTTTTGGCGGTCGCACGTGGAACAGGAAGAGCTCTTGAAGAGATAGACCTTCTCCAAGAACTTTTCGAAAATGAATAAAGAACTTCTTGGTTTTTTCGCTGTAATCATTGCACTTTTCATTGGTGCTTTGTATTACAGCAATGCTATTCAAAGTCCTTTCATCGGGGCACTCAACTCCATCAAATCATCCTATCATAGCTCTATAGAGTTTGTCTCTCGCACCATTGACAAACATTTTGCTCAAGCAAAAGAGATAGAACAACTCAAAGAAGCACTTCACAACTATGAGAACAACCATCTCGTGATGCAGCAGATGGCATTTGAGATAGATGACCTGTATAAAAAAAATCACTCCTCTTTAGAGTTTGATCCTGAGGTACAACTCGTTCGAACTATATCTTATTCAAAATTCAATAATTTTAATAAGATATGGCTCGATGTAGAGGATTATAACGGCTCAAAAATATATGGTCTTGTTTATAAAGAACTTGCTGCTGGAATTGTTGTAAACCAAAATGGCAAGCCACAAGGCTTGCTAAATAAAGATATCAAGAGCTCTTATTCTGTATTTGTAGGAGATGGACTTGCCCCTGGAATTGCACATGGCAACAATGGAGAAAATATCCTTGTAAAGTTTATCCCAGCATGGTTTCAAATCAAAGAAGATGATCAAGTGATTACTTCAGGTCTTGACAATATCTTTTTTAAAGGACTTAAAGTGGGTCGTGTCCTCTCTGTAACAAAATCACAAGGCTACCAAACTGCTACTGTTTCCCCGTACTACAAAGCGAACAATCCTAATTATTTTCATATGATAAAAAGAGCCAAATGAAATATTTTCTTCTTCTTATGAGCACCTCTCTCCTTTTGGCTGAAAAACTGACACTAGGACTAGGACCCTACATCCAAACACAACCCTACAAAGATGTGGATCCCATTCTCGTTCCCTCCCCCGTTATCTTTTATGACAACTCTTTAGTTTATGCTCGTTGGACACGTTTTGGGATCTATTTTTTAGGGGAAAAAACGGATAATTCTTCATGGGGACTTTCCTTGAGCATCCAACCACGACCTTATGGATATCTAGGTTCAGATTCTGCATTCCTGGAAGGGATGGATGAGAGAAAAAACTCTTTTGAAGGAGGACTCGCCCTTAGTATGCAAAAAGAAAAAACCTTTTTTGAACTCATGTTCTTTACCGATGTTCTGCATAAAAACAAAGCATATATTCTTAAAGCTGAATTAGGTTATGAGTACAAATCAGGGGATCTCAGCCTTTATCCAGGGCTAAGTGCTCACTACCAATCTTCAGATTTTCTAAACTACTATTATGGTGTTAAACAAAACGAAGTCAACGCACAAAGAACCTTTTATGCACCAAATGGTGGCTATGGATTTTCGCTTCACAGCTACATCCAATACTCCCTCACGAAGCAACTCTCTTTATTCAGTCATATCAAAGTAGAAAAACTCTCAAAAGAGGCCAAAGAAAGTCCTCTGGTAGAAGATGCAACGATCACTTCAGGACTTCTCTCTCTCATTTACACATTTGATTACGAATAAATCAAAAAAACTCATCAAATCTTAAGTGCCTTTTGTCTATAATAAACAAATTTTTTTATACTCATTTCAAAAGGTAGAAGATGCCAAAACGCACCGACATTCATACAATTTTACTTATAGGTTCAGGACCGATCATTATTGGACAAGCATGTGAGTTTGACTACTCTGGGACTCAAGCGGTAAAAACACTCAAAGAGTTAGGGTACCGTGTCGTTCTTATCAATTCAAATCCAGCTACTATTATGACCGATCCAGAGTTTGCAGATAGAACATATATTGAGCCTATCAAAGAAGACATTATCGCTCGTATCATCAAAGAGGAAAATGTAGATGCTGTTTTACCTACTATGGGTGGACAAACAGCACTCAATGTAGCGATGAGTATGTATGAAAAAGGGATGTTAGAGGGGATCGAGTTTTTAGGAGCAGATCCCGCTGCGATCAATAAAGGGGAAGACAGACACCTATTTAACGAAGCAATGGTAAAGATCGGAATGGATCTACCAAGAAGTAAAAATGCTTACAGTGTCGAAGAGGCTATAGAGGTTGCTAAAGAGATCGGTTTTCCTGTAATCTCAAGAGCTTCATTTACCCTTGCAGGTGGTGGAAGTGGTGTTGCTTACAATATGGAAGAGTTTGAAAAACTCGCACAAGAGGGTATCTCTGCATCTCCGATCAATGAGATCGAGATCATGGAATCTATGCTTGGTTGGAAAGAGTACGAGATGGAGGTTATCCGTGATAAAGCGGACAACTGTATCATCGTATGTTCTATCGAAAACTTCGACCCAATGGGTGTTCATACGGGAGATTCTATCACCGTAGCCCCTGCCCTTACTCTCACAGACAAAGAGTACCAAAGAATGCGTGATGCATCGTTCGCAATTCTTAGAGAGATCGGTGTAGATACGGGTGGATCGAATGTTCAATTTTCAATTGACCCTAAAACAGGACGTATGATCGTTATCGAGATGAATCCTCGTGTATCTCGCTCCTCTGCACTCGCATCAAAAGCAACAGGATACCCGATTGCAAAAGTGGCAACACTCTTAGCAGTTGGTTTTACCCTCGATGAGATCACTAACGATATCACAGGCACGCCAGCTTCGTTTGAACCGGTGATCGATTATGTGGTCACAAAAGTTCCACGTTTTACTTTTGAAAAATTCCCTGAAGCGATCAATACACTGAGCACAAGCATGAAATCTGTCGGTGAAGCGATGGCAATTGGACGTACGTTCAAAGAATCGATGCAAAAAGCACTCTGTTCTTTAGAGACTGGGCTTTGTGGTTTTGATCCAATAGATGCGGATGATGAATTCATTAAGCATGAGATCCGCCGTCCAAATGCAGATAGAGCACTTTACGTAGCAGAAGGCTTTCGTCGTGGCATGAGTGTTGAAGAGATGTTTGAAACATGTAAGATCGATCCGTGGTTCTTATATCAGATCGAAGAACTTATCCAAACAGAAGCAACTATTACAGAAGCTATCTTGAGTGATGCAGAGTTTATGAGATCTGTCAAAGTAGATGGCTTTTCAGACAAACGTATCGCACAACTTATCGCGCAAAACAATGGCAAAAAAGTAGATGAAGTTGCAGTGTATGATGCAAGAAAAGCTTTGGATGTAAACCTTGAGTACAATGAAGTTGACACTTGTGCAGCAGAGTTTAAAGCGCTCACTCCATATCTTTACTCTACGACAAATATCACCAAACTTCCAAATATAACGAACCGTCAAAGTGAGAAGAAAAAAGTGCTCATCTTAGGAGGCGGACCAAATAGAATCGGTCAAGGAATCGAGTTTGATTATTGTTGTGTTCATGCTGCCTTTGCCCTTAAAGAGATGGATATTGAAACCATTATGTACAACTGTAACCCTGAAACAGTTTCTACAGACTACGATACATCCGATGTTCTTTACTTCGAGCCGATCGATTTAGAGCATGTGCGTTCTGTGATCGATAATGAAAAACCAGATGGTATTATCGTGCACTTTGGAGGACAAACACCACTCAAACTTGCAAATGCACTCACTGAGATCGGTGCCAATATCTCTGGAACTCCATCGGCGGTGATTGATCTTGCTGAAGATAGAGAAAAATTCTCTGATTTTGTCAATGCTCACGGACTCAAACAACCAGAAAATGGACTTGCTCGCACAAAAGAGGAGTCGTATGTGATCGCTGAGCGTATCGGTTATCCTGTACTTGTGCGCCCATCGTATGTACTTGGTGGACGCGGTATGCGTATCGTGTATTCAGAAGATGAATTACGCCAATATATGGACTTAGCAGTCTCTGTAAGTAACGATGCACCTGTACTTGTTGACAAGTTTTTAGACCAAGCCATAGAACTTGATGTAGATGCTATCTGTGATGGAGAAGATGTTTATATCGGCTCTGTGATGCAACATATCGAAGAAGCGGGGATCCACTCAGGGGATAGTGCGTGTTCACTCCCTCCGATCTCTCTTTCAAAAGAGCTTACAGAACAAGTAGAGCAACAAACAAAAACTATCGCTCTTGGTCTTGGCGTTGTTGGACTTATGAATGTGCAATACGCAATTTACCAAAACGAGATCTACCTTATCGAGGTAAATCCTCGTGCATCTCGTACTGTTCCTTTTGTCTCCAAAGCAACTGGAATGCCTTTGGCAAAAGTAGCAACACGTGTCATGATGGGAGAGCCACTCCGTGATGCACTCGCTTACTATGACAAATACAAGATAGTATTAGATGAAAATGGTCTACTTAAACCACAACTCAAAAACCATGTCTCTGTTAAAGAGGCGGTCTTTCCATTCCATAAACTCTATGGTGCAGACCTCGTACTTAGTCCTGAGATGAAATCAACTGGGGAAGTAATGGGGATTAGCTCTAACTTTGGTGTAAGTTTTGCCAAAGCTCAGATGGCTGCGGGCAATAAGATCCCTACAAGTGGTACGTGTTTCCTCTCTTTTATCGATATGGATAAAAAGCATGCTCCAGAGATCGCACAAGGGTTGCATAGACACGGCTTTAAACTTGTGGCAACGAAAGGCACGCAAGCTATTATCGAAGCTGCAGGTATCCCATGTGAGCGCGTTCTCAAAATCTCTGAGGGACGTCCAAATATTGAAGACTGTATGAAAAATGATGAGATCGATATGGCGATCAATACCTCTGATAACAATACATCCAAAAAAGATGCCATTGTGATCCGCCAAGAGGTTCTCAAGCGTAACATCCCATACTTTACAACTCTCAGTGCGGCACGTGCAACCATACTCGCACTCGATGAAACAGGTGAAGAAGCATGGATAAGCGCAACTGCTCTTCAAGACTTCCTCGCATAAGCGTGGATGTCATCCTCTCACAAACCGACACAACTGTCGGTTTTTTGTCTCAAGATGCCCAAAAGCTTTATGAGATAAAGTCTCGCGAAAACTCTAAGCCTTTTTTAAAAGTGTACAAAAACTTCAAAGCTTTTTTGCACGAACACAATCGTATCCCAAAAAATATGAAAAACCTTGTACGTCGCTCTAAAAAGACCACCTTTATTGTCAAAAACAAAGCGTTTCGTATTGCCAGCCCCCATCTTGATTCTCAAATACTTCGAGATATTTCGTGGGGCTATTCCACCTCTGCGAATGAATCTGGAAAACATTTTGATAGAATCTTTTGTGAAGCCAAAGCTGATATAATCATAGAGGATGCAAGAGGACTTTTTGAGAGTAGTTCCTCCTCACTGATCAAAATAAACAATACTAAGAAAAAGAGGTTACGATGAAAGATCTTTTATTAGCATTTCTAGTTGGCGCACTTGTGACATTTATTTTTGATTTTTTCCTTTTTTTAGGGATTAAAATCAACTATACTGATTTTTATAATATCGAGGTCTATTTCAACACCCTCTTTGCAGATAACCAAAACTTGCTGCTCTTTCTTCTC
>JAGGTH010000088.1 GCA_021163845.1 Helicobacteraceae bacterium | reverse complement strand
AACTAGTATTAATATAGATTTGATATAATCCACACAAATTTAATATTGAATTGGAAAAATTTGGGTCGTTCATCTTTTGCTTTTTTTGTAGCACTACTTATTCATCTTCTCTTCTTTCTAGTCTATTGGATCTTAGTGGAGAATGCACCCCAAAAAGCTGAACCAAAAAAAGAGCAGGAAAAGATAAAGATCTCGCTCAAAGAGATGCCTATCAAGAAAAAAGAGAGTGGTGTTAAAGAGAAAAAAGAACAGCTAACACCTGTGGCTCCTCCTATGCCAAAAGGCTCACAACTCAAAGAGATAGTCCAAAAGCCGCCCGTGAAATATAAAGAACCAGAAGTACAAAAAGCAACAAAACTCAATCCATCATCAGAGCCAAAGATCTTACAAAAACCACTTTTAAAGCCTGAGCCTGTTTTAGCCAAAAAACCTTTTTTAGAGCTCAACAAACGCAAAGAAACAAAAGAGGAAAAAAAGTCTGAAACTCCGCTCTATGAACTGCTTTCACAGGATAGAAGCGATCAAGAAAAAGAAGAACCCGAGAAACAAACAAAAAATGGAAATAGTATCAATCAAAATATCAAAGAGCTTTACGGAGAGGAGTTTGGTAAACTATCAGCAGGACAACAAAAATATATACTCGACAACCAAGAGATCATGCGACGTATCACACAGCAGGTACTCAACCGTGTTGCACGTGTCAATCTCTCAGCCGATCTCAATGTCAACCGTAGCAATGTGATCGAGTTTTATCTACATCCCAACGGGGATATGAGTGATTTTAAATTTCTTCATAAAAGTGGCTATTATGTGCTCGATGACACAACAAAAGAGACAATAGAGTATGCTTATAGTCGCTATCCACGACCAAGTGAAAAAACTTTAATTCGTTATAACGTATACTATAATCTTGCGAGATATTAAGAGTTAATACCTTGCAAAAGTGCTAGTGCTCCTTTATAGATCGGCTCATCGATAAAGCCATACTCTTCATCCACAAAACCTGTAATTCCCTCATCACGATGCATCTCAAAGAGTTTGACTATGATTTTAGCACGCCTTAGCTCCTCCTCTTTATCAACGAACATAGCATTGGCAAGCTTGGTTTGATCTGGAGAGATACACCCTTTGGCATCATAACCCATCTCTTTTTCTAGGGCAACCCACTCTGAAAACTTCTCAAGATCTCTAAACTCTTGATACACAAAAGAGACAGGTTTTACACCCATTGCTTTGGACGTAACTAAAAAATGGCTTAGGATGTAGCGCATTGTAGGATTATTTTTCTCTATCATTGAATGAGGAAACTTCATATCCGCAAAAAGATCTAAAATCCCAAGATAAAAAGCTTTGACCCTTTTATCTACTCTGAGACTTGATAGATTATTCCACGACTCAGCAGTCTCTATGGAAAGATGGAGTTCGATCTCATCTTTAAGAAGGTGCAATACACTTTGTACCTCTTTTTTATTTCTTATCTTGGGAACACGAATCGCATCAGGCATAAATTGATTCAGATAAGCTATCTCATCATAACCACCTTCATCTAGGGGATTAACACGTACGATAAGTTTTTTATCACACTCTTTGAGATTTGATAAAAAAATGGCGCATAAAGCGAGTGCAAAAGGCTTCTCCTTAGCACTCACTCCATCTTCAAGGTTGAGAATGATCGCATCGGCTTCTAGAGAGTTGATCTTACAGAGGTGTTTGATATTATTGCATGAGAGCATCAAAGCCGAGCGAAACTTTTGGCTTGTATTGAGCGTACGGAAAGTTGGAGTTGCCAAGGCATCAAGAGCTTTTAAGTCTTTTGATGCATAAAGAGACTCTAGTGTTTGTATGAAAATAGTATCCATATTTTACTTTTCTCCCTTCATCTCTTGAAGATAAAAATAGAGCGATTGAACCTCTTTTTTTGTTAAAAAATAGCGAGGCATACCATTTTTTCTCACCTCTAAGGCACGGTAAAATTTTTTAAAACCGATCTCATTGATAGCTGGTGCACGAAAACTTTTCTGCTCTTTTTTATCAATATAATTAGCAACTATTTTGCCCTCCCCTTTTTCCCCATGACAATGATGACATCCTATGCCACGTGGGTTTTTATAGAGCTGAGATGCATACTCCATAGGCGTAATAAAACTCGAAGCACTAAATAGAGGAAGAGAAAAAACAAACAACAACAGATATTTCATTGGTAAGCGACCTTTTATCATAAAAACGATATATTATCAAAAAAATAATTTATGAGGTTTAAATGCAAATTCTCGATGGTAAAGCACTCTCCCAAAAAATAGAACAAAATGTTACAGCAGGCGTCAAAGAATTTAAAGCACAAGCAGGCTGTGTTCCAGGTCTGGCTGTCATACTCGTAGGGCAAGACCCAGCAAGTGCGGCTTATGTTGCAATGAAAAAAAAGGCGTGTGATAGAGTAGGATTTTACTCTGTAACTCACGAAATGCCAGAGGATATCTCTCAAGATGCAATTGAAAAAACGATTATGATGATGAATGAAAATCCTAATATTGATGGTATTTTGATCCAACTTCCCCTCCCACCACAAATAGATACGACAAAAATACTCGAGCTCGTTGATCCAAGCAAGGATGTGGATGGTTTTCATCCCTACAATGTTGGGCGTTTGGTAACCAACCTTGATGGTTTTGTACCGTGTACCCCCCTTGGTGTGATGGAGCTTTTAGCAGAGTATAATATTGATGTTCAAGGAAAAAACTGTGTGGTCGTAGGTGCTTCTAATATTGTTGGAAAGCCAATGGCAAGCCTTTTACTCAATGCTAACGCAACAGTAGAGATATGTCATATCTTTACAGATGATCTTAAAAAGCACACACAAAACGCAGATATCATTTTAGTAGGTGTAGGTGTGATCAATCTTATTAAAGAAGATATGGTCAAAGAGGGAGCGATCATCATCGATATTGGTATCAACCGTGCAGATAACGGCAAACTTGTTGGGGATGTAGACTTTGAAAATGTAAGCAAAAAATGTTCTTATATCACCCCTGTTCCAGGTGGTGTTGGTCCAATGACAATCGCTATGCTACTGAGTAATACCCTCAAAGCTGCACAGATCAATGCAAAAAAAAGAGGCTAGATGAAAAAAGCACTCCATAAAGCCTATAAGTTTTCCAATTCATGGACAGGAACGGTCATTATCGTTTTGTTTGTGATCTTTTTTATCGCGCAAGCATTTCGTATCCCATCAGGCTCAATGAAAGACTCTCTACTTATTGGGGATCACCTTTTTGCTAAGAAATTTGCTTATGGGATTGCAATGCCTCATATCCCGTTTTTAGAGCTCTCTATCATGCCGTGGAGTGATTCATTGCGTCTTGTTGATGGTGACACTCCAGAGCGTGGGGATGTTGTGATCTTTCGCTATCCACACAATAAGAAGCAACACTTTGTTAAGCGCTGTGTGGCACTCCCAGGCGATGAGCTTTTTGTTTTAGAAAAAAATCTCTACATCCACCACAGAGAGGGCGATACTTGGATCAAAGAAAATTTTGATGCAGAGGACATTATCGTCTTTGCAGATCAGCTTTGGGTCAAAAATCCTTATATGAAAGAACACCCAGGGATCCACCACGATGACAAGATCACTAATGATGGCAGACATCCTCAACCCCTCTTTAATTTTGCTCCTATCCGCGTGCAAGAGGATCATTACTTTATGATGGGTGATAATCGCGATCACTCTAATGATAGCCGTTTCTGGGGTTCTGTACCGTATGAAAATATCGAGGGAACTCCTTGGTTCATCTACTTTTCTATCAATGAAGACTGGGAAATACGCTGGGATAGAGTAGGAAAAACACCGACGGATCTAGAAGAACCATACTATCTTGATCTCGCTATCAAAGAGAGAAAAAAATTAGACAAAGATGATTATGGAATCTATTGATCTACTCAAAATTGCTGCGGCAATCTTAGCTCTTGCTATCGCTATTATCGGTCATGAGATCATGCATGGATGGGTCGCGTATATGTATGGAGATACTACGGCAAAAAATGCAGGTCGTCTCTCTATCAATCCACTTATTCATATCGATCTTGTAGGAACTATAATTGTCCCTGCAACTCTCTACTTTCTCCCTATGCTTTTAGGGGGTGAGAGTGGCTTTTTGTTTGGTTGGGCGAAGCCTGTACCAATCAATATGCAAACCGTGGTCAAGAGAGGTGGTTACAATGCAGGGATGCAAGTAGATCTCGCGGGAATTGTTTATAATTTTACTCTCGCGGCACTTGCTTCTATCGTGCTTGTCTCATTTGCTGCACCAACGACAGGTGATGGGATTTTCTCTATTTTTGTATATATATTTGTTCTCCAACTTGTTATTATCAATGTGGTTTTAGGGGTGTTTAATCTTCTCCCTATCCCACAGTTTGATGGGGCACATTTTTTAGCTAACCTAGCCTTAAAATACAAGGTCAACTCTGTTGCGGAATTTTTTTACAAAAATGAAAAATATGGCATTATTATAGTTCTTATTATTTTAATGACACCGCTTAAAGACTATGTTTTGTTCCTGCCGGTACAAACAGTTTTAAATTTACTCTTATCATAAAAGGAAAAAAATGAAATTTTATATCGCGACGGATCATGCAGGTCTAGATCTTAAGGACTACACAGTAGAGCTTCTTAAAGAAAAAGGACATGAGGTGGTCGATCTTGGACCTTTTAGTAAAGATCGTGTAGATTATCCTGATTATGCTGTGAAAGTGTGTCAGAGTGTTCTAGCAGATACTTCGTCTCAAGGTATCTTGATCTGTGGTTCAGGGATCGGAATGAGTATGGCGGCAAATCGCCACAGCGGTATTCGCGCTGCTTTGTGCCACGATGCTTATACAGCAACAGTTGCACGCGGGCACAATGATGCAAATATACTTTGTTTTGGAGAGAGAATCATAGGTCAAGGTGTAGCTGAATCTATTCTCGATGCTTGGATCGCTGGAAGTTTTGATGGTGGGCGACACACAAATAGAGTTGCAAAAATAGAAGCACTCTAAAAATTTAGTCTATATTGTAAAAAAGGATTTGTCATGTTTTGGGAATGGTCACTTTTAACACTTTTATCAATTCTCTCGATCTATCTCTTTGTCAAAATGTTTTACTTTAAAAGTATCACTAACAAAGAGCAACGAAGTAATGATCTTATGAAGCTCACCCTCCAAGAAGCGGAGATCTTGATTCGAAAATATCAGATCCAACTCCAGCGCGCTCTTGGAAATGTAGATATCTTAAGTGAAGAGCTTACCAAACTCAGAAATGAGCTCAAAGTACTCAAACAACGAAATACAAAACATAGACAAGAGACCGATAGACTCAATGGAAAAATCAAAGCACTTGAGGGTCGTATAGACGCTCTACTCTAAAAAAGGATACGTAATGCAATTAAGCGCAACTGAGAGAAAAATAATCGAAAACTCTATTCGTGATATCAAGGACTTCCCTAAGCCTGGTATTATCTTTAAAGATATCACAACATTGCTCAATGACAAACAAGCATACGGTGTACTGATGAACCACCTTTATCAAAAATACAAAAGCTACAATCTTGACTATGTTGCGGGAATTGATGCACGTGGATTTATCTTTGGTGCCGCACTTGCTCAAATGCTAGGGATCGGTTTTGTGCCTATTCGAAAAAAAGGGAAACTTCCTTACACTACTATCAGTGAAAAATATGCACTTGAATATGGCGTGGATGAGATAGAGGTACATCTTGATGCTTTTAGCGGTATTCAAGATGCAAAAGTACTTCTCATAGATGATCTTATCGCTACAGGCGGCACAGCGAATGCTGCTGCAAAACTTATCCACCAAGCGGGTGCGACTTGCGTAGAAGCGTGCTTTGTGATCGGTCTTAGCTTTCTTGATGGTATTGCTACACTCAAAGAGACAACTGAAGTCTATACTCTCGTGGAGGTTAACTAATGTACATCCCAAGCGAATCACAATTTGATCCCGATCAAAACGGTCACTTTGGTATCTTTGGTGGGCGTTATGTCCCAGAAACACTTATGCCCGCACTTCTGAAACTCGAAGAGGAATATAAGTCTATTCGATTCGACAAAGAGTTTTGGACAGAAGTGGATGGCTATCTTAGAGATTATGTGGGTCGCCCTTCCCCTTTGTATTTTGCAAAAAACATCTCTGATGAAGTGGGTGCAAAAGTGTATCTCAAGCGTGAAGATCTTAACCATACCGGTGCGCATAAGGTCAACAATGTTATTGCACAAGGACTGATGGCAAAACGTCTTGGATACAAAAAGATCATAGCTGAAACTGGTGCCGGACAACACGGAGTGGCAACAGCAACTATCTGTGCTCTTTTAGATCTTGAATGCGAGATCTTTATGGGAGCAAAGGATGTAGCACGCCAAGAGCTCAATGTTTTTCGTATGAAACTCCTTGGAGCTAAAGTCAACGCCGTAGAGAGTGGAAGTAAAACACTCAAAGATGCCATGAACGATGCGATCCGCCACTGGGTAACAAACACACGTGATACTTTTTATATTATCGGAACCATTGCAGGGCCACACCCTTATCCTATGATGGTGCGTGATTTTCAAGCAATCATAGGCTATGAAGCGCGCGCGCAGATACTTCAAAAAGAGGGTCGCTTGCCAGATCACGTTTTAGCGTGTATCGGTGGGGGAAGTAATGCTATTGGGATGTTTCAACACTTTTTAGAAGACAAAGAGGTAGAGTGTATCGGGATCGAAGCGGGAGGTCTAGGGATTGATAGCAAAAATGGTTGCTCACTCAAAAAAGGTCGCCCAGGTATTCTTCACGGACAGATGAGCTATCTGCTTCAAGATGGGGATGGACAGGTTTTAGAAGCCCACTCTATCTCTGCTGGACTTGATTATCCAGGGATCGGACCTGAACACGCTTTTCATCATGATAATAAAACTATTTCGTATGATTATGTCACCGATGAGGAAGCAATGGATGCCTTTGTATGGCTCTCACGCAAAGAAGGGATCATCCCTGCCTTTGAGAGTGCCCATGCGATCGCTTATCTTAAAAAGATGCCAAATATTAAAGACAAACTTATTATTATCAATGTTTCAGGTCGTGGAGACAAAGATATGATCCAAGCAAAAGAAATCTTACATTTTAACGACTAACGAGGAAAACACAGATGCAAATAAAATTAGTACAACAAAAGAGAGAATCTATAAAAGCAGACATTCTCATCGAATACTTTACATCCCAAACACTCAAAAATGCTGAGGATGCAAAACTTTTAGAGAGAGCTGGCTTTAAGGCAGAACAAGACAGCATCTGTTTTTTACACGAAAAAGGGAAACTTATCTGTGGCGTGGATGCTTTAGATGCAGATTCTTTGCGCTCTGCGAGTGCTGTTGCTATCAAAGCTCTCAGTACCTCTGCATACAAAACTCTTACGCTATCACTTATAAGTACAGAGACGATCCACGCTTTAGTAGAAGGGTTTATCCTTGGTGGGTATCAGTTTGAACTCTACAAATCCAAGCCAAAAGATACTCCAGTCGAATCTATCACGCTTACATCCCAAGCAAATGATTTTAGCGCGCAAGAGAAAATATTTAACGAGTCACTTATTGTAGCCAATGCGACATGCTTTACTCGAGATATTGTCAATACTGCACCCCAGGAACTCAATCCTGAGACACTTGCACTCTTAGCAAAAAAACTCTCAGATGAAAACTCTCTAGAGTGTACGATTCTCAACGAAGCGGGGCTCAAAGAGCAAAACATGCATGCAATGCTCGCTGTAGGACGCGCTTCGGTGCATGAAAGTCAACTCATCCACCTCTCTTATAAACCAAAAAATCCAAAAAAGATCATCTCTTTAGTTGGAAAAGGTCTTACATACGATAGCGGTGGATTAAGCCTTAAACCCGCGACATCTATGGTAACAATGAAGATGGATAAAGCAGGGGCTTGTGCTGTTTTAGGGATCATGAAAGCTGCAAGTGAACTTGGCTTAGATGTAGAGATCCATGCTTTTATCGGAGCTGTTGAAAATATGATCGGTGGCAATGCCTATAAGCCTGATGATATCCTCGTCTCACGAAGCAAAACAACAATAGAGGTGAGAAATACAGATGCCGAGGGTCGTTTAGTGCTTGCTGATGTTCTTGATTATGCACAAGAGAAAGTCCAAGCTGATTATATCTTTGATTTTGCGACACTCACTGGTGCATGTATGGTAGCCCTTGGTCAGTATACAACTGGAGTAATGGGACATTCAAACAAGCTCAAACACCACTTCTTTGAAGCGGCGAATAACTCAGGGGAACTCGTAGGCACATTGCCATTTAACAGACACCTCAAAAAACTCCTCAAAAGTGATATAGCAGATATCAGTAACACTTCTTCAAAACCTTATGGTGGCGCTATCACTGCAGGTCTCTTTTTAGATACCTTTATCAAAGAGGACAACAAAGAGAAATGGCTTCATTTTGATATCGCAGGTTCAGCGTATACAGACACTCCATGGGATTGTAATGTCTATGGTGGAACGGGAGCGGGTGTCAGACTTATGAGCAATTTCTTAAAATCTCTATGACAAAAGAGCGTGAGGGGGAGCTCTTTACAGTCATTCTCTCAGTCTTAGAGTCTCTTTTTCCAATTCTAAGCATCATCACCATCTCTTTGGTGGGTGCTTTACATACATACGCATTTTCACTCTTTATCGCCCTGCTCTTTTTTTTGGTCTTGATGTGGAAGAAAAATCTTTTTATCGAACTCAAAAACACAAGTGCCTATAGAGATCTCTTGCTTACAAGCTTTTATATCACTCTTCTTTTTGTTTTGGTCTTTATAGGTCTGCGCTACACCACGGCTGGAAATATGTCGGTAATTATTTTCTTGCAACTTCTTTTTTCCTATCTCTATTTTAATATCTTTGGCAAAGAGAAAATGGATCTTTTACACACACTTGGTGCTTTGATTATGGGGATAGGTGCACTCATCATCCTCTTTCCTGATGATATGCAGCTCAACAAAGGGGATCTCTTGATCTTCATCGCCGCAGCCGTTGCCCCAATTGCCAACTACTACTCCAAGCGAGCGCGCAAACATTACACATCTGAGACCATTTTAGGATTTCGCACCCTTGTAGCTCTTCCTGTGATCGCTTTGCTTGCTTTTATCTTTGAACCAAGCTTTACTTCAGATGATTTTTACACGGCACTTCCTTATCTTCTTGTGATAGGACTTGTCATATTTGGTGTCTCCAAAGTACTTTGGATGGAAGCGCTTCACCGCATCTCTATCACCAAAATGAGTGCGATCGTGGCACTTGTGCCTGTAATGACACTCTTTTTTGCATGGTTGTTTTTGGATGAATTGCCACAAGGAAGGCAGATGTTGGGTATTTTACCCGTGCTCTTTGGTGGCTATCTTTTGACCAAGCCGCTCAAGATCAAAGAAGCAAAATACAAGTAAAACTTTGTTATGATTGCGCGAATATAACAAACAACTCTAAAGGTAAATAATGGGATTAAGTATCGGTCTAGTGGGACTTCCAAACGTCGGAAAATCAACAACTTTTAATGCACTCACAAAAGCACAAAATGCAGAAGCAGCAAATTACCCTTTTTGTACAATCGAACCAAACAAGGCAGTCGTGCCTGTGCCAGATAAAAGATTAGCCGAACTTGCAAAAATTGTAAACCCTGAACGTATTCAATACTCTACACTTGACTTTGTAGATATCGCAGGACTTGTAAAGGGAGCTTCCAAAGGGGAAGGTCTTGGAAATAAGTTTTTATCCAATATCCGTGAAACAGAGGTTATTCTTCAAATAGTAAGATGTTTTGATGATGAAAACATCGTTCACAATGAGGGAAATATTGATCCTCTCAGAGATGTTGAGATCATTGAAGGAGAACTTATCTTAGCAGACATCGAAGTGCTCTCTAATCGTATTGACAGACTCAAAAAACAAGCAAAGTCAGATAAAAGTGCGCAAGGGATACTCACTATCGCCGAAGAACTTTTAGAGTTTTTGGGTGATGGCAAACTCGCACGTAACTTTGAAAAAGCAGACAGTGATGAGTACCAACAGCTCAACCGCGAAGTAAGATTTCTCACAAACAAAGAGATCATGTATGGAGCCAATGTAGATGAAGATGGTCTTTTAGAAGACAATGAGTATGTTGTTGCCCTGCGCAAACATGCACAAGAGAACGGATGTGAGATTATCAAACTTTGTGCAAAGGTTGAAGAGGAACTCATAGGGCTTGATGACGCTGAAGCAGCAGAGTTTTTAGATGAGCTAGGGGTACAAGAATCTGGTCTTGAGCAGATCATCCACAAAGGTTTTGACAAACTAGGTCTTATGAGCTATTTTACAGCTGGTGTCAAAGAGGTTCGCGCATGGACAATACGCAAAAACTCAACTGCACCAAAGGCTGCTGCAGCGATCCACAACGACTTTGAAAAAGGGTTTATCCGTGCAGAGGTTATCTCTTATGATGACTTTGTGACTCTTGGTGGAGAGGCAAAAGCCAAAGAAGCTGGAAAAATGAGACTCGAAGGTAAAGAGTATATCGTCCAAGATGGTGATATAATGCATTTTAGATTTAACGTTTAGTCGCTAAAAAAGGAGTTTGTATGCAGTTTGAGTTAAAATATGTTGGTCCAAAACCTATCATCTCTCATCATGGTGTTACATTCGATAACAACAAAGTAGATAAGTTTGATTATCTCAATATCGTGCTTCAACTCCTCAAAGCACTTGATCATGAGTATATGGAAGAGAAAACATATACTTACGATACTACTACAAAAAGACTTGACAGCAGAACTCTTATAGATGAGCTTTACAAATATTGTCCTGAGATAGATGCAGTTGTAGATGATAGAGATCATATTATCGAAGAAGATATTGCTAAAGAGCTTCAAGATGCAAAAGAGAATACCGTCTTATCAGCTATTGATAAAGAAACACTTGAAAACAATATAACGATCATGCACGACTACCTTGTGCAGCGTGCTATTAATAAAAGTGTCTATTATTATGCGATAGAGGTGCTCGCAAATCTTGTACGCAAACATCACTTAGAATATATCATCGTTCCTATGTATGAAAAATTTGTTCATATCCTCCACTCTCTTCAAGGTGTCCTTAAAAAGCAAAAATATCCCCTTGATACAAAGCTTGATATCTATCAAGAAGATGGAAAACTTTTAGCAAAACTCGAGATCATTCGCAATTAACTTTGAGCTTCCATACTTTTTTTGAACGTAAGAAGTGCAAAAGCAAAGAAGAACATTCCAATAAAAAAGATAGCCACTAAGTTTTCCCATATTACATCCAAACCTGCCCCTCGAAAAAGGATCGCTTGAGAGAGCTCTACAAAGTGAGTGGTGGGTGAAAGATACATGAGATACTGCAATGCAAGCGGCATGCTTTCATACGGTGTCATCCCTCCTGAGAGCATCATAAGTGGTAAAACGACAAGTATCAACATCATTCCAAACTGTGGCATAGAGCTTGTGATAGTACCCATAAATATCCCTATAGAGCTTGTTGCAAAAAGCATCAATGCCCCACAAAGTAAAAAAAGCCAAACTGAGCCTACAAGTGGTACATCCAAAATACCTTCTACTACGACCAAAAGGGAAAAAGCCACCCAAAATAAGATCACTAGGATTGTAGAGAATATCTTTGCAAGAAGTATCTCAGAACTTTGCAATGGCATCACCAAAAGGTGCTCGATCGTACCATGCTCACGCTCACGCATCAGTGCAGCACCTGCGAGTAAAATAGAAAGTAGCATCAGATTACTTATCACCTCATTGATACTCCCAAACCAGCTTCCCTCTAGATTTGGATTGTATTTATAACTTGGGATCAACTCTATTGATAGTTGGGATGTAGGTGTTTTTTTATAGCGCGCGAACTCTTGGGAGATAATACGCGAGATATAACCCGCACCGATTCCCGCTTGAGACATACGCGTTGCATCGATATTGAGCTGTATCTGAGGAGTTTGTGATTGGGAGAGATCTTTTTGCATATCCTCAGGCAAGATCACTATAAAAGTATAGATTCCCCCATCCATTAAAGTATCGATCTGATCATAAGCAATGATCTGTGGAGTCATAAAGCGAGGCTTATAAAAGGCATCGATCACTCTTTGTGAAAGGATAGAACGATCTTCATCTACAAAAGCGATCGGTACATTTCTCAGCTCCATAGATCCAGCTGTAGCAGCTAGATAGATAGCAAAACTAAAAGAGTATATGATGAAAAAAAACATCATCTTATCACGGTAGAGGGTCAAAAGCTCTTTGAGTGTAAGCTTATAGATGCGATACATACTTGACATCTATTGCTCCTGCTTTTTAAGAGTGAGAAGACTCAAAGCAGCGATACATAGTGCCGCTAAAAACAAAGCAAAAAGATCAAAACTGTGCCCAGAAAAACCAATATCTTTACTAAAAATACCACGACTAATATTGATAAAATAGGTCGCTGGGAAAATATTGCCTATAAAATATGCCACTCCATCAAGGGAGCTCACTGGATCTTGCATTCCAGAAAAACTCACCGTAGGAAGCAAAGTGGCAATCGCCGTACCTCCAAGAGCCGCGATCTGTGTCTTCGTAAAAACAGACATCAAGAACCCTAATCCAGTCGTTGCAAACACATACAAAAATGCCCCAAATGTCAACAAAAGGAGGTCTCCCTTGATGGGTACACCAAATACGAATACAGCCAAAAGAAGAAGCCCAAAAAAACTCACCATGCTTATGACTACATAGGGGAGTTGCTTCCCAAGCATAAATTCCAACCTTGTTACAGGTGTCGCGTAAAAGTTGGTAATCGAACCTAATTCTTTTTCACGCACAACACTCAGCGCCATTAAGATAGAGGGGATAAAAATAAGCAGCATCGGGATAACAGCAGGTACTATTGCATAAAGACTTTTAAAGTCTTGATTGTAGCGATAGCGCATTTGTATATCTACCAATACGGGAGCTTCACCATAGAGTTTTGATTGCAAATAACTTGTATGAAGACCGAGTAAATATCCATGAATCGTCTCTGCACGAAAAGACATCGTGCCATCGATCCATGCACCCACCTCTACATCCAAGCCTTTGTGGATATCTCTTCCAAAGTCAGGTGGTATCTCTATGGCAATACTGATCTCACCACGACGCATCAACTCTTCCATCTGCGCGTATGATTGAAGCTCTTCTTGTTCTAAAAAATAACGAGAGCCTGAGATAAACTCTACATATTCTCTACTTTGGGGTGATTTGTCGTTATCAAGTACAGAAAACTTCAGATCCTCTACATCCATAGATATCCCATAACCCATTACAAACATCAGTATCACCATCCCTAAAAGAGCAAATACTAAACGTACAGGATCACGTAAAAGCTCTAAGGATTCTCGGATCGCATAACCCCCAAAGCGTGTAAGCAAGAAGCCCTCTTGTATTTGCACAGATGTTTTTTCAAGAGCAAATATTTCTCCCTTGTGACTCTCTTTTTTTTCTATCGCTTCACTTAGGTACTCGATAAAGGCTTCTTCGAGATTCTCTTTTTGCTTAGAGGCTATGAGTACGTCTGGGGTGTCACTTGCAAGTACTTTTCCTTGATGCATCAAAGAGATACGATCACATCGCTCCCCCTCATTCATAAAGTGTGTAGAGATGAAAATGGTCACCCCATCGTTATGTGCAAGATCGAGCAGGAGCTGCCAAAACCCATCACGTGAAATGGGATCTACCCCTGAAGTTGGTTCATCTAAAATGAGCATCTTTGGTTTATGGATCACAGCAACAGCGAGCGAGAGACGCTGTTTGATCCCAAGAGGGAGATCGCCAGCGAGTGAAGTGCTGTATTGTTTGAGAGAAAACCTCTCAAGTACCTCCTCTACTCTCTGCTCTTTTTGACCAGAGGCAAC
Source organism: Helicobacteraceae bacterium (assembly GCA_021163845.1). Taxonomy (GTDB): domain Bacteria; phylum Campylobacterota; class Campylobacteria; order Campylobacterales; family Sulfurimonadaceae; genus Sulfurimonas. Next base: position 5,760 of record JAGGTH010000088.1, on the reverse strand, counting down.
ACCATAAAGCTCGGCATGCAAACGTAAGTTTTGCAAGATGCTCAGTTCATTGTAAAGCGAAAAAGATTGTGTCATGTAACCTACATCTTTTCTCATTTGCAAAGAGTTTTCTTTTATGGTTTTTCCAAAAAGGTCAACCTCCCCTGCACTTGGTTCTAATAAGCCTGTAAGCATCTTCATCGTCGTTGTCTTCCCACATCCATTCGAGCCCAAAAAACCAAAGATCTCCCCTTGTTTGATAGAAAAGCTCACATCATCTACTGCAATAAAATCTCCAAATTTCATAGTAAGATGACGCGCCTCTATTGCTATAGCTTCATCTTTTTGAATACTCTTTTGTATCTCTTGTAAGCCATTGTGTTTGAGTCTTTTTACCTCTGGTAAAAGTGCAATAAAAGCTGCATCGATATCTTTTGAATCGGTCTTGCTTAAGAGCTCTTTGGGAGTTGTAAAGCTTAGGATCTTTCCTTCATCCATAGCAATGGTGTAGTCAAAAAGCTGTGCTTCTTGCATATATGCAGTAGCTACAATGACACTCATATTTTTTTGTACACCCTTGATCTTGTCTATAAGTTCCCAAAACTCCCGTCGTGAGAGTGGATCGACTCCTGTTGTAGGTTCATCAAGAATCAAAAGTTCAGGATCGTGGATCAGTGCACAACAAAGCCCAAGTTTTTGCTTCATCCCTCCAGAGAGTTTTCCAACGGATCTATTTTGAAACTCATAAAGTCCAGTTACTTTGAGCAAAAGCTCTATACGTTTTTCTCTTTGCTCTTTACTTAGTCCAAAAAGACGGGCAAAAAAGAGAAGGTTTTCATAGATAGAGAGGGACATGTAGAGATTTTTACCAAGTCCTTGGGGCATATAGGCTACACGTGAGCGCACATTTTGACGAAAAGACTCCAAAGAGATATCTCCTTCAAAAACCTCCAAAGAACCCTCTTGTATCTTTTTGACACCAGCGATAAGAGCAAGAAGTGTTGATTTTCCTACACCATCAGGACCGATCACCCCTACAGTAGCCCCTAGGGGAATCTCCAAAGAGATATCCTCTAGGGCTTGTGTATTTTTATATTTGTAAAAGAGAGATTCGATCTTGACAACAGACTTCATATTAATTCATATTAGTAGTTTTAGCTTGATAACTTTTTGGTAGTTTATTCAAAGCATCAGGCCAAAGAGGATCATCTACCATTGGGATGTAAACGATCCCTGGCAGACCAGTTTTAACCTTGTGTATATGCTCCTCTAAAAGTGTCGTATCGATATTCACCTTCACACGAAACATCAGCTTTGCGCGCTCATCTTGTGTCTCTATCTGCTTTGGTGTAAATTGTGCTTGAGGTGAGATAAAAGTAACCTTGGCCGGGATCACCACATTAGGAAGTGCGTCAAGAACGATGCGGGCTTCAGAACCAAAATCGATCTTGCCGGCTTGGGATGTAGGGAGATAAATACTCATATATGTATCAAGCAGATCAAGCAAGACCAAAAGATTTTGCCCACCCCCTACCACTTCACCATCTTGTGCAAGCTTATAAAGCACTCTCCCTTTGATAGGGGCATAAAGAGTACTCTCATCAATCTTGACCTGTAAAATGGCTGCCTGCGCTTTTGCAACATTGATCGCCTCACCTGCTTGAGCAACATTTGCTTTTGCTGCTTTTTGCGAAGCTAAGGCTGATTTATAACTCGTCTCTTCTTGCTCATAACTGAGTTCTGAGATAGCCTGTTTTTTACGTAGTGTTTGTGCTCTTTGAAAGTTTTTCAATGCCAAGCTAAGCTCACTCTGCTTTTGCTCTAGAAGAGCGAGGGCATGATTTTTATTCTCTCTGGCTTGCTCGATCTGAGCATAGATCAATTGTAGCTGCGCCTCGAGCTCTTTCGTATCAAGCTGTGCTAGTTTTTGCCCTTTTTGTACGATCTCACCCTCTTGGACATAAAGAGCCTCTACTCTTCCTGCCATTTTTGGACTGACCATCACTTCAGTAGAAGCTATACGACCATTTCCATACGCAAAGTCTTCAGAGACGATTGCTTTGTTTTGTGATGCTTCAAAATACTTATATCCCCATACCAAAACTACTACAAAGAGTAAAAATAAAAAAAACTTCAAAGCTTTTTGCAAGACGAAATCCTTTTGCACTATTTTCTCGATAGTAGCATAAGCAGACTTAAAAAAGCTTTCTAAAAGGGGGTGTTATTTTGCGTCGTGTATAAGCTGTTGCACCATAGAATTTTTGAGTCTTTGCAGGGCTGCATCGTATTTATCAAGTGTACTTTTTTCTACATTCTCAAGCTTTTTTTGTTGAGAATAAAGAGCCAAAAGAAGATTGTCACGTATCTCATCATTTAGAGTTTCATCTTCGAGTTTATGTCGTAGGTCTGTGACTTTTACTTGAAATTTACTCAGTTCTAAATTTTTAAAATTATAAGCCGAACGCACCTTCGTTAAGAGATGTTCTACATCCTGTATCGCTATCATTTTCTTGTGAACCAGAAGCAAGGTGTTAAAGACCTCATAGACAACGCTCAAACTTTGCTTGGAGTGGATGGCTGTTTGTGCAAGCTCTATAAAAGTATCGACGATCTCTTGATAGATAAGAATGCTATAGTTTTTCATGTAAGAGTCAATGATGGCGTACATAAAGCTCGCTTTTGAGCCTATGTCTTTTCTCACTTCATCTTTATCAAGGTAGAGTACATCCACAGCAAAGCTCATATATTCGTTGACTATCTCTTTAAATAAAGCAGGCTTTATTGCGCTCATATCAAAATCATCCAAGCGTTTGAAGTAAAGAAAATTCACTTTCTCTTTGATAGTATCACGTACGAGTGTCTTACTTAATATTTCCATCACCTCTCGTCTATCTTGGGATGTAGTCACATGCAACACTTCCCACTCGAATAAAGAGACGTCTTCAAATATTTTCTGGAGATACTCGTACTTTTCTTTTTTTGTTTTATACATCTATTTCAATTTTGCTATATTCTGTCCAAATTTCACGTTATCACCCTCTTTGACTCGAAGCTCTAACATATCTTTTTGTGCAAGAATCACAACCGTTGAACCCATCTCAAAACATCCAAAATCACTCCCTTTGTCAAGATAAAGATTGTCATATTCATACACACTGCTTTGGTGTGCATCTGCATTGGTTTTGATCCCTTTTTCAAAAGAGACCTGCATCACACCTACATTGAGTGCACCAATGAGAACGATAAAAAATCTCTTTTTCTCTTTGGTCTCACAAAAAAGTACAACACGTTCATTTTCGATAAACAAATTCAGCCTCTTTTTGAGTGATGGGATATTTACAGGATAGAGTTTTCCTGGAATATGCACCGCTTTTAAAATACGCAAGTTTGTTGGGATGTGGTAGCGATGGTAATCTTTTGGAGAGAGGTAAAAGTTCATAAATGATCCATTATGAATCACCTCTTTTTCCTCTTGGCTAAAGTGTTCCCCTAAGAGTGCATCACTTCTATATCGCATCCCTTTGATCTGCAAGGCGTAGTCCTCTTTGAGATCGCCACACTCTGTGATAAGCGAATCACACGGTGAGATAAAATCTTCTCCATCGAGTGAAAACTCTCGCTCTTGACGTAGCTTTCGTGTAAAAAGAGCATTGAGACTTTTGTATGTACTTGGATGATGAAACTCGCTCATATCCAAACCCATAAGAGATACATAAGCGTTGTTGACTATTTTTTGAAACCATTTTGGAAACTGCTTAGAAGCAAATTTTCCAAAGATCTGTGAAAGAAGTGAAGTTGTATGTCGTGTCATTTTTGTCCTTAAAAAATAATAGTTTTATTGTATTTTGCGTTTTGCAATCTCTTCGATGAGAACTGTAGCATAAGAACCCTTTGGAAGAGTGAAATTAAGCTCATATTGCGCTTCTATAGGCTTAAATCTGCCCTCTACATCCGTAGGATAAACCCACCCGTAGCGTCTGGCACCATCTGCTTCGATCGTATCATCAAACTCTTTTTCAATGGTTCCAGCGATCCCTGAGGAGACCTTTACTTTTTTTCCACATAAAAGCCCTGTTACAGAGATATCACGCGTATTAAAACGCTCTAGATCGTGCTCACTTGCATCATAGTCAAAAAGACGACCATGTGGATAATGCTCCATAATATCGCCATTTAAGAGTTTAAATGGATGTGTTTGTGCTTTGAGCTTTGCGATCTCCTCTTGTGGCATATTCAAAAGTGTTTCTAGCTCTTCTGCCTTAAAGTTTTGCACCAAAGTGTTGATCTCGAGTCTTCGACTCAGCCACAGGTTAAAAAGATGGCTTTGATACGCACTGATAAGAAACTTTCTTATCTTAGGATTTCGCTCTTTTTTCTCCCCTTTTGCTATCTGCTCACCAATCACATGGTTATCCCCATCGTTTCCAAATCTCTGGTATCCAAAAAAGTTTGGCATCCCAAGTTCAGCGATATTTTTGAGTGCTTCATCTATCTTTTGCGCAGATGTAGGATTGACCTTTTTAAGCTTGATAAAAAAGCGATTGCCTTGGAGATGTCCTATGCGAATCTTATTATTATGATACGTTTTTGAGAGGATCTTGATCCCCTCATGCTCGAACTTTTCTAGTGCTTCTTCATGATTTCTATGAAGAGAGATATACTGCTTTGTCATGGCGTGCTTATCTTTGAGCCCCGCGTAGCCTATATCTTTGTTTTTGATATTGAGATACTTTGCCAAGATCCCCACGAGTTCGAGTGTAGAGAGCTCTTTTTTGCGTACAAAAAGCACCAAATGCTCCCCCTCCCCTGAAAACTCATAGAGTGGGATCTCTTCGACCACGAAATCTCTTGGAGTTTGTTTGAAATGAAAGTCGATGCTAGAGTGCCCGAGTGAATAAAATCTATCCATATTTTTTTACCTTTAAAAATGATGCGATTTGCATCTATTTGTGTATTTTTTTCTTTTTGCCTCAGCAAAAATCTTGAGTTTTGTGCGGCTTTGCTTTGCGCGACGCAGTACTTTGAGTCTATCCCTTTTTGAAAATGCCACGAGCATCTCATACTCTTCACCGCTACAAGCGATTCTCTTTGGTATCTTTTGATAAAAATGAAAACCGATCTTATTGACACTTGCAAACTTATCAAGATCACTGAAGAGTCCATCAGAGATATCCATTCCAGCGATAAGGTGTCGCCTTGTGAGTGTGACAAATTTTTGTCTGAGCTTGATATCTACAAACTTCGATTGTTTATGGATTTTACCCAAGTTCAAAAGTTTTTGAAGCTCTTTTTTTGCCTTGCCGATCTCTCCCGTATATGCGAGTAGATCCCCTTTTTTTATTCCGCTTCTAAACAAAGGTTTTTTTGTCTCTGAGATGATCGTTACCGTAATGTCAAGCTTTGTATTTGAGATCGTATCCCCACCAATGATCGCTACACCGTATTCTTTTGCCACGTCTTCAAAACCAGAGACAAGCTCTCTCATCTGCGCTTTGGTGATGCTCTTTGGCATCGCAACCGCCAAGAGTGCATATTTTGGTACTGCATTCATAGCGATCGCATCGGAGATATTGACGAGCATCGACTTTCTTGCGATCTGATAATGACTTATCCAGCTTTTTTTATAATGTATGTTTTCAAAAAAAGCATCTTTGGAATAGACAAAAGAGTCTATAAAAGCTCCATCATCCCCAATGTGCAAATCTTGAAATTGCGATATAAAATAGTTTTCTAAATTCAATAAGACTTCTTAAATAATAATATAATTCAATACATCCTAAC
>JAGGTH010000003.1 GCA_021163845.1 Helicobacteraceae bacterium | reverse complement strand
ATCGCTCTAAACAATCAAGAGTACAAAAGATACTTTATTAAAAACTATGCTTTAGAGCATAGATTGTCTATCATTATTGGTTCAAGAGGTATAGGGAAAACAACAACGGTTGCTCAATACATTGGACTTCATTACAAAGAAAATGAAGCACTCTATGTAAATCTTGATGATATTCAAAACACTTCCAAATTTACAATGACCCAGATTGCCGAAGAGTTTGTATTAAACGGTGGAAAACTTTTATGTTTTGATGAAATACACAAATATTCTAGTTGGTCAGCTGAACTTAAAAATATCTATGATAGGTTTGATACATTAAAAATCATTGTCACTGGAAGCTCCGCTTTGCAAATTAACAAAGGGAGTCACGATTTAAGTAGAAGAGCTATTGTCTATAATATGGTGGGGATGAGTTTTAGAGAGTTTTTAGAACTTCATCACAACTTCGATTTTAAAAGCTACGGATTAGAAGAAATATTAAAAAACCATATAGATATAGCTACTAATATTAAAAATACTATAGAGTTTCAAGATAAAAAAATCATCCCACTTTTTAAAGATTATCTGAAATTTGGCTACTATCCATACTATCTATCGATGCCAAACGAAATACTCTTTTTTCAAACACTCCAACAAAACATCAATGTATCCATAGAAAGTGATTTACTCAATGTCTATCCAAAACTAAACGGTATTAGTATCAAAAAAATAAAGATGCTTCTATCGGTTATCATAAAAAGTGTACCCTTTGAGCCAAATATGAGTGAACTCAAAAAAGCAGCAGAGATAACAGATGATAGAACTCTCAAAGAATACCTCTCAAAACTTGATGATGCAGGTCTTGTGAAACTTCTCATGCAAAACTCTCTCTCTATGAAAGCATTTGATAAGCCTGAAAAAATATATCTCGCAAATACAAATCTAATGTATACAAAAGAGCCAAATCTTGGAAACTTGCGAGAAACATTTTTTGTAAACCAGCTTGATAATTATTATAAAAATAAGCAATTTTTAAATGACTACGGTATATTTGCAAGTAATAGAGGTGATTTTTATTGTGAAGAAAAATACACCTTCGAAATAGGTGGCAAAAATAAATCTTTCGAGCAAATAAAAGATATGCCAAATTCTTATGTTGCAAGCGATAGTGTCGAAATTGGATTTGGTAATAAAATTCCACTTTGGCTTTTTGGGTTTTTGTATTAACGATAATGGATAAGTTAAATCGTAAAAAGTGCCAAAGGGGAGATTCAAACAAGATTAGAATCAGAAAAAAATGAAGAGAAAAGAGAGATTTTAGGAAAACTTATTGAATATGCTCTAGTTTTAAATAGTCATAAATGTTAAAAAATTGTATGACCGAAGTATGACTTAGCAATTGTTATCATTGTCTTCTTAGTATAAATAGAGGAAAAGTAATGATAGATTCAAAAAGGGATGTCGAAAATTTAAACTATATTTTTGATAATGCTAAGATAGGAATAGCTGTTTGTAGTACAACAGAAAATATTATTGAGGTAATGAATCCGGCATTTGCATCGATTTATGGTTATGAGATGGATGAACTTATCGGAAGATCTATGTGTAGGATTTTTACTTCTGACTGCAAAGAGTGTGATCTTAGGGGAAAACCTTTAGCGTACTGCACAACAAACGATAGTAGTTTTGAGACGACACATACAAAAAAAGACGGTTCTACTGTAGATGTCTGCGTCTATATTACTGTCATTAAAGATAAAGATGACGGAGTTCAACAACGTATAGTCAACATCGCTGATATAACAAAGCGTAAAAGTTATGAAAAAACTTTGCAAGAGACAAACTCAAAGTTAGAAGCTGTCATCTCTACTATTCCTGATATGATTTGGATAAAGGATAAGAAAGGGGACTACTTAACCTGTAACAAAAGCTTTGGAGATTTTTTTCATACGACTCCAGATGAAATAGTCGGGAAAAATGATTATGATTTTTTTACTAAAGAAGCGGCAGAGGTTTGTAGAGCAACTGATCTTGAAGCACTTCAAAGTGATAGAGTGACATTTTCAGAAGAAATCATAATCTACCCTAAAAGTAATAATAAAGGGATTTTGGAAGTACGAAAAATACCTGTGATGCAAGAAAATAGGGATGTTCTAGGGATATTGGGAATCGGAAGAGATATTACAGCACAAAGACAAGTTGAAGAAAGTAATGTTATCAAAGAGAAAGAGTTTCGCTCTTTGGCCGAGAACTTACCAGACAATATTGTTCGTTTTGACAAAGATGGGAATTATCTCTATCTGAACCCAACCCATGAGCAAATTTTAGGCTGCAAAGCTACAGAGGTATTGGGAAAATCGATAAAACATTTGTTTCCTCATCATACAAAGGTGATTTGTGCAATTGAAAAAATACAAAAGCTTGAGAGCGACTCGATAATAATTCGCCAGAGTGTTCCAGGTCTCAATGGGACTACGGAGATTCATGAAGTGAAATTAGTAGGAGAGAAGAATGAGCACGGAGAGCTGACAAGTATACTTGGAATTGGTCGCGATATTACAGAGATAGTTTCTATGCATGAACAACTCACGCAGGCGGTGGAAGTAAGAAGGGGGATCATCAACTCTATCCCCGATTTACTTTTTGAGGTGAATAAAGAGGGGGACTATCTCAACTTTTGGTTTCACGATAATGAAATGATGCATGATTATAGAAAAAATTTACTAGGTAAAAATATCAGAGATATATTGCCATATGAAGCTGCCAATATAGCATTTGAAGCTCTTGAAGAAGCAGATAAAAATGGAGTGTCTCTAGAAAAAAGATACTCATTAAGAGAAGATGATACGTTTATGAAGTGGTTTGAGCTCTCCATTTCAAAAAAATCTGATGGAAACTTTTTGGCACTTGCACATGAGATCACCTCTCAAGTGAGGATGCAAGAGGAGTTGGCATTTAGTGAAGCACAGTTTCGTACTATTACAGAACATACCTCTGATACTATAGCTAGATACGATCAGTTTTGCGTAAGAACTTATGCTAATCCTACAATGGCGAAAATGATGGGAAAAGAGATAGGAGAGTTGATAGGCAAAAAGCCTAGTCATTATAGTCAAAGTTCTTTGGCATTTGCGTATGAAGAAGCGATCAAAAGAGTGATCAAAAATGGTGTTGAAGAGGATTTTGAATATTCTTGGAGGGATAAAGACAATAATGAAATAACAAGCCTCATAAGACTTGTACCTGAAAAAGATAGTGCAGGAACTATTCAAAGTGTTTTGGCAACGGGACGAGATATTACTGATCTTAAGAATTATGAAAAGGACTTAAAAAAACAAAAAGATTTTCAAGAGACACTTTTAAGGGGGATCGCCAAAGCTGGTATGGGGGTCAATGTAATAGAAGATGGTCGATATATCTACACAAACAATGTCTCACTAGCCAAAGAATATGGCTACAGTGAAGATCTTAGTGAAAAAAAGCCAAGTTTTTTAAAGAGCATACATCCAGATCATAAAGAAAAAGTTGCACAAATACATCAAAAACGATTGGCTGGAGATGAGGTGACAAATACGTACTCTATCGTGCAAGTAAAGCCAAACGGAGAGGAAAGAGAACATGAGATCTCCGTGGTTTTGATACCAAATAGCAATCCTATCCAAACATTAGTAGTAAGTAGAGATGTCACGGAACAAAAAAATATCGAAAGACGTATTGAGTTTATGGCGCATCATGATATCTTGACAGGATTAGTAAATAATGCATTTGCCCAAAAGAAAGCGAAGAAAATCTTAGAAGATGCAAAAACAAATCAAGAACAAGTAGCTTTTTTATTTCTTGATCTTGATGGGTTCAAGGTGATAAATGATACTTTAGGACACTCTGTGGGTGATAGTATGCTTAAAAGTATTGCACTACATTTGAAGCAATGTGTAAGAGAGAGTGATGTTGTCAGTCGTCAAGGGGGAGATGAATTCTTAATTATTTTGCAACATATTACAGACAAAAACGATATCTTCAAAGTAGTTGAGAAAATTTTCAAACAACTGGAAGAACCATTTCATGTCGCTACACATATACTCTCTATATCAGCTTCTTTAGGGATCTCTTTGTATCCTAGTCACGGAAAAACTTTTGAAACACTTTTTAAAAATGCTGATGCTGCTATGTATAAAGCTAAAGAATACGGGAAGAATGGATATCGCATCTATACGAGTCAGATGAATCACAATATGATAGGAAGATTTAAACTCCATAGTGACTTGAAGAATGCCCTACAACGTAATGAGTTTATGCTTCATTATCAGCCTCAGGTGGATGTAGTGGAAAATAAAATAATAGGTGTAGAGGCACTTATACGATGGAATCATCCTCAGATGGGTTTGGTTCCACCTATGAATTTTATCCCTATTGCAGAGAGTAGTGGATTGATTGTTCAAATAGGGCAGTGGGTGATTGAAGAGGCATGTAGACAAATGATGCTTTGGCACCAACAAGGCTGTAGAATAAGTATAGCTGTTAATATCTCAGCAATACAGTTTAAACGAGGTGATATAGAAAATGTAATTTCACAGGCATTAGAAAAGTCAGGTTTAGATCCAAGGTATTTGGAGCTAGAACTCACAGAAACGATAATGATGCATGATGTGGAAACTACCTTACAGACAGTCCAAAATCTTAAGCTCTTGGGTGTGCAACTCTCTATCGATGACTTTGGTACAGGTTATTCAAGTTTGTCCTACCTCAAGCGTTTTGCAGTAGATAAATTAAAAATTGACCAATCCTTTGTCCGAGGTATTTTAAATAACAAAGAAGACGCCGTCATAGTAAATACCATTATTCAAATGGCAAAAAATCTTAATCTCAAAACGATTGCGGAGGGCGTAGAAGATGCAGAGGTGCTTTCACTTATTGAGCAACTGGGCTGTGATGAAGTTCAAGGCTACCATTTTGCAAAACCGATGAATGCTTTAGATTTTGATTCATATTTTCAATCTTTTTCATAAGTGAAAGATCCATGACCGAGACATGACCCCTCTTTTGGTATAGTTCAACAAAAAAATGAAGGGAGTGTTTTTGTCATCACAAAAGTCTTCTACAAAGATTGGCTTGATTGTTAGTGCTTACCTTTTGTTCCCATCTATTGCGCTTACACAAACAGACATGACGCTTGATGCCACTGCTATCCCTTTTGAAGAGCTTCTTCAAAAAGAGTATATCCCCGCGAGCAAAATAGCCAATCAAATCAGCAACTCCTCCTCTGCCGTATCCATAGTTACTCATGAAGATATAAAACGATACGGGTATAAAACTTTGGGTGAGATACTTGGAAGCATGAGAGGCTTACATGTTTTTGAGGACTACGAATATATGTACCTTGGGGGAAGAGCTTACGGAAAACCAGGAGATTATGCGGGGAGAGTTATCTTACTTATTGATGGTTATAAAGCTAACGATAGCTTTTATGGTCAAGCATTTTTCAAAGAGGATGGACTTCTTGATATCTCTCTTATAGAAAGGGTAGAGTATATCCCAGGGGGAAATTCTGCCGGGTATGCAACGGGTGCCTTGCTTGGGGCTGTGAATATTATCACAAAAAATGGGAATGATATAGGGGGGACGGTTGTATCTTACGGTAGAGGAAGCCACGATACCAAAAAGCGTCAAGTTGTTTTTGGAGAGAAGTTTGATAATGGCTTTGATATGGTTCTTTCTTATAGCGATTTTGATACAAAGGGGAGAGATCATAGCTACTTTGACAGCGGTGTAGAGGTACAAGAAAAAAATAATTATGAGGAAAACTACCGCGTATTTTTAAAAACTTCCTACAAAAATCTCTCTTTAGAGGGGGCATTGGTAGATCATAAAAAAAATATCCCTATTTATCCAAACTATCTTTATGTTCCTCCGATTCCAGATAATCAACAAGACCAGAACAGTTTTATTCGCCTCAAATACGATAGCGATCTTACCCAAAATACCAAAATATCAAGCTCCTTATGGTATGGATATTACAATTATCACTATGCAATGAAGGAACCAGATCTATATAGTGGATTTTATGAAACCGATGCAAAATGGTATGGTGGAGATATAAAAGTTATAGGGAATTGGTTTGAGAACCATACCCTTTCTTTTGGAATAGAGTATCGACACGATTACAGACTCAAAGAATACTTTTACGACAATTATTTGGAATCCAACAGTATCAATTTTGATACAGTTGTGCATACTCCAAGAAAAACTTCTAGTTATTATCTCTATGACAATTACACTGTTACTCCAACTTTGAGTATCAATTTTGGTGCCCGTTATGAAAAAAGTGATACTGGATATGGACAAACAAGTCCACAAGCATCACTGGTTTGGAATATCACAAAACAAAGAGTATTAAAACTCTCAACAGCTATTACCAAGAGGCAAAAAACCCCTTATGAAAACATAGGTACCAAACCAGAAGAAGCTAAAAAAACAGAGTTGGTTATAGAAGAGAGCTTTAGGAGGAAGTTAAAACTTTTGGGCTCAGTATATAGTTATACTCTATTTGATGAGATATTTAATAGTAGTGTCAAAGCAACTGGGGCAGAGTTAGAGCTTGAAAAATACTGGCAGAATACTACCCATTTTCGTTTGAGCTATGCCTATCAAAAAGCTATCATCAAAGAGTTAGATACAAAGTTTGTCAATATACCCAACCATAATGCCAAAATAAATTTCGCGACCCCTCTAATAGATGAAAGATTGCGATTGGGAGTAGAATGGCAATATATAGGTAAAAAAGCTTATTATAATCAAAAAACCATCCCATCATACTCTTTAACCAATATAAATCTACTCTCGCACAGTTGGATTCCAGATACAGATATATCTCTTAAGGTAAAAAATCTTTGGGATAAAAAGTATGGTGACATCACTTGGGAAAGATCAAACGGAGATAAGCTCTATCCACAAGATGGACGTACATTCTGGTTTGAGATAGGATATAAATTTTGAAAAGATCTTTTATCTTATTGTGTACATTCTCGCTTCTCTCTTTGAATGTACTAAAAGCAACAGATGCGCTCCCAGAATATACTCTTAAAGCGGCATATTTGTACAATTTTGCCCTTTTAACAAATTGGCCTAATGAGGCAAATGAGGATGAATTTAGAATATGTTTCTATAAACAAGATCTGGGTATTGCATCCGATCAATTAAATGACAAAAAAATACACAATAGAAATGTCAAAGTTTATACGATAAAGAATGATAAAGAGTTCAAAGAATGTAATATGGTTTATGTTAGAGAAGAAGAAGTTGTGGGTGCAAGTGAGCTTATTGCGACTCTTAAAGAATTACCAATTCTTATTGTTTCGGAAAATTTAAAAAACCTTCATGAACATATCACTATTTTGGATCAAGAGAGAAGACTTGCCTTTGATGTAAGCTTAGATGCCATGAAGGAGACAAAACTCTCTGTTAGCTCTCATCTGCTTAAGTTGGCACGAAGTATAAAACAATGATTTTGCTGAAACAACGATTTAAAAATTATCCAATACAAACAAAGATCACATATTCAAATCTTTTTGTACTTATATTTGCTTTTCTTCCTCTGATAATAATAATGGTGCTCTATGAATATTTTGCTCTACAAAGTGCTCTTATCAAAGAGAATCGTATTCTAAGTGAAGTAGTCAGCCAAAGTGTTGCTGCCCCTATGGCTTTTAGAGATGAACTTGCTACGAATGATACTTTATTAGCTCTAAAAGGTATTAAAGATCTACTTGAGGTGCATTTAGTATTTGAGAATGGTGAAGTGTTTAAAAATTATTATCGTTATGCAGAGGATAAAACCAATGAAACAAAAATGTACAAAATTCTTAAGTACGATAATGAAGAGGTTTTCTTAGATACTATCAAAATCGAAAAGTCGATTTTTTTACGTTCAGAGTATCAAGGAAGTGTCGTCTTGGTGTTAAGTTTAGATTCCTTTTATAATCGTTTGGCATGGTATATCTTTATTATACTAGCAACAGCTTCATTCGCTTTTTTGATTGCAATATTTGTTACAAAGTATATAAGTAAAAGTATTACAGAACCATTGAGCAAATTGACAGAAGCAACACAAAAAATGATCCATAATCAGGACTATAAAATGGATATCTCTGGAATTAAAAATTCCACTGACGAGGTTGGAACACTTTCAAGCGCTTTTGTTACTATGTTGTCTCAAATCCATGAGCGTGACTTAAGCTTACAACAATTGGCATATTATGATAGGGTTACCTCTATAGCCAATCGTCACTACTTTGAAGAAAAAATAGTTCAGACAGTAGAAAATGCAAGGCGTTATGGTACATCATGTTATCTCCTTATGATAGATTTGGATGATTTTAAAATAGTCAATGACACTATCGGCCATCATGTAGGAGATTTACTCTTGCGTTTTGTAGGTCAAAGTATACAAGCTGTGATGAGACAAAATGATAGTGTTTTTAGAATTGGAGGAGATGAATTTGCTATTCTTATTGAGAGTAAATCACCTCAAGAAGCGGTAGATAAAATTGCAAAAAAAATTATTGAGGCTATTTCGATGCCTATTACATTGGATGGACATCAAGTTCAAATCGGTGCAAGCATAGGTATTAGTTGTTTTCCAAAGCTTTCACACGATGTGCAATCTCTTATGAGCACAGCGGATGCTGCGATGTACATTGCAAAAAGAAAAGGTAAAAACTCTTATGAAAGATATAGTGAGTAATAATAAGGAAGCAAAGTACAGCAATAGAGATATTACTGTACTTCTTTAGTTAAATAAGTTAGATATGGTAGTTTGGAGCTTCTTGTGTAATGATAACATCATGAACGTGAGACTCTTTAAGCCCTGCAGATGTGATCTCTACAAATTCAGCTTTTTCCCAGAATGTTGGAATGTCTTTACTTCCGCAGTATCCCATAGCCGAGCGTAATCCACCCATCATTTGATGCACAATCCCTGCGATACTTCCTCTAAATGGAACACGCCCTTCGATTCCTTCAGGTACGAGCTTGTCAGCCGCTGTTCCCTCTTGGAAATAGCGATCGTTTGAACCTTTTTGCATCGCTCCGATACTTCCCATACCACGGTATGATTTGTACTGGCGACCTTGAAACATAATGGTCTCACCAGGGGACTCTTCTGTACCTGCGAGGAGTGAACCTGCCATGATACAGCTCGCACCCACTGCGAGTGCTTTTGCAATATCTCCAGAGTATTTGATACCACCATCAGCGATAATAGGTACTCCATGTTTGTGTGCTGCTTTTGCACACTCATCAATAGCAGAGATCTGAGGTACACCTACACCTGCAACGATACGTGTTGTACAGATAGAACCAGGTCCGATACCTACTTTTACAGCATCAGCTCCTGCTTCTACTAAAGCCTCCACAGCCTCAGCTGTTGCAATATTACCTGCGATCACATCCACTTCGAGTGTCTCTTTGATCTCTCTTACTGTATCGAGTATCCCTTTAGAATGCCCGTGAGCTGAATCAAGTACAAGTACATCAACACCTGCACCTACAAGTGCTTTTGCTCTATCCATTTGACCTACACCAATGGCAGCACCAACTACGAGTCTTCCAAAATCATCTTTGTTTGAGTTCGGGTATTCGATACGTTTTTTGATATCTTTGATCGTTACAAGACCTTTTAAAAAGCCATCCTTATCAATAATTGGAAGTTTTTCGATCTTGTTTTTATGCATAATATCCGCTGCATCATCAAGCGAGATACCTGTTTCTGCCGTGATGAGTGGCATCTTCGTCATTACATCCGCAGCTTTCTTACTCATATCTTTTTCAAAACGCATATCACGGTTTGTAAGAATTCCTAAAAGTTTATTGTGTCCATCTACTACAGGTACACCAGAGATCTTAAATTCGTTCATTAATGCATTTGCATCTGCTAGGGTAGCGTCTGGGTGTACATAGATAGGGTCGATGATGATCCCACTTTCACTCTTTTTCACTTTTCTTACTTGTTTACATTGTGTTTCGATATCCATGTTCTTGTGGATGATTCCTATACCACCTAGACGAGCCATAGCGATCGCTGCACGGTATTCTGTTACGGTATCCATAGCAGCAGAAACCATTGGGATATTGAGCTTAATATTGCGTGTGAGTTTTGTCTCGAGTGAGACCTCTTTTGGGAGTACTTCAGAGTATCTTGGTACGAGTAAAACATCTTCAAATGTGAGGGCGCGTTGACGAATTTTCATGGTTATCCTTTTGCAGAGTAAGAGTTGCTTTGTGTTGCTTCTAAAATTTTTGGATTATATCTTTTTTGTGGTTAAAAAAAGGTAAAGTAGATCAAGTTGCACTCTATCATAACACTTTTGTAATCTTTATTTGGTAAGATAGTGTTTAATTTAATTGTAAATAACTAATAGAAATAAAAAAAGGTTTCATTATGTGTGGTTCTGATGTAAGTTGTAAAGCTGTTCGCCAAAAAATCCAATTTTTCTCACTAGGGGAGCATGAAGCGCAACTCAATAAGTGTTACGCTTGTCTTCATTCTCAAGCTCCAAGGGTTAGTCGTAGTGTCGCTTCAAAGACAGATAAAGCGGTGCGATTCTCGTTCGTAGAGAAGCATTATCAAGCAATTTCACAAATACAAAAAGCATAAAAAATTTATGCTTTTTGAAGAATTTGTGTAATGTTCTCTTGTGTATAAAGATCTTGCATTCCCCAAACTTTTGCTGTTTCACTCGCATTTTCAGCAATATTGGCAATAGCATCACGTGGTATATGAAGCGCTTCTAATGTCGTTGGTGCGCCTATTTTTTCAAACCACTCTTTGAGTTTTTGTATCCCCTCATCTGCACTCTGTACACCAAATATCTCTTGTGCAAAGCGCTCAAATTGTTTTGGATTTTTTGTATGATACCATTGCATCCAAGCGGGAATGACCACAGCCAAACCAGCACCATGAGCTACATTGTAGAGTGCTGAGAGGGAGTGCTCTATAAGGTGGTTTGGGAAACTTCCCCCTTGTGTTCCAGCGGGAGCAAGGCCATTGAGTGCTTGGATCGCTACCCATGCAAACTCTCCACGTGCTTCATAATTGCTAGGATCTTCAAGAAGTATCTCTGTGTTGTGCATAACAGACTTGATGATCGATTCAACAAACATCGCATTATAGGTGGGATGTGAGGATGCTGTGAGATACACTTCAATACTGTGAGCAATCACATCCACAGCGGAGTAGGCTAAATACTCCGGTGTGACACTCATCATCAGTTCTGGATTGATAATAGAGAGCGTTGGATTGACATGAATAGAACCAATTGAGTATTTCTGTTGCGTTTCATCATTTGTAATGACAGAGTTGCCATTCATTTCACTTGCAGAGGCTGCGAGTGTCATTACTGTATAGATAGGAAGAGCTTTTGTGATCTCAGCTTTTTTGGTAAAAAAATCCCATACATCCCCATCATATAAAGCCCCCGCCGCGATCGCTTTGGCATTATCAGCCACAGAGCCACCGCCAACACCTAAAATAGCCTCTACATTCTCATCTTTTGCGAGCTTGATCCCCTCTCTAACTTTGCTTAAAAGTGGATTGCTCATAACTCCTGAGAGTTCAACATATTTGATATTTGCTTTTTCAAGAGAAGAGATGATCTTCCCATAAAGCCCACTGTTTTTAATGCTTTGCATACCGTAAGTGAGCAGTACCTTTTGAATACCTGCTTCTTGTAGATAGTGACCAATATTGTTTTCTTTATTTTTACCAAACTCTATTTTTGTTGGATTGTAGTACGTGAAATCGTGCATAAAATCTCCTTGATCTATTTAAGTCGATTATAGCTTATTTAAAAAAACAGTTCTAATCTCATAAACCACTTGATTCTAAAGCTAGGATGTACTATACTCTAAAAATAAATGAAAAGGGGATGTAATGAATGTTAATAGCCTTGGTACTTCAAACTTCAACCTAAATATAGGACAAAATAAAAGTTCTACAGATGGAGTTTTAGAAAAACTTGCTGCTATGCATGCGATTACGAATGAATCACCTGCAGATTTGATCATCTACAATCAGCAACAATCAGACATGCTTGTCGCTTCACAAAAAGTGCAAAATGCAAATGAGTCTTACTCTATGCTTCGCGTGAGTGATAATGCTCTGCAATCTCTCAAAGAGAGTGCTATGGAGCTTAACACTCAAAGCGTTGCAAGAAACTCTGCAGCACTTAATAGCGATCAAAAGGCGATGATCGATGCTGATTCAAATGCTCTTTTGCGTTCGATGAAGGATACAGTTGAACAAACTACCTATAATGGACAGCAACTCTTAGGTGATATTAAAATCGATACCATCGATGCATCGAATCAAGAGAGTGTTCAAAACTTTATGAGCATGCTTGATAGAAGACTTGGGGATGTGGGTGCTGCGATGAATGCAACTGTGAGTGAGATCAATCAACAAAGCTCTTTGGTCACAAACTTAGCGTACTCAAAAGAGACAAAAGAGTATGATGTTGCAGACCTTGTCAATCAATTACGCTCAGGTGAGACGAAACTTAATGCTTCACTCTTTGCACAAGCACACTCTTCAGAATCTCTTGCCCAAAGAGTAGGTACTCTTTTAAAATAAACAAGGGAATTTTAGTTTATAAGTGGGAAGAGGGCATACCCATCATTTTGAAGCTGGATAACATCCATAATGCTATTGGATGTTGTTTTAACCCCCTCAATAAGATCCTCTTTTTCTATTCCAAAAGCTTCTAGGGCGATCTCACAAGCGCGTACTTCTACATTATATTCGAGTATTAATTTTTTAAGTTGTTTATGAATATTTGCTATGAGTTTAGCATCTTTATCGGGACTTAAAAAAGCTGCATCTCTTGAGACGATGGGGGTGCAGTGTGAATGGACAGTTAAAACAAAATCACTCTTTTGTTTCAAAGTTGAAAAGTCTTGGGATGTACGCTCTATTAAGCGTAGGCGACTTGCAATAAAAGAGAGTTCTTTTGCGCTACAGTCAAAGACGGCTTTGTTTATTTTTGGAGTTGCTTCACTCGCAAAACTTGAAAGAGTTAGAAGTACGAGTATAAGTAGCTTGGTTTTGAACATAGTAGTCCCTTTTGATTTAGTTTTGTTTTGTTCTAGAGAGATGTTTTGCACGTTTTTTATCACGTACCCAGAGGGCTGTTTGTCCTGTTTTTTTGACTTCAAAAAGATCAATTGCCATGAAGAGATCAGAGAGTTTTTTAAAGCCGTAGTTTCTTTGATCAAATGAGGCATGGTTGGTGATATGTGTTCCTACAGGTCCAAGCATCGCCCAGCCATCATCCTCTTCACATGCTTCTATCGCTTGGCGTAAGAGGTTGATAAGTTTTGTATCACTTTTGAGGTTTTTGGTTTGCTTTTGGAGAGGAACTTCCGCTTCTAGTTCATCATCAAGATATAAAAAGCGTGAACAGCTATTGACAAAGGCATCGGGTGCTTTTCTCTCTCCAAATCCTATTACAAACTTTCCATCTGCTAAGGCCCGAGTGACAAGAGGTGTAAAATCACAATCAGAAGACACAAGACAGATCACATCCACATCTTTTGTGTAGAGAATATCCATCGCATCGATCACAAGTGCCATATCGGTGGCATTTTTACCCTTGGTCAGATCAAACTGCTGAATGGGTTGGATCGCAAACTCATGGAGAACATCTTCCCAAGGCTTGAGATTTGGACTTTTCCAATTGCCGTACGCCTTTCGGATGTTGACTACACCATAGCGTGCGAGTTCAGAGAGCACCTTGTCTATTTTTGTTGCTGGAGCATTGTCCGCGTCAATAAAGACGGCTATCTTTTCTTGATCTTTCATTTTGTGTAAGCGATCTCGCGCTCTAAACTCAGTGCCCCATCAAAGAGGGTCTGCTCTTCGTAAGCATTTGCTATGAGCTGAAGTCCCACAGGCATCCCCTCAGGGTTTTTGCATATTGGAAGAGAAAGCGCTGGAAGACCTGCGAGGTTGATGCTAATTGTGTAGAGATCACTCAGGTACATATCCATAGGGTTCTCAAGCTCTCCAAATTTATTGGCTACCGTAGGTGCCACCGGGGAGAGAATAAGATCTACATCTTCAAAGATCTTTGCATACTCCTCTTTGATAATATGGCGC
Source organism: Helicobacteraceae bacterium (assembly GCA_021163845.1). Taxonomy (GTDB): domain Bacteria; phylum Campylobacterota; class Campylobacteria; order Campylobacterales; family Sulfurimonadaceae; genus Sulfurimonas. Next base: position 5,734 of record JAGGTH010000003.1, on the reverse strand, counting down.
GTCTTCTGTGCTTTGACATAATAGGCTTCATAATAGCCACTCGAGAGCACAAAGTTTCCAAGGAGGATACGACGCTTCACTTCATCGCCAAAACCCTCACTTCTAGTATTGATAAAAGTCTCTTCGAGGTTTTTTCCCTCTATACGGTTTCCATAGCGGATACCATCATAGCGCGCGAGGTTCGTGGTCGCTTCAGCTGTTGCTGTGATGTAGTACGCTGAGATATCAAATTTTGCATCCATCATCTCACGCTCGATGATCTCATGCCCTTGAGCTTTGAGCGCATCGATCGCTTTTGCATAAGCGATCTTGACATCCTCACTTGCGTTTTCTATATATTTTGGAAGCACTGCAATACGAAGTTTTCTCTGGGGATTGAGATTTTTTGAGACCTTGTCATTTTTATCTGCGGATGTAGAGTCTTTTGGATCATGCCCACTGATAATATCATATAAAATTGCCGCGTCTTCGACGTTTTGAGTCATAGGTCCTATTTGATCAAGACTACTTGCATATGCACCCAAACCATAACGACTCACACGTCCGTATGTTGGTTTCATCCCAACAATTCCACAAAAAGCAGCAGGTTGGCGGATCGATCCACCCGTATCACTTCCAAGAGCTGCAATAGCAAGACCTGCACCCACAGCAGCAGCACTTCCACCACTACTTCCACCAGGAACACGGCTAGCATCGATCGGATTGAGTGTTTTGCCATAAAAGCTTGACTCTGTCGTACTTCCCATCGCAAACTCATCCATGTTTGTGCGACCAAATGGGCTCAGACCCGCTTTGATCATCTTCTCGATCACGGTTGCATTATAGGGAGCGATGTAGCCTTGAAGGATCTTTGAACCTGATGTCACCGACCAGTCTTTGACTTGGATATTGTCTTTGATAGCAATAGGTACACCTTCACCCACATTATTTACATCGATATATGCATTAAGTTCTGGATTTGCTTTGATCTTTTCTTGGAGTTCGTCTTTGAGTTTTTTGAGTTCGTCTGCAGAGAGTTTAAGAGCTTCTTTTAATGTCATCACTTTTGTATTTCCTTTTTCTTCTATAATTAATTATTAGATCTCATGTGCTTTCCAAGCGCTAATGGCATCATTGAGACTCTCAAAACCACTTTGCTTGCCTAGGATGTAGATCTCATCGAGTACGTAGCATGTCACACGTGTATTTGGCTCCACTAAAAATAGAGCATACTCTCCATCTCTTACATCCTTAGATATCACACGCATCCCATCGACAACATCACTGATATTGGGGATATCATCATATTCTACATCCAAGAGTTTTTTTCCATCACTTACAAAGTTTTTCATCACTTTTCCTTGGTGTTTTTCCCTTTTTGTACGGCAAAGATCCCAAGTGCAATGATCACAAAGATCACGCCAACCGTAGCACTAATAAAGCTTAGTGATACAGGCTCAGCTATATTAGGCACCTAAAACCTCTGCACATCGAGCACATGGAGTCTCTTCATTCTCAGCGTGGTATTTCCAACATCTTGGGCATTTCGCACGTGTTGCTTTTGCTATGACAAACATATCACCATTGACGGTAAAATTGCCCATCTCCTCTGGATACTCTTTATCTGAGATCTCAGAGATCACAAACCAATCTTCTGCTTCTGTAGTATCGAGTGCTAGTGCCACTTTTGAGTTTGTTGCAATCACAAGTTCGAGTGTACTTTTGATCACTTTTTCTTTTTTGAGTTTATCCACTACTTCTGAAAAAGCTTCTCTTGCTTCATTCATATACGCAGCATTAAAAGTGGAGCTTTGCACTTCAATTGGGATGTATGTAAGATCAAAGATATCCTCTGCATCCCCTTTGATAATTGCAGGAGCATTTTCGATGATCTCATCTGCAGTGTAAGTGAGAATCGGAGCGATAAGTGTCAAAAGCGCTTTTGTAATGATCGCCATCGCACTCTGGCTTGCACGACGGTGTGGATCATTTGCCGCGTCACAATAGAGCCTATCTTTAGTAATATCAAGATAGATTCCACTGAGCTCGTTTACGATAAAGTTGTTAAGTAAGCTCATACCGTGAACGAAATTGTAGTTTGAAAACGATTTGTGCACTTGAGCAAAAAGCTCTTTGGCCACATTTAAGATCCAAAGATCAAGCTCACTCATCTCAGATTCTGGAGTAAGTGTGTCAAGATCGTTGATATTTGCCATAAGAAAGCGGAAAGTATTTCTAAGCTTACGGTAATTCTCAGCTGTTTGCTTTAAGATACCATCAGAGATCTTGAGATCCCCTTGATAATCACTTGATGCAACCCAGAGACGTAATATCTCACTCCCATACTCTTTGAGTACTTTTTCAGGTGCGACGACATTACCCTTAGATTTGGACATCTTCTCACCTTTTTCATCGACTGTAAAGCCGTGAGTGAGAACCCCTTTATATGGAGCTTGATGCTCTACTGCAGCACTCAAAAAGAGTGAAGATTGGAACCAACCTCGGTGTTGATCGCTTCCCTCTACATACAAGTCAGCAGGGTACTCGCCTGCATCGTAGTTGCGAGATTTAAGCACAGCATTCCAAGTAGATCCACTATCAAACCATACATCTAAGATATCTGTTACTTTTTCAAGTTCTTCAGCTTTGTAGCCACTTCCAGGGTATAAAAGCTCTTCGATACCCATAGAATACCAAGCATCACTCCCTTTCATCTCAAAGATCATCGCTACAAAGTTAAGCACCTTTTCATCAAGGATCACTTCACCCGTTGCTTTGACTCTGAAAAATGCGATCGGTACACCCCAATCTCTTTGGCGTGAGATACACCAGTCTGGACGGTTCTCAACCATAGATGTAAGACGTTTACGACCACTCTCAGGGACAAAAAGAGTCTTCTCTATCTCACTGAGACCGATCTGGCGAAGTGTTTTGTCTTCCCCTTGTGGTTTTGCATCGACAGAGATAAACCACTGTTTTGTTGCACGGAAAATAAGTGGCGTATGGCTTCTCCAACAATGTGGATAGGAGTGAGTGAATTTGCTCACTTTCAGTACAGCATCCCCCATCATCTCGATCAAATCATCGTTTGATTTAAAGATATGGCGACCTATGAAATCTTTACCATTTGGGATAAGTCCAAGACCCACAACGCTCTCATCGTAGCATCCCGTCTCATCCACTGGCATCACCACTTCAAGATCATACACAAGCCCGATGCGGTAGTCATCCTCTCCGTGTCCTGGAGCTGTGTGAACACATCCCGTTCCATTGTCAACTAAAACATGATCACCTAAAACGATACGTGATGCTCTTTTGTTGAGTGGGTTGATCGCTTCTAAGTTTTCAAACTCTTTTGCTGCGATCGTTTTGATGGCTTCACCACACACCACTTCTTGTTCTTTGAGAGACTCTAAAAGCGCTTTTGCAACGATATATCCATCACTTGTAAGAACATAATCTTCTTCTGGATTAAGCGAGATCCCAGTATTTGCAGGGATCGTCCATGGAGTCGTGGTCCAAATAACTGGAGCAGCTTTGCCTTCAATACCTAGTTTTGCTTTTGCTTCATTACTCAGTTCAAAAGCAATAAAGATAGAGTGTGATTCTTTGTCTTCATATTCCACTTCTGCTTCAGCCAAAGCGGTACGCTCCGCCCATGACCAAAAGACAGGTTTGCTACGCTCGATGAGAAGACCCTTGTGCGCTACAGAACAGAGCGTACGGTAGATATTTGCTTCAAATTTATAATCCATCGTGACATAAGGGTTTTCCCAGTCAGCCAAAATTCCAAGCTTTTTGAACTCATCACGCTGGATCTCTACAAATTTACTTGCATGCTCACGGCAAAGCTCACGAATTTTGGCAGTTTCAAGCTGCTCTTTTTTTTGTTTGCCACCAAGCTTTTTTTCCACTTGTTGTTCAATTGGTAGACCATGACAATCCCAGCCTGGAGTAAAGCGGACAGATTTTCCATTGAAGTAGTTGTGTTTGACTATGATATCTTTGAGAACCTTATTGAGTGCATGACCGATGTGCGTGTTTCCATTGGCATAAGGGGGTCCATCATGGAGTGTGAAACTTGGCGCATCTTTGCGATTGTGTTTCATTTTTTCATAAACATTGGTCTCAAACCATTTTGCGTATCTTTTTGGTTCGTTTTGTGTGAGATTTCCCCGCATAGCGAAGGCAGTCGTAGGTAAAAGTAGTGTATCTTTGTAGTCCATCTGTACCTCAAAATTATAATAAAAGTTTTGCATTATATCTTTTATGTGTTTAAAAGCTTCTTTAAACTGCACAATTACTGCTATAATAAGCCGAGAAAATATAGAGTAAAAGGCTACATCCCAAGATGAAATTAAGTGTATTATTTATAGGAAATAAGTTTATATCCAATGAGGCTCTTCGAGAATATATTCTGCGTAGTATTGAAAAAAATGTAGATTTTATTAGTAGTATTACTTATTTTAAAGAGAATGATAATTCGCTTTTCTTACATCTTGAACATGAGTTCAACCTCGCACAAAGACTCCTTATTATTACATCCAAACAAAATTTTTCAACCATAGGTAAAGTGATCTGTACGGTCACAAGTGACAACCAAATACTCAAGGATTCGATGCTTATTCCTCAAAAAAGTTCGGTATTTGAAGAGGGGAGTTACTTGCTTGAATACAAGCAAACCTTAGCAAATGTGATCCATATTGATGAGATGCAAAAATTTCCAGAGATACTTTTTGAAAAGCAAGAATCAAAAGCGGTGGTGCATATCTTTGAAGATGATAGGGAAAGCGCACTCGCAGTTCTCTCTCCTATTGCTCAAACCAATGATGTCACTATCGATATCGTAACACTCATAGAGGGGTGGCAACGTGTGGATATCTCCAGTAAACGTTATGGTAATATCTCCAACTTTATCCATTCAGCTAAAAAGCTACTCAAAACAAAACTGATCCCCGCTTCTAATATTATTCTCTATATTATAGAGACGCTCTCTAACAACAATAAAACGATCACTTTTGCAGAGAGTTGCACGGGTGGATTGCTGACGTATTACTTTACAAAAGAGAATGGAGCTTCTAAGATACTCCATGGCTCTTTGGTAACATACTCAAATGATCTCAAAGAAAACTGGCTTGCAGTGGAGGGGAGCACTCTCGAAGCGTATGGTGCGGTAAGCAATGAAGTGGTCGAGCAGATGAGTGAGGGCGCGATGAATGTGAGCAATGCAGACTACGCACTCTCTATCAGCGGGATAGCAGGGGATACAGGGGGAACAGAGTTGAAGCCTGTAGGTACAGTTCATATCGGAGTGCGTAGTCATACAGAGCATAAAGAGATGCGTCTACAACTCAGTGGAGATAGAAATTATGTGCAACATCAAAGTGTTTTGTATGCTCTTAAAATGCTTCTTTTGATCGACAAAGAGAGCTTTTTTTAAAAAATTACTCTATTTGTCAAAAAAACACTTGACATAGCAAATCTATTTGTCTATAATTTCGACCTCTTAAACAAGAGAAGCTAGAATGTCTCGTTAGCTCAGCTGGTAGAGCACGTCACTTTTAATGATGTGGCCGATGGTTCGAATCCATCACGGGACACCATTTTGGATATTTGCACAAAAGCTTTTTACTCAGATACTTGATGTATCCTTCGCAAAAACCTTTAGCACAACTATCTCAAAATAAAAACAAAGTATACGCGGTGGTAGTTCAGTTGGTTAGAATACCTGCCTGTCACGCAGGGGGTCGCGAGT
>JAGGTH010000066.1 GCA_021163845.1 Helicobacteraceae bacterium | reverse complement strand
TTAATAAAATATTCATTAACCAACTTTGTTTTGATTCATAAAAATATTATAAGAATTCTTTGTCGAGATCATCCATTGCTTTATCATTACGATGCAAAGAAATCTCTTTTTGAATTCTATTGACCCGCTCTGTTTGATACTCGATCACTGCTTGTTTAGGGATGATACATCCTGCAAAAGTACGCTCTTCTCGTGCATCGTGAAAGAGTGAGTCTTCTCTTTTATTTTGATGTTCGATCTTTTCATAACGTGTCTCTTTTTCGACAAAAAGTGGAAGCTTCTCATCATTTTTAAAACGTAGTACGAGCTCTTTCTCAGCACCATCTTCGACATGGCGAAAGTTGTCATACGCGATCACATCAATACTCTTTTGGATCTTATTTTGTAGATCGTCACGGCATAATGCTCTTGCTTTGTCAATACTCTCTATACCGCCTTTACTAAAACCATAGCCGTGAAGATTTTCACTTGAACTACTTTGTGCGTACCAAGAGGGTGCTCCATCTATTTTGGCGTACTTAAAGGTATCTAGATAGTTTTCAAATAGATAGCCTGTAAGGGTCGTAATGATCTTGAGGGCAATTGCTTCTAACATAATATAACTCCTTGTAGTTTGAGAAATATTGTAGCAGTTTTTCGCTAAAAATATATTGTAAATGTTTAGCGAAAAGCGACACCCTCATAGCGTTCATAAAGCCAAGTCGCGACCTCTTGTGCCTCTTGTTCTGTGAGCTTTGTTTTGAGTGATGGCATTACATCAAAACGTTCTAGAGCACCTGGATGGCACATGCTCTTTGATAATTCGGGGTTTCGTATGTAGTCTTTGACAAAGAGAACAAAGAGATGTTTATGGACATCTTCGTCATCATCTTTAATAATAATATTAGAACGAATCTGATTGGAGACCTCTACCATAGGAGGGGCTTTCATCTTGTCGAGGTTGTTTAAGACCTCTTCTTTAGCGATCATTTCTATATGACAACTCGCACAGTTGTTTTTGTATATCTCATATCCATTAGCAAGAAGCAAAGAGGAAAATAAAGCTAGGGGGAGGAGTGTTTTTTTCATGGGCTACCTTCTTTTTTTGCTTAGTTTACATAAAAAGAGAGGGAAGAACCTTGATAGAAATCAAGAAAATGTAATTATTCACACACTGAGATTCTATTACGCCCATTTTTTTTAGATTGATAGAGTGCTTTGTCCGCTTTATTGATAATGGCATCAAAATCTTGAGAATCTATAGGACACACTCCAAAGCTACTAGTGAGTTGAATCTGCTCGCAATAAAGATTGGTCGCGATTTTGTCTTTAATATTATTAGTCAGTGTAAGTGCATTTTTGAGTTTTGTCTTCGCAATAATGATAAACTCTTCCCCACCCCAACGAAAGACCTTATCACTCTCTCGGATGTTTGCTTTTAAGATCTTGGCAAAAGTTTTAAGTATTTTATCACCCAAGAGATGTCCGTGCTCATCATTGATCTGTTTAAAATGGTCAATATCGGCTATGATGATAGAATACTCCTCTCCATCAGCGATAGCATCTCGGATGTTGTCAAAGTAGTTGGAGAGGCTATGACGATTTGCAAGCCCTGTAAGTTCGTCTTTAAAAGCGAGGGCTTTGAGTGTATCCTCTCTCTCTAGATAATCGCTTACATCCTTTCCTATAACGAGATAACTGACGATTTTTCCATCTGTAATGATCGGGGTAATTGTTTGATCGTCAAAGTAGAGATTTCCATTTTTCTTTTTGTTGATAAAAGTAGCGTCAACGACCTTATGATTGAGTAGGTCTGCCCACAACTTCTGATAAAATTCTTTGTCATGTTTGCCCGATTTGAGGATTTTTGGATTTTTTCCTAAAAGCTCTTTTTTAGAATAGCCAGTTCTTTTTGCATAAGAGGTATTCACATAGCGGTAAAAGCCTTTGTTGCTTATAATGGCAACATGATCAGCTGATTGTTCGATAGAGAGCTTAAATATCTCTTCTTGCTCTTGGAGATCTATTCTCTCGGTAATATCTTTTTGGATAGAAATAAAATAGAGAACCTCTCCCTTCTTATTTTTTACAGGAGAGATATTCCACTCGACATAATATTCTGTTCCATCTTTTTTGTAATTAACCGTTCTTCCCTCAAAAAACTCTCCACGAGAGAGTTTTGCTTTAAGCTCTTCAAGCGCTGAACTATTGGTTTTTTCCCCTTGTAAGATACGAGGTGTCTGTCCAATGATCTCTTCTTTTGTATAGCCAGCCATCTCTTCAAAAGCAGGATTTACATATAAAATCTTAGGATTGTCAGGACCTTCTAGTTCGCCGTTCGTTATTAAAATAGGATTATAAGAACTTTCAATAATAAGAGAGAGATGCTCTTGTAATAATGTATCCGATAGTTCTACTGTATCCACGACAAACTCCTTCAATATATTTCGTAATTATAGCAGAATCAGGCTTTCTTTGTAACCAAAGTATGCTTCTTTATTGGCTACACTTTGTATGCAATTATATGTGCAATAATATGAAATATAATAAAGAAATAAGATAAAAAGAGAGATAATGAATAGCGAGGAACAATTTTTATTACAATGAGGGAAAAACATGGAACTTCACACCTATGATATCAATGAAAAGTATGCTACATCGGTTGCTTACTTTTCTATGGAGTTTGCTATTGACCAAGCTTTGAAAGTTTACTCTGGAGGTCTTGGATTTTTAGCTGGGTCTCATATGCGAAGCGCTTATGAGATGAAGCAAAACCTTGTAGGGATCGGAATGTTGTGGAGCTATGGGTATTATGATCAAGATCGTAATGAAGACAGAACGCTCAATCCACAGTATACGCGTAAATACTATTACTTTTTAGAAGAGTTGCCTGTAAAAGTCAGTGTTAGAGTGGATAACCATGATGTGCATGTAAGAGCTTATTATCTTAAGCCTGATCTTTTAGGAACTGCACCTATGATCTTTCTCTCTACTGATATTGACGAAAATGATTATGCAAGTCGTACCATTACACATAGACTCTATGATGGAAATGAGAAAACACGTATAGCCCAAGAGATAGTACTTGGTATAGGTGGTGTGAAGGTACTTGAAGCATTGAGACACCATATAGATGTGTATCATATGAATGAGGGACATTCTCTGCCACTTGTATATGAGCTTTACAGCCAGCATAAAGATAAAGAACGATTGCATGAACAGGTGGTTTTTACCACACATACCCCTGAAACGGCAGGAAATGAAACTCACAATATTCATTTATTGCATCAAATGGGCTTTTTCTCCTCTCTCACTCTTGAAACGGTACGTGCCTTGTGTGGATGTAAAGATGACACCTTTAGTCTCACAGTGGGTGCGCTCAAATGTGCAAAACGCTCCAATGCGGTATCAAAGATCCATGCACGAGTCGCCAATGAGATGTGGGCACATGTGGAAGGAAGATGTGAGATCATCCCTATCACCAACTCTCAAAATAGAAAGTATTGGGCAGATAAAACCCTGATTCGTGCACTTGATGAGCATGAGGATTATGAACTACTCGCACGTAAGAAGCACCTCAAAAAGATCCTCTTTGAAGAGGTGGCAGATCAAACAGGGAAGATCTTTGATCCTGAGGTTCTCACCATTGTGTGGGCGCGTCGTTTTGCAGAGTATAAGCGACCAGGACTCCTCAAGTACGATCTTGATAGATTTTTAAACCTTATCCAAAGAGAAGAGATGCCGGTACAGATCATTTGGGCGGGAAAACCTTACCCAACAGATCATGGTGCGATAGAGATATTCAATGAACTTATCCACATGGATCATAAATACAAAAATATTGCTGTTCTGATCGGCTATGAGCTCTCCCTATCAAGACTTCTTAAACAAGGGAGTGACATTTGGCTCAATACTCCTAGAATCACACGTGAAGCAAGTGGAACGAGTGGGATGTCTGCAAGTATGAATGGTTCCATTCACTTCTCTATCAACGATGGATGGCACCCTGAATTTGCAAGAGATAAAAGAAATTCCTTTACGATTCCAGAAGTAGATCATCAGCTCGATATTCGCGATCAAGATAGAATCGATAATAAAAATATGATGGATATTTTAGAAGATACTATCATCCCAATGTATTATAATGAGCCAAAGCAATGGGTAGAGATCATGAAAAATGCGATGTCAGAGATCGAGGTGGAGTTTAACTCTGGTCGTATGGCACATCAATATTACGAATTTATGTTTGATTACAACAGATAGATAGTCGAGAAAGGAGAGATTGAAAATATGAAAGCAGTAGTAATGGCAGGAGGTTTTGGAACAAGAATCCAACCCCTCACGCACTCAAAACCAAAACCGATGTTACCAATAGTTAATGTTCCAATGATGCAGCACACAATGATGATGCTTAAAGCCGTAGGAATTAGCGAGTTTATCGTCTTACTCTATTTTAAGCCTGATGTGATTCAAGATTATTTTAAAGATGGGAATGACCTTGGGATCAAGATCACCTATGTTATCCCTGATAATGATTATGGAACTGCAGGGGCTGTAAAATGTGCTCAGGAGCATATTGGAGATGAAAACTTTATCATCATTAGTGGTGATTTGGTAACTGATTTTGATTTTGAAAAACTCTTTAGTTTTCATACATCCAAAGCTTCGAAGCTCTCCATTGGGCTAACATCTGTTGAGAATCCACTTGAATTTGGAGTAGTGATCGCTAATGAAGAGGATCGCATAGAAAAATTCTTAGAAAAGCCAAGTTGGGGTGAGGTGTTTAGCGACACGATCAATACAGGGATCTATGTAATAGAACCTGAGATACTCGACTACATCCCAGCGGGGGAAAATTTTGATTTTGCAAAAGATCTTTTTCCACTTTTGATGCATCATGATATCCCTTTAATGGCGTGTTCACTTCAAGGATACTGGCGCGATGTTGGGAATCCTGATAGCTATAGAAGTGTTTATGAAGATATCTTAAATCTTAAAGTGAAATTACCACATATCTCTATTGGAGCACAACAGTTCGCGGATGGGATTTTGTACTATACCGCTCATGAATATAATCTTGACCCTTCTGTGGAGATCATAGGAAAAGTCCTCCTTGGAGAAAATGTTGTCATAGAAAAAAATGTCAAACTCAGTAATGTTGTGATCGGGAACAATGTTACTATTAAAAATTCTGTGAAGATACGACACAGTGTTTTGTGGGATGATATTGTGATCCATAATGGAGTTGATCTTGATAACTGTGTCATTTGTAATAATAATGTTATTCAAAGAAACGTAAAAGCAAAAAGCGGCTTGATCCTTGCCGAGGGTTGTGATGTGGGGGAACTTGCAAGTTTTGAGCAAGATGTGACGATTTGGCCAAATAAAACAATAGAACCTGCTTCGATCATTCGTCACAATTTGATCCTTGGAAATAAGTATAAAAACTCTATTTTTGAAAATGGAAGTGTGTATGGTAAAAGTAATGTAGAGCTCTCGTGTGATATGGCAACAAAGCTAGCTGAAGCTTTTGCTTCGCAGTTACCAGTTGGTTCAAAAGTAATTGTAGGGCGCGATAACGATAAGAGCTCACGTATGCTTAAACGTGCGTTTTTGGGAGGACTCTTAGCATCTGGTGTGGATGTTTTAGATATCAAAGATTGTCCCCCATCAGTATTGCGCCATACTCTTGCAGGTGATGAGACACTCTATGGAGGTGCGCATTTTAAACGTTGTTTGGAAGATACCCTTAGCTCTGAGATCACCCTTTTTAATCTAAATGCGATGAAAGTAGACACGAGTTTTGCAAAAAATATTGAAAAAGCTTTTTTTCAAGAGAAGTTTCGCCGCGTTGATTATGAAAAGATAGGGACCATCTATGAGACACATAATCATATTGAAACCCAAAGATATATTGATGATGTATTAGAGAATATGGGACGTGATGCTAAAAAATGTGCAGGTTTTAAAGTTGCAGTAGACTTGATGCATGGAACAACCATTGATGTTTTTCCAGCACTTCTCAATACACTTGGAGTTGAGAATATTGTGCTCAATGCGTACTATGATGAGCATAAGCTTATCAATATATCAGCACTCGAACATCGCTCTTGCCATAATGTGAGCTCTATTGTGAAGAGCTTGGGCTATGATATGGGATTACTTATCTATCCTAATGCACAAAAGTTGAGCTTATTGACCGAAGATGGAGTGCCGCTTGACAAAGTAAAGGTGCTTTATTGTGTCTTAGAGCTTCTTAATATGAGTGCAAAAGGTGAGAAAAAAAGGGTCTTTTTACCTTTATGGTCTCCTGATATTGGTCATTTTGAAAATCTTGAGATCGAATCTGGAAAATATTCCTCTTTTTCGCCCGAAAAGCTTCGAGAATATGACTTAATAGCAACCGTGGATGGAAACTTTGCTTTTAGTGAGTTTGGTTATACACGTGATGCGATGTACTCGAGTTTGAAGATCATGATGCTTTTAAAATGCAGTGGGATGAAACTCTCAGAACTTGCAGTACGCGTGGATGATTTTTATTATAAACATTTCAAGGTTCCATGTGCGCAGTCACTCAAGGGAAAAATGATGCGTATGTTCTTGAGCTACGCAAAAGATAAAAGGTCCTCTTCAGAAGATGGGATCAAGATCTGGGAAAATGATACGAACTGGATCCTTATGATTCCAGATCAGTATAATGAACATCTCAATATCTACATCCAAGCAAAAAACAGAGCCGATGGTGAAGCGATGTATGAGAAATATACGCAAAAAATTGCTACATGGTCGCATGAGTAGAAAGGATAGTATTTGAACCTCAATTTTATATGGCATATGCATCAGCCAGATTATCGTGATAAAAATGGGATCATGCAGATGCCGTGGGTCTTTTTGCATGGGATCAAAGACTACTACGATATGCCTTGGATGCTCTCACGTTTTGAGGGGGTCAAGGCAACTTTCAATCTCACACCTACGCTGATAGTCCAACTCAAGCTCTATTATGAAAATGCACACGAAAAAGACAAATTTTTATCTTTATGGGCAAGGGATGTAAGAGAGCTTTTGGAAGAGGATAGAAAGTGGATTATCAAGATATGCAAAAGTGTGCAATACGATACGATGATTCGGGGAATGAGTCGTTATGAAGAGCTTTATTACAAAGATCATTTTAACAACCAAGAACTTATTGATCTTGAGGTTTTATTCATACTCAGCTGGTGTGGGGTTTATCTCAAAACACACAATGAACTTGTACGCGCACTCATAGCAAAACAAGGTAATTTTCAAGAGCATGATAAAGCGGAGCTTTTAGCAGAACTTTCAAAATTCATCGCTTCGATCTTTGATTTTTATAAAGAGTTGCAAGCAAAAGGGCGCATCAGCCTTTCAACTACACCACTCAATCACCCAATTTTGCCACTTCTTATCGATATGCAAAATGGAGTGCGTGCAAATCCACATACCAATATTCCACAGCCTCATAAGAGTCTCAAAGAGGATGCACGGCTTCAGATCGAGCGTGCAAAAGATGTGTTTGAAGAGATTTTTGGATTTTTGCCCGAGGGTTTTTGGCCTGCTGAGGGAGCAGTTGATCCACAAAGTGTAGCTCTTTTACATGAGTGTGGTGTGCGATGGATCGCAACAGATGAGGAGATCCTTTTTAAGTCTCTGCATTCCAATCAAAGAGATGCCCTCTATCACTCCTATATTTATGATGGGATCTGTATAGGTTTTCGTGATAAGGCTTTGAGTGATCTCATAGGATTTCAGTATAGAAATCAAGAGGGTGAGCACGCTGCAAACCATTTTCTCCAAGAGCTCGCAAAGATCCAAAAAAGTGATGAAGAGCGGGATGTGTTTGTTATTTTAGATGGGGAAAATGCTTGGGAATTTTTCAAAAATAATGGGCTCGATTTTTTTGATGCACTCTATGCAAAAATAGAAAATACCCCATGGTGTACTACACGAACCATGGATGAAGTGTACCAACAAGAACATAAGAAACTTGATGAACTAGGCGTTGGAAGCTGGATCCACGGGGCTCTCAATACGTGGGTAGGACATCCAGAAAAGACTAAAGCGTGGGAGCTTTTGTATATGGCAAAGATCGACTACGATCACCATAAAAACAAACTCTCACCTGAGATCCAAGAGCAGATCAGTGTCCATTTTTTGGCGGCTGAATGTTCTGATTGGTACTGGTGGTATGGGGATGATCATTTTAGTGAATTTGGTGCAGAGTTTGATATACTCTTTCGCTCTCATCTGGTCGATATTTATGATCTGATGCAGATCACACCACCCTCAGATATGTTTTTGCCTATTATCAAGGATGTGAGTACACAACACTTTCATATCAAGCCACAATCTGATATTTCTCCTACGATCAATGGGCTTCATGATTCTTTCTTTGAATGGATCGGATGTGGTGTGATCGATGAATCAAAACTTTTTTCTACCATGGATAGAGATAGAGGTCTGATTCAAAAAATACTCTATGGAAATGATGCACAAAAGCTTTATTTCTCTTTTTATATCGATTCCCATAGCGATTTTCTAGCAGACTTTTTGTGTATTGTGATAGATGAACTTGAAATAAATGGGAGCATAGAACTCAAGAATCAGACAACATTGATCAATGGCTATGAGATCAATGTTTTTAAAAGTTCGTGGACAGAGATGAGTATCGATATTGCGTCTGTAAAGTTGCCTGAGATCTCGATCCGTTTTGAGCTTCAACAAGAGGGGAAGGTGATCCAAACACTTCCAGGTTTTGGTGAGCTTAAAATCGATCTGAGTCGAGATTATTCCCACAACTGGTTCGTATAATGGAGACAAAAATGAAAAAAAGAGCACTTCTTTTTGGAATACATATGCATCAACCCGTCGATAATTTTGGCGGGGCAGTGCAAGAGGCGATCGATCTTTGTTACAAGCCTTTTTTTGAGACAATGGCACGTTATAGCGCGTTTAAGTTTTCTGTGCATTGTAGCGGATGGCTTCTTGATACGATCCGTAAGCAAGAGCCAGAGCTCTTTGCTCTTATGCAAAAGCTTACAGATGCAGGCTCTATCGAGTGGATCAGTGCTGGGTATTATGAACCTGTGCTCAGTAGTATTCCATCGCGCGACAGAGTGGCTCAGATCCAGCTACTCAATAAGTTCATCAAAAAACATTTTGGTGTCAAACCAAAAGGTTTGTGGCTTACAGAGCGTGTTTGGGAGAGTGCGGTGGTGCCTGACATTGTTGCGAGTAAGATCGATTTTGCTCTTGTGGATGATTACCATTTTATTAGCGGTGGTTATGATGCCTCGAAGATGGATGGGTATTACATCACAGAGGAGGGAGCAGATGAGATCGCTCTTTTTCCGATCTCTCAAGCCTTGCGTTATGCTTTGCCATTTTACTCTCCACAGCGTGCGATAGAGGCGATTTTAAATGTAAGTGAGCGTGAAGATGGAGCAGCTATTATCTTTGATGATGCAGAAAAATTTGGGCTTTGGCCAAAAACGCATGAGTGGGTCTATGAGAAAAAATGGCTTGAGGAATTTTTAGAAGCAGTGCTCTTACATCCCAAGATCGAGACACTCCATTATGGTGCGTATCAAAAACAACATCGCTCTTATGGAATATCGTATCTCAATAATACCTCCTATTTTGAGATGGGGGAGTGGAGTTTGGATCCACAGCGAGCTTTAGAGCTTGAACGCCTCAAGGGTGAAGTGGATATCTCCTTACTCAAAGGTGGGATCTGGAAGAACTTTTTTCTTAAATACCATGAGAGTAACTATCTGCACAAGCGGATGCTCTTTATGAGCCACAAGCAAGAGAAGTTTACGAAAAAAGCCAAAGATATGCTCTATAGACTCCAAACAAATGATGTCTTTTGGCATGGAGTCTTTGGTGGCTTATATCTGCCAAATCTACGTGATAACGCGTATAAGTACCTCTTAGAGCTTGAAAAAACACAAGCAAACGCGCAGATCCAATACGAGCTTCTTGATATCGATAAAGATGGCTATGAGGAGCTTAAAGTTCTTACACCACATCTAAGCCTTGTCTTTTCTGCAAAGCATGGGGGGCAGATGGTGGAGTTTGGCTCATTAGACTCTTTGTTTAACTGGCAAAATACCTTGATGCGACGTAAAGAAGCCTACCACGAAAAGATCCTACATCCCAAGGATGTTGTAACAGTTATAGAACAAAGAGACGATGAGATAGAGACGATCCATAAAGATATCGCGACGTTAGGGGCTGATCTGCATCAGTATCTCCATTTTGACTGGCATCCAAAGTTCTCTTTTATCGATCATTTCTCTCAAAGTGAATTTACCCTTTATACTTTTGAAAATCTTGCATTTCGAGAGATCGGAGATTTTGCAAATCAGGCGTTTGAATATGAGAAAAAAGGGATGCGTTTTAGAAGAGATGGGGGGATCTATCTTGAGAGAAAATACGACACAAGTATAAAGAAATCGTATCGCGTGAGAGAGAGCGGACTCTCTTTGGATGTAGGGATACAAACAGAGCATGAGGAAAAACTTTTTTATGGGCTTGAGCTCAATCTTCACTTTGCACATCCCAAGGAGACGCTCTTTAATTCACAAAGTATTGAGGATGGACTTTGTTTAGAAGATGTGGATGAACTTGTCATTTTTGATGATTTTACGAGGCAAACTCTATGCCTGAGTATAGATCATAAGTGTAGTATTTATGGCTATATTCTTCACACGGTCTCACAAAGTGAAAGTGGCTTTGATAAGGTTGCTCAAGGGGTGAGCTTGCTTATAATGTTCCCTATAAATGGCGCTTTGAAATTAAGTATAGATTTGGAGGTAGAGAATGTCTGAGATAAGATTGGATAGAATGCATAACCAGTATGTCATCATCGCTCCTGAGCGACTTCATAGACCGAGTGTAGCGAGTAAGAATGAAGGTCAATCGGAGCAAAAATGTCCTTTTTGTGAGGGGCAAGAGAATCTCACACCACCTGAGATCTATGCCCTACGCAGTAATGATGCAAACACTCCTGGATGGAAGATCCGTGTCGTTCCTAATATTTACAAGGCGATGCAGGTCGAACTCGATCATAGATCCAAAAGAGAGGGGATATTTGAATCTCTTCCAGGTGTCGGTGCACACGAGATCGTAATAGAGACACCTTGCCATGATTGTGATATGAAAGATCTTGAACCTGCAGATCTAGAAAACTGGCTACGCACCTTGATTATCCGTATGGATGATTTGCAAAAGGATATACGTCTCGTCTATCTCAGTATGTTTAAAAATGTCGGTTTTAACGCGGGTGCTGCTCAGGCACATCCACACACTCAGCTCCTTGCATTGCCTGTTATGCCTCAAGATGAGACACTCTTTTTGGAGCGTAATATGCGCTATTATCGGCGTCACGGTAGAGGAATACTCGAAGATATTATTACCAATGAGCGTAAAGAAAAGCTACGTGTCATCGATGAAATAGGCAATTTTATCGCTTTTTGTCCGTATGCAAGTGGATTTCCCTTTGAGGTGATGATCGCACCTACGCGCAATATCAGCTCGCTCAATAGATGCTCACGAAGTGAGGTGACAGACCTTTCGCTTTTGATCTCTAAAGTTTTTCGAAGTTTAGACAAACAGCTGGGTAGTTTTGACTATAACCTCTCGATCAAGATCCCTCCACTCAATGGTAATTTTGAAAATGAGGAGTATATCCCTTATCTAGAGAAAAACTATCGTTTCCACATCCGAATCATTCCTCGTATCTATAGACTTGGAGGGTTTGAGATAGCGACGTCGACCAATATCAATAGTGTTCCACCAGAAGAGTGTGCACGATTATTACGAGGAGGTGAGTGATGCGTGTTTTGTTTGCTTCGAGTGAAATATTTCCGTATGCAAAAAGTGGAGGTCTCTCAGATATCTCTGCTGCTTTTATGAAGTCACTAGCGGGGGATGTAGAGCTCTTTGGAGTGATGCCAATGTATAGTTTTGTAGAAAAAAGAGGGATGAAAAAAGAGAGAAGTTTTCAATTCACTTTTACCTCAACGACCCATGAGGTAGAGATATACTCTAAAACAAAGGGCTCCTTGCAGTACTATTTCATCCAAAGTCCTATCATCACTTCAAGAGAAAATATGTATGGCGATGCAGAGGGAGACTATGAAGATAATGCCTTTCGTTTTGCTCTTTTTAGCGCGGCAATTGTCGCACTAGCAAAAGAGTTGAAGGTCGATATCTTACATCTCAATGACTGGCATACCGCGTTAGCACCTCTCTTTTTAAAAGAGCAAAAAAGTGAGATCAAGACAGTTTTTACGATCCATAATCTCGCGTATCAAGGGATCTTTGAAGCTGAGAATCTGGCGCGTATCGGGATAGATGAGAAAAAATATTTTCATCCTGAGTGTTTGGAGTTTTATAAACGTGCAAACTTTTTAAAAGCGGGGATCGCTCTTGGTGATGCCATCACAACTGTGAGCCCGAGCTATGCAAACGAGATACGAAGCGAGCAGTATGGCTTTGGTCTTGAGGGCTTTTTAGAACATCACAAAGAGAAGCTTGTGGGTATTTTAAACGGGATAGACACAGAGGAGTTTAATCCAGCAAAAGACAAAGCCCTTGCCCTGAGATATGATAGTAACAAGCTTGAAGTAAAGCACCAAAACAAAAAAGAGTTTCTTCGCCAACATGGACTCAAAGACCCACGTAAACCTCTGTTTGTCATGGTAAGTCGCTTAGTAGAGCAAAAAGGGGTTGAGCTTCTTTTAGAGACACTGCCTCAGCTCTTAGAGATGCGCATCAACCTCTTTATACTAGGTGAGGGTGTGCTAGAGTATGAAAAGAGATTTGAAGCGATGGCACAAGAGTATGAGAATTTTACATTCCAAAGAGCTTATGATGAAAAACTCTCGCGTCAGGTGTATAGCGCGGCTGACTTTTTACTGATGCCCTCACTCTTTGAACCATGTGGGCTCAACCAGTTTATAGCGATGCGTTATGGGGCTGTGCCTCTTGTGCATAATGTTGGAGGACTACATGATAGTGTCCATGAAGATGATAGCTTGGGATGTGGAAGTGGATTTGTCTTTGATAACTTTTGTGCGGAGGAGTTTTTAGCGTGTATAGAGCGTGCTTTGGCTGCAAAAAAACAGAGCAAAAAATTTAAAGAGATGGTACAAAAGAACATGGACTGTGACTTCTCCTTTACCTCAAGTGCAAAAGAGTATCTTCGTCTTTATGAGAGTTTGCTTTGACTCTAGTTTTAGATGTGGGTGGAACACATATTCGCTATTCAATTGCCCAAGATCTGCCTTTGGAAGTAGTAGAGTGTGAGAGTAAAGATACAAACTTGTATACACTCATAGAATCTGTGTTAGAGCTACATCCCAAGATAAAACATATCTGTATCTCTTATGCAGGGCAGGTGCGTGATGGGGTGATCCTCGCCGCGCCTAATCGTCAAGGGGATGAAGGGGATATAAAAAGCTATTTTGAGCAAAAATATGATCTCAAACTTTTCATCCAAAATGATCTTTCTTGCGCTGTTTTAGCAGAAGCAAAATTTTTTGAGACTCAAGATCTTTGTGCTCTTTATGTAGGAACTGGGCTTGGTCTAGGTGTGATGAGTGGTGGAAGAGTTCTTGATGGCTTTTCTAATATTGCAGCAGAGTTAGGGCACATTCCTTACAAAAAAGCTCCCTTTATGTGCGGATGTGGACGCGATAATTGTATGGAACTTTTTGCTTCTGGTTTGGCATTGTTAAAATGGAAGCAGTACTACTCTTTAGCAGAAGAGATGACATTTTCAGACCTACAAAAAAGTTCAAATCCTCAGGCACAAAAGATTGTAGCGCTTTTTGAAGAGGCATTTATACACGCTGTGGGTATCACAATTACCCTTTTTAATCCCGAAGTGCTAGTACTTGGTGGAGGGGTGATAGAGCAAAATAGATCGCTTTTGACTCAGCTTGCAAAAAAGATCAAGGATTACGCTTTTCATTTAAGCACGAAGGAGTGTACAATTCTGATAACAAATCTCCAAAACGCGCCACTTCAAGGTGCATTATTACTAAAGGAAAATAGAGATGCATAAAAAGAGTCTCAACATACTATTTGCAGCTTCAGAAGTGGCTGGTTATGCAAAAACAGGTGGGCTTGCGGATGTAGCAGCGGCGTTGCCAAAGGCTCTGAAAAAAATAGGACACAATGTGATCGTGGTGATGCCACGCTATTACACGATCGATCCATCAAAACTAGAGAAACTTCCCGCATCTTTGGGTGTGCCGATGGGTCCTATGGGGGAGTTTTGGGCAGGGGTGTATAAGACGACTTTGCCAAAGAGTGAAGTGGAGATCTATTTTATCGATTTTGAGCATTATTTTGGACGACATGGGCTTTATGAGAGTGATGATGGAAGCTCCTATCACGATAACGACAACCGATTTATCTTCTTTTCAAAAGCAGTGCTTCAGCTCTCAAAGATGCTTCACTTTGCCCCTGATATTATCCATGCAAATGACTGGCACACCGCTTCGATCCCACTTCTGATGAAGACCCGTTTTGTGCACGATTTTGCACACACTGCATCGGTGCTCACGATCCATAATATGCAACACCAAGGCAACTTCTTTAAGGGGGCGATCGATGTACTAGAGGTGGGCTGGAACCACTTTAATGCACACGAATGTGAAAGCTATGACATACTCAACATGCTTAAATGTGGTATTTATCACGCTGAGGCGGTGAGTACTGTCTCATACAAATACGCTCAAGAGATCCAAACTCCTGAGTTCTCTTTTGGGCTTGATGGACACTTGCGTGGACATGGGCATAAGATCTTTGGTGTGCTCAATGGGGTAGACTATGAGGAGTGGAATCCATCGATCGATCCTTATCTCAATCACAACTATGATGTGGATGCTATGAGTGGCAAAGCGCAAAACAAAAGAGAGATCCAAGAGCATTTTGGGCTTGAGGTGCGTGATGATGTGGCACTTATCGGCTTTGTAGGACGTTTTGCAGAACAAAAAGGGATAGGGCTTATTGCGAGTGCGATTCATGGGATACTCGATCAGCATGTACAGATCGTGATGCTAGGAACGGGTGAGAAGTGGGCAGAGGGGTACTTTAGTGATGTTGCCCACCATCGCCCTAATTTCGCACTTCATGTAGGCTATTCAGAAGCACTTGCTCACAAAATAGAAGCGGGGAGTGATATGTTTTTGATGCCCTCACTCTTTGAACCATGCGGGCTCAACCAGATCTATAGTCTTCGCTATGGAACACTTCCTATTGTGCGCGGGACAGGTGGGCTTGATGATACGATTGTCAATTTTGACGAGCACCATCAAAACGGAAATGGTTTTAAATTTTATGATGCAACGAGTGAAGCACTCTATTATACGGTGCTTTGGGCACTTCGTATCTACTACAACGACAAAGAGGCATTTCATGCGATGCAGCGTCGCGCGATGGGCGAGCATTTTAGCTGGCAAGATTCCGCCGAGGCGTATGAAAATATCTACCGCTTTGCCTTAGAGCAAAGAAACCAATAAAAGAGGCAACAATGAACTACGCACTCCACTACGATGTAACACTCTTTAGCGATCTTGATATCTACCTCTTCAAAGAGGGAACCCATACCCGCTTGTATGATCACTTAGGAGCACACCCTCATGAGCGTCACGGTGTCAAAGGTGTCTATTTTGCCCTTTGGGCGCCTAATGCAAAAGGGGTGTCTGTACGGGCTGATTTTAATGCTTATGATCTTGTATCTCACCCCTTAGGACTTCGCAACGATGGCTCAGGGATCTGGGAGGGATTCATCGAAGATGTAGAGGAGGGGATGACCTATAAATACCACATCCACACCGATGGAGACAATGCCAACCCCGACAAAGCAGACCCTTACGCTTTTTATGGCGAGCTCGCTCCAAACTCCGCTTCACGCGTTTGGAATATCGATAAGTATAAATGGAATGATGCGGGTTGGCTAGAGGGGCGTAAAAAGTATAATTCTCACAAAGCACCTATCTCTATTTATGAGATCCATTTGGGTTCATGGCGCCGTAAAGTAGAGGAGGATAATCGCTTTTTGAGCTACAAAGAGATTGCGGTGGAGCTTGCCCTTTATCTTCAAGAGATGTACTTTACCCATGTTGAGATCTTGCCAATCACTGAGTACCCTTTTGAGGGTTCTTGGGGGTATCAGACCACGGGTTATTTTGCACCCACAGCGCGCTATGGAACACCTGAGGAGTTTATGGAGTTTGTGGATGTGATGCACCAGCACGGGATCGGAGTGATACTCGATTGGGTGCCTTCACACTTTGTGACTGATGGGCATGGGCTGATGAACTTTGATGGAACCTGTCTTTATGAACACGCAGATCCACGTAAAGGGTATCATCCTGAGTGGGGAAGTGCGATTTTTAATTATGATAGAAACGAGGTGCGCGCTTTTTTGATTAGCTCGGCACTTTTTTGGCTTGAAAACTACCATATCGATGGTATTCGTGTCGATGCGGTGGCTTCGATGCTCTATCTCAACTATGCGCGTGAAGAGGGTGAATGGGTGCCAAATGAGGATGGGAGTAATATCAATCGTGGGGCTGTGCACTTCTTACAACAGCTTAACACCGCAGCGTATAGAGAGTTTGATGACATCATGATGTTTGCCGAGGAGTCTACAAACTACCCAATGGTCACAGGCAGAGTCGCAGATGGTGGGCTAGGGTTTGGCTACAAATGGAACATGGGTTGGATGCACGATATCTTAAAATATATGAAAAAAGATCCTATCCATCGTCAACATCATCATAATGATCTCACTTTTAGCTTTGTGTATATGTTTCATGAAAACTATCTCTTGCCACTGAGTCATGATGAAGTGGTGCATATGAAAGGCTCACTGCTTAATAAAATGCCAGGAGATTATGATAGAAAGTTCGCTAATCTACGCGCACTTTTTGCACTGATGATAGCTCATCCTGGCAAGAAGCTTCTTTTTATGGGAGCAGAGCTTGCACAATGGGCAGAGTGGAACTTTGCTCAAAGTTTGGATTGGAATCTCCTTGAATACCCTAAACACAAAGGGGTGCAGAGTGTTGTCAAAAAACTCAACTGGCTTTACCAAGAGGAGCCATCTCTTCACTACAACGATGTGGAAAAAGAAGGCTTTTTCTGGATCGATGAGAATGACTATAGTGCCAATGTGATCACCTTTGTACGTAAGGGTGCGCGCAATCATAAGCCGATAGTAGTAGTATGTAACTTCTCGGATAAAGAGCATATCGGATACAAAATAGGGGTGCCAACAAAAGGGGTGTATGAGGAGTTCTTTAACTCTAATGATGAGGAATTTGATGGGTATGGCTCGCTTAACCTTGAGCCTCTTACATCCCAAGCGCAAAAATGTCATGGGCGAGATCATATGTTAGAACTCAACCTTCCTGCTCTGAGTGTGATCTATCTTAAAAAGATCTAAGATAACAAAAAAAGAGTATCAATAAGAGCTAAAGAGTGCTATACTTTTTTATAATACTTTTAAAGGGGTAAATGATGAAAGTAGCAATTACTGGGGCAAGTGGATTTGTTGGTACACATCTCAAACGTCTTTATGACAACACCATAGATATCCATAGAGATGAGAGTGTCGAAGAGATACTCGCAAAGCTAGAGGGTGTGGATGTAGTGATAAACCTTGCAGGTGCGCCTATTATCAAGCGCTGGAGCCCTGAATATAAAAAAGTGCTCATCTCCAGTCGCGTTGATACCACAGCCACACTTGTCGAGGCGATCAATCAAAGCAATGTGCGCCATTTTATCTCTACATCGGCTATTGGTGCTTACCCTGATGATGTGGCGTGTGATGAAAACTGCACACAGGGGGAAGACTTTTTAGCATCACTCACAAAGCAGTGGGAAAGAGTAGCGAATAAATGTACAAAACCCACTACTATTATCCGCTTTGGTGTGATCCTCGGAGCAGATGGTGGAGCACTCGCACAGATGTTGCCACCTTTTAAGTTTGGTGTGGGCGGAGTGATAGGGGATGGCTCTATGACGATGAGCTGGATCGATGTAGATGATCTTATGGGGATGTATGAGTTTATTATCGATAACAAACTTGTAGGAACATTTAACGCCACAGCCCCACATCCAGTAAGTAATAGGGAATTTACAAAAGCCTTGGGAAGTGTGCTCCATCGCCCAACGATCTTTCCACTTCCTATATTTGTATTAAAGCTTCTTTATGGAGAGGGTGCAACTGTGATCACAGGATCAAAAGAGGTGTATCCTAAAGCGATACAAGAGGCAGGATATATGTTTCGCTACCCAAATATCAAAGACTCTTTAGAGCACTTGCTTGAGTCTGGCAAAAACTAGTTCATACTCTTGGGCTCTTGGATTGTTGAGTTTTTTGTAGTCTTTGGCGACTATTTTATATCCATTTGCTTTGAGTTGCAGATCTGTGGTCGTGGGTGCGTTCACACTACCAGCTAAAATAGGTATCTCGAGTCTCATCCCAATAGTAAGATAATCTGGGTTCACAAGAGAGAGCTTTGATCTGTTGTGTGCATAGAGAACTGGCCACCAAAAGGGATCGCCAAAGCTGCTCGTAGCAATCGACCACAAGGTATCACCAGCAGATACGCTAAAAACTTTTAGCGTAGGCTTTTCCACTAGAGGAGCGGGGATGCTTTTCGCCTTTGCGGGAGCGGTACTAACGGTGGCAGGTGTGGTGCTACTTGCAACGGGAGCTTTGTGCAGTGGACGAACCACCTCAGTATGGCTTGATTCTTTTGTTGGTGGCACCACAGATTCATCTTGGGTAAATACCCAACTTCTTATCCCCAAGCCAAGAAGAATGAGTAAGCCTATGAGTATTAGCAGTAAAGCCAAGCCAACACTCCTAGTACGCCATGCAGTATGGTCTTCATTGAGCTCTTTGATGCGCAACATACGAAAGGGTGCATTCACAGCAAAACGCAGTGCTTTGTATGGGCGAAAATGGACACGCGTATGCGCTGGGATTGTTAATGGTTCACCCGAGTTTGGGTTGTGCCCCATTTGTTCATCAACATGGGTCGTATGAAAACGACCAAAGTGATAGAGATGAACAGAACCATCTTTTTCTAACCCTTCGCCTATACTCTTGGCGAGTTGGTGGATATAGATATCTGCTTCTGCAGGGCTAACCCTAGCACGTTTGGCAACGAGCTCTGTAAAAGAGTGAAATGTGATCTTGTTATCGTTACTCATGAGGATGTCCCATCTTCGTTTGGTTCGATATCGTAAACCTCTTTACGCAGAGTCGTTCCTGCTCGAAATACTGGAACACGTCGCTTTGGAAAAAGTACATAACTCTCACGAACAGGTAAATAACCACGGTGCTCGTCGTATGTCGCTGTGTCGAAGGTGCCCAAATCAGGCAGACTTACCGAGTGTCCTGCTTTGAGCAGATCTCGGATCTCTCGTAGTGTAGCTTTGAGTAATCGCTTTGATTGGGCATTTGAAATACCCATCTCTTTAGCAATATCTTCTATTAGTTCAGTTTGGTCCATAATCGCTCCTTAGCAAATGCAGTTGTCGATTACCATGTTGTTCTATGGACACTATATCATATATAGACTAAAATACATAAATATAATAATTTATTATCTTAGTCCAGCCACTGTAGTGTTTAAATCTGATTTTATCTCTCATAATATCAAGTAAATTCTCCGCCAAATTGCACTCCTGATATATTTATTCTTCTGCTAAACTATTACGATTTCAATGATAGGATATTAAGTGATCTTATAGCTAAGTTGTATATAATGCATAACTAATAAATAGTTGCTCGTTCCCGTCCAACGGAAACGAGCAAAGGAGCATGATGAGTTTTATAGCAAGCATTACAATTTTAGCGTTAATAATTATGGGATTATTTCATTTTTACTGGGCATTTGGTGGTAAAGTTGGTTTGGATAAAGCCTTACCAACTAAAGATGGAATAAAACTATTAAATCCTAGTAAAGCTTTAACATTTTTTATTGGTGTTGTTTTAATTGTTTTTGCATATATTGCTTATGGTTTGCAATTTTATGATTTTACAG
>JAGGTH010000058.1 GCA_021163845.1 Helicobacteraceae bacterium | reverse complement strand
TCATCATCTTTACTCTGTGACTTAATGGTCTCTTTGGAGTCATTGAGATAGGTAAAAGTGATACTCTGTCCATAATTTGTGACCGATTTGATCCTTTTTTCTAAAGACAAGAGTTTGATAACGATAAGCTCTATAAATTGCTTAGTTTGCGTATCAAGCTCTCCAAATCTATCAATGATCTCCTCTTCGATCTCATACACCTCTACAGCCTCTTCACATTGTGAAAGGCGGCGATAGATATCGAGTCTGAGTCTATCTTCTTTGACCACCTCATCAGAGATATAGGCTGAGATCGTGAGTTTGATATCGACTTTTGCGCGCTCTTTTTCAGCCGTATTACTGAGCTCTTTGATAGCATCTTCTAACATCCGAAGATAGAGCGAATACCCAATATTTTTGATATGTCCACTTTGAGCATCCCCTACGAGGTTTCCTCCCCCACGGATCTCAAGGTCGTGGTATGCAAGCACGCTTCCACTTCCCAAAAAGGAGTTAGATTCTAGTGCTAAGAGCCGTTTTTTCGCTTCATCGGTAAGGCTCTCTTTTGCCCCGACGATAAAATAAGCAAAGCCCTCATAATGTCCACGCCCAACACGTCCACGAAGCTGATGCAGATCTGCGATCCCAAATCTATCGGCTCCATCAACGATGATCGTATTGACGCGTGGCATGTGGATACCACTCTCTATGATCGAGGTTGCAAGCATCATATCATACTCGCCCGCTTCAAACTTTAGCAGCTCTTTTTCTGTCTGGGCAGCTGAGATCTTTGAATGAAGCATAAGCACACGAAGCTCAGGAAGTACGGCTTTGAGCTCTCCTAGCTTGATAGGCATATGATCGATCGAGTTGTGCACATAAAACACCTGCCCACCACGGCGAAGCTCACGCAAGATCACCTCTTTGATAAGCTTTTCATCATACTCTTTGACAAAGGTGCGCACCCCTTGACGCTCACTTGGAGGGGTGAGAAGTTGCGACATGGTCTTAATCGAGCTAAGCGCTTGATTGAGCGAACGAGGGATCGGTGTTGCACTCATGCTGAGCATATGCACATTGTAATAGAGCTCTTTGATCTTCTCTTTTTGCTTTACTCCAAATTTGTGTTCCTCATCGATGATCACCACTCCAAGCTTTTTAAAATCAAGCCCAAAGAGCGCGTGGGTTCCCACCACCGCATCGATCTCACCTGAAGCGAGCCCTTTGATGATATTGGTTTTATCTTTTGAGCTTACAAATCTATCAAGCTTTGCATAGCGGATCCCCAAACCTCTAAATCGCTCATCAAGAGAGCGAAAATGTTGCGCAGAGAGAAGTGTTGTTGGTACGATAAAAGCAGATTGGTAGCCCGATTTGTACGCTGCAAAAATCGTATTGAGCGCGACCTCTGTTTTTCCAAAACCTACATCCCCACTGAGGAGTCGATCCATAATACTCCCAGCACTCATCTGTGAGATGATCTCATCGATCGATTGTTTTTGGTCCTCTGTGTATTCAAAACCTGAGAGGGCTTGAAACTCTGTGAGCTCTTTTTTATCTATTGTAAGCTTGGGAGCTTTTATAAGTGCGCGCGCGGCAGCGGTGTTGAGAATCGTTCCTGCGATCTCAAAAAGGCGTTTTTTGACCTTCTCTTTGAGTTTGCCAAAGCTCCCTTTACCGAGTCTATCAAGTACAGGCACAGCTCCACCTGAAGCGATATAACGATCGATGTAGTCTAGATTTTCTACAGGGAGTAAGATCTTATCATCCCCTACATATTTGATAACGACAAAGTCTTTCACACCACCGAGGATTTCCGCTTGTTCTATCCCCTCAAAGATCCCCACTCCATAATCTTCATGGACAACATAATCGCCCACTTTCAGATCATCTAGAAGGATCGATGTTTTACGTCTGCGTCTTTGTTTTTGCGGTTTATTGAGCGAGATAACCAGTTCATCTTTAGAGATGATATTGAGAATATAAGGGGCATACACCTCTGTGATATTGCTCGTCTCATAGATCCCAGCTTGCTTCATCACCGCTTTATTTGAAGCGATGAGCGTTATCTTCTTCCCTTTATGCACTTTGAGTAAAGCGCCCAAATCTGCTACGACAAGATCTTTATAGGCATCTGTATCGGGAAGAATATCAAGATCAAAAGAAGCACGAGAGATCGTTGGGGCATTGATCCCATAAGCATCTATTAAAACAGCATCAAGATTTCTACTCAAAAGTGTGCGTTTGCCCTCCATAAAGTTAGTTGCAAGCTCTTCAAGGTGCCAAAGCCCTAATGAGGCGATATCTTTAGAGAGTGCGTCAAATTCACTTTGCTCTATTCGCTCTGTAAGATTTGTGAACTGCTCCTCATCAAGAGAGAAAAAAGCAGGTGTGACCTCAAGAGAATCAAGTTCCTCTTTTTGGGTACGTTGTGATTCAAGCTCAAAATATTTGATCTGCTCGATCTCATTGTCAAATAAAGAGATGCGAAGAGGCAACTCAGATGCAGGTGGATAGATATCGATAATATCGCCTCTATGGGATATCTCGCCGGCGACTTGAACCATATCAACAAAATTGTATCCCCAAAAGAGCATCTTCTCTTTAAAAGCACTCAGCTCAATCTGCCCTCCAAATTCTAAAGTGATCGAATCAAAAAGACTCTCTTTTGGAAGGGGGAAAAGAAGTGCTTTGAGTGGAGAGATAATCAGTGGTTTTTTGTGTGCCTTATAATAGGTACGGAGTTGATTGAAGAGCTGATGCAACTCCTCTTTATAGACGCGAAGATCATCTCCATGACTTGCTCGAAAATCTGGAAATACCAACACATCTTTATTAAAAAACTTTGCAACACTGCTAAGCTCGATCGCTTCTTTAGCATCTTCACACAGCAGAAGTTCTAGATCTTGTTTTTTATCTTCTTTGAAATATTGAAATAACGAACTTTGAGACATAAGGATCCTAGTCTTTTGATTTCGCTATTTTATCGAAGTAAGTTTATGATTTATTAATTTGGGTCGTTTTTTCCACTTTCTCTAAAGCACGTTCTTTCTTTTTGACCAAACTATTTCCCTCGAATAGACCTTTCGCCTCGATCACAAGTTCAGCAGACTCGATAGAGCCATGTACTTTTCCTTGTGCTTTTATCTCAACTCGCTCAGCATTGATCGAACCTTCAATAAAGCCTTGAACAACAAGCCTATTGGTAGTGATTTCCCCCTTGACATGTCCATTTTTGCCAATATTCACCTCTTTTTCAGACTGAATCGTCCCCTCAAACTCACCATCCACATAAAGATTACACGCAAGCTTCATCTCCCCTTTGATGACTGAACCTGCTGTGATTATTGTGGTATTTGTGTCGGTTTTTGCACTTTGATGTGTGTTGTCGCTGTTATTAAAGATTGCCATGGTATTTTCTTTTCCTTTTCAAAAATCTCACTATAATTTTTTACATCCCACTTAATAAACCAAAAAGGATTTAATAAGCGAGAGATAAAGCGTATTTCGTAATGTAGATGTGGTCCACTACTCATACCTGTATTGCCTGTATATGCTATTAGATCACCCTTTTTTACAAAAGTTCCTGATTCTAGCACAACTTTATTTAAATGACCGTAATAGGTTTTGAAACCATAATTGTGATGCAATATGACGAGATTTCCAAAACCACTTTTTTTATGATAGCCTGAATACTCCACTACTCCATCAGCCGTAGCATAAACGGGGGTGTTCATTGCAGCTTTGAGATCAGTTCCACGATGGAACTCTTTACGATCAAGCGTTGGATGTACACGGTAACCAAACTTACTTGTGATGCCATTATAAGGAACAGGAGAACCACTTGGAATAAGTTGCAATAGAGTGGCTCGTTGCTCTGAATCAAGCTTGGTGAGATTGACTCGCTCTTTGAGTGGAACCTCAGCGTGGGATGAGAGTCCTATCAAAGCCTCGATCTCTGAGAGAGAATCAGAGACCTCTAAAAGCTCCTCTTTTTTTACATCCAAAGCATATTGTGTATTTTTAATGCTCTCATCGAGCATCTGATTTTTGAGCTTGAGACTATTGTACGCCATCTCCATCTCAGAACGCTTTTGCTCGATCTGTTCTACTGAATATTTAAGATAAAGGATCGTTCCAATAGCGCTCAGCGCAATAAACCCCAGAAACAAAACACTATAAAGAATAGCTTTTTTTACAAATTTATGAAGATTAAATTGCTTGACTCCATTATCATCATGAATTGTGATAGTAAAATGTTCATTCACAAACGCACACCTGCTTTTAAAAATTTCTCTACAACGCTAAAGGAGCCAAATACTAAATATTTCTTAGTCTTATCTTGACTCTCATTTTCAAATCTAGCTCTATCAAAGTGTTTATATTCTATCTTCAATTCACTTAAACATTTTTCAAGTTCCCCTTTAGCAACTATTCGCGCCTCCTCTACATCCAAAATCTCTACCGATTCGATGATAGGAGAGAGTAAAGTAAGGATCTCCTTATAGTCTTTATCTTTGTAAGTATTATATATCAGCGTGTATTTTTCGCCTTCTAGAGCCTCTTTTATAGAGCGCGCGGCAAGAGGATTATGTCCTACATCCACAATGATATTTTCATCCAAATAGCTCATGCGCCCAAAGAGCCTCGCATCTGCAAAATCTTGCAGGGAATACTCAAAACCTAAAGAGAGCAAAGCGCTGATACTGAGCTTTAAATTTTCTCTCAGATAGGAGGGAAGCTTAAGCTCTTGTGCGATGTGCTCTATTGTCTCTTTATCGCTCTCTTTGAGGCACTCTTGAACTCGTAAGAGTTTACATCCTCTCTCTTGTGCGATATCTTGTGCAATGGTATAGACTTCAGAAAACTTTTGTTCTGCAAGGATGCAACTCTTTTGCATCGCTCGAAGCTTTGTGCTTGCGATCTCTTGAAGAGTCTCTCCCAAAAATGACTGATGATCGATATCGATAGGAGTGACAAGGGTGAGTACATTTTCAAACACAGCGGTTGCATCAAACTCACCCCCAAGCCCCGCTTCAAGCACCACATAATCACACTCTTGATAGACAAACATCGCTAAAAATGTTGTGTACTCAAAATAACTCAAGCTTTGGCTCTCTTGCTCGCTAAGTATCTCTTGGAGTTTTTTATGCGCCTCTTCTAAGCGTGTATCGCCTACATCCTCACCATTGCACCAGATGCGCTCATTAAAGTGAAGAATATGAGGGGATGTATAATGTCCTACATTCAAGCCTTTTTTATGAAGTGCGCTTGCTAAAAATCGCCCTGTCGTTCCTTTGCCGTTTGTCCCGATAATATGGATGATCTTTGGAATGTGTAAAAAGGTTTTTACTTTTTCATATATCCGTGGCATACGCGTCGTGTCTATCTCTGTGTAAAAGAGAGGTTTTTGCTCTAAAAACTGATGTACCATCGTTTAGTGCGCCACCTGATTACGTCCACTTTTCTTCGCTGTATAAAGGTATTCATCAGCAGAATGGATCACACTCTTCATAGAAACATGCTTTGATCTCTCAGATACACCGCAACTTACAGTCACATTGATACGATCCCCTTTGTACATAAAGCGGGCTTTTTGAACGTGAGCTCTTACCTTCTCAGCAAAGATAACTCCACCTGCGGTATCTGTCTCAGAGAGTATCGCCATAAACTCTTCTCCCCCATAGCGCCCTACAATATCTACACTGCGACACTCTTTTTTGAGTATCTTAGCAAAAGCAACGAGCACAGCATCTCCTGCTTCATGTCCATAGTTATCATTGACTTGTTTAAAATAATCTAGATCAAACATCACAACAGAATAATTATGCCCATAACGCTCGTATGCAGCCTCTTTTTGTGTCAAAAACTCATCCAAGGCTCTTTTGTTATAAAGCTTTGTCAAAAAATCTTCTTTAAGCTCCTCTTTTGTCTTTTGAAGTTCCTCTTCGAGTTGTGCTATCTTCTCACTCATCATATTCACATCATTGCTATGTTCTTTAAGGTCATGGCTGAGTGCTTTTGTATTCTCTTCGAGTGCAACTGCTATTGTAAAGAGCTTTTTATGGGCGATCTTAAAGTCAGAGACTGCATCAAGATCATAAGAGTTCAACTCCTCTTTGATCTTTTGGATCTCTTCTGTAGAGGTATCAGAACGCTCGATCATATCTATAATACGGTGAGAGAGCTTATCAAGCACGCTATCGAGTGCTTTGATCATCTCCACAACACTTTTTTTATCAAGTGCTATTCGTAAACTGATCGCAGATTTGATCTCATTTTCTATCGATGTATCTTCTAGCAAAGTAGGATTTTGCGCAATCTTATGACTTAGTTTTACTATCTTGTCGTTTGATTTTGAAGCGATAGAAGGAACGAAGGACGCAACTAAGAGTGCAACTATCTTCGTATATTCTGGGCTTGCTTGTTCTATCCCTTTTGCCCCTGATGGAAGCTTCATCTGCTCAATAGTTTTGCGTAGATCAGCTGTATCTACCGTACTAAAACTACCAAGTTTTTGTAAAAAGGAGTCATCGTAGGTGGTAATAAAATTGATCCAGAGTTGTTTATATTGTTCAAGTTCAGCGAGGCTTGGATGTGAATTCAAAAGCTCTATACTTTTTTTTGCTAATGTACTTGCTTCTTTATTGTGAAGCACGCCTACAACTTGCAAAACTCTTTTTGTAAAAATAGTTTGTGCTTCAAGTGTATCATTGCATAAAGAGGAATCTGTACGATTGAGCTTTGATATAAGATAGCGTACAAGTTCCCCTGTCGTTTTGATGCGATATTGTGTCAGCTCTTTTTGAAAAGGGGTATTAAGTGAGGTGATAAACCTATCGACCTGAGAGCAATCTTCCACCGACATCCCAGCTTTTTCCGCCTCTTTACAAAAAGCTTCTACATAAAAATCGGGTGTTAAAAGTTTATTTTCTAACTCTAGTCTTCTGATCGCTTTTTTGATTATCGTCTGTATAGTCATCCTATCCCTCTTTTACTCTTCTGCCTTTTGAGAAGAGTTATAGTTACTTCTAGCACCCTCTGCCGCGATCTGTGCGACAAAGGAAGCGATCGCTTTAATGGCACTCAAGCGAATAGCATCAAATCTTTGTTGATCGGTCACGACCGCATTAGGCTCTACTGTAAAGTCATAAGTACCTTTAGCACTGTAATCTTTTGAGAGAGCATTATGCGTCTTTTTGATACGCAGATTCAAAGTCATTCTATATGCTACAACATATCCGTTACTATTATACTGAATTGGTGCATAGGATGGATTAGACATATTAAGAGTAAGGTGCGTATTAGACTGATCTTGTGTCGTCAAAGAGGTACGAAACACTTCAATAATAGCACTATCAACAGCATCTTTAATAATCACTGTATTTTCTGGATCCATAGCAGAGATCACGACACTTGTACTCACACTCTCTCCAACACTTTGACGTGCATACTTCGAACTTGGCTTATAGCCACATCCCACGAGCAAAAAAAGTGCTACAAGAAGAGAGAGTGTTCTCACTTTTATCCTTTAACGACGATATTGACGAGCTTCTTAGGAACAACTATCTCTTTAACAATACTCATTCCCTCAAGCCATTTTGCCCCTGCTTCTTTTGCAATAAGAATGATCTCTTCATTGCTTGCATCTGCAGCAACCTCGATCTCTGTTCTTCTTTTGCCGTTGATAGAAACCCCTAAAGTGATACTGTCTTCTTCGAACACTTCATCGATCACAGCTTGTGGCGCAAGGTTTTTACGCCCAAAGAATTGCTCGGAGATCTCCCAAGCAACGTGAGGGATCACAGGCTCCATAATAGATGCCATGATCCAATACGCCTCTGTCCAGACATCTTTATTGCTTTGTGCATTAAGTGCATTCATCGCTTCCATCACACCTGCGATCATTGTATTAAAAGTGTAGCGTTCATTATACACTTCATTGGCACGTGCGAGTGCTTCATACACTTTTTTACGTGCAAATTTTTCCTCTTTATTCAGTGTGGTATGATCGATACTTGGAATCACATCTGTCGCATAGAGGTGAGTAAACGCACGGTCATGAAAACGCTTGATAAACTTATACGCACCCTCGACCGCACTATCATTCCACTCAAGTTCTTGTGTTGGCGGCGCTGCAAAGAGGATAAACAGACGTGCAGTATCGGCTCCATATTTCTCGATCAACGCATCAGGATCAACTGTATTGCCTTTAGATTTACTCATCTTCGCGCCATCTTTGAGTACCATTCCTTGTGTGAGAAGTCTCTCAAAAGGCTCATCAAATTCTAAGTAACCTAGATCGCGAAATACTTTGGTAAAAAAGCGCGCATAT
This sequence comes from Helicobacteraceae bacterium, assembly GCA_021163845.1. Classification (GTDB taxonomy): domain Bacteria; phylum Campylobacterota; class Campylobacteria; order Campylobacterales; family Sulfurimonadaceae; genus Sulfurimonas. The sequence continues at coordinate 12,205 of JAGGTH010000058.1, read as the reverse complement.
AAAAGGTGAAGGATTGCGTGCTCGATCCCACCGATATAATGATCCACACCCATCCAGTACTTGATCTGCTCTGCAGAGAATGCCTCTTTTTCCCAGTTTGTCTTTGATGCACAAAAGCGTAGGAAGTACCAGCTTGACTCTACAAAAGTATCCATCGTATCAGTCTCACGCACAGCATCTTTGCCACATTTTGGACATTTACAATGTTTCCACGTAGGGTGTTTCTCGAGAGGATTTCCCTCCCCTGTGATCTCTACATCCGAAGGGAGTGCTACTGGGAGATTCTCTTTTTTCTCCATCACCAGTCCACACTCTTCACAATGGATAAATGGAATAGGCGCACCCCAATATCTTTGGCGTGAAACACCCCAATCTTTGAGCTTGTAGTTGGTTGTTTTCTTGCCAATATTTTGTGCTTGGAAGTGTGCAATGATCTTTGCTTGTGCCTCTTTTGAGTTGAGTCCATCAAACTCACTAGAACCAAAGAGCTCTCCCACTTCTGTGTATGCCGCCTCAGGGTTTAATTCCCCATCAAAAGGTTTGATAACAGCTTTGATAGGAAGATCATATTTTTTTGCAAAATCAAAATCACGCTCATCATGCGCAGGCACAGCCATCACCGCACCACTTCCGTAATCCATAAGTACAAAATTCGCGACCCATACAGGGATCTTCTCACCGGTGAGTGGATGGATCACATCAAGCCCTAGTGCCACACCCGATTTTTCTTTTTGTCTTTCGATCGAAGAGCTATTTTTCATCGCCTCGATTTGAGCCACTACATCCGAAGAGAGGAGCTTATTCTCTATCATATAAGAGACGATCGCGTGTTCAGGTGCGAGTGCTGTATAACTTACCCCATAGATAGTATCAGGACGTGTTGTAAAGACATCAAAGCTCTCAAAATTGCTTGAGAGTTTTGTTTTGCTCGTATCATCAAAATAAAGATCAAAAGCAAGACCGTTTGATTTTCCGATCCAATTCTCTTGCATTGTAAGAACCTGCTTTGGCCAGCCACTCTCGAGCTTGTCAAGGTCTGCTAAAAGCTCATCTGCGTACTCTGTGATCTTAAAATAGTACTGATTCATATCTTTTTTCACGATCGGGGTATCACATCTCCAGCAACACCCATCGACCACCTGCTCATTTGCAAGGACCGTCAAATCATGTGGACACCAATTAAGCATCCCTTTTTTTCGATACAAAAGCCCTTTTTCGTACATATCGATGATAAAGCCTTGCTCAAACTTTGTATAAAGTTCATCACTTGTTGCGAGCTCGCGCTCTTTAGAGAACGAAAATCCCAAAGAGGCAAACTCATTTTTCATATAATCAATATTATCATACGTCCAACTCTTGGGATGTGAGCCGTTTTTAATTGCTGCGTTCTCTGCAGGCATTCCAAAACTATCAAAGCCGATCGGATGTAAGACATTAAAATTTTGTTGACGATAGTAACGTGCGAAGGCATCACTGAGCGTATAGTTTCTCACATGCCCCATATGTAGACGCCCACTTGGGAAAGGAAACATACTGAGTATGTATTTTTTCTCACGTGAGAAATCTTCACTCGGCTCAAAGCTTTTATGCTCTTGCCAATACTTTTGCCATTTTGTCTCGATTGATTTTGAACTGTATTCCAACTAAACTTCTCCTAGTACTCTTCGTGTGTTTTTGAACTCTCTATGTAAACAAGTCCCATAGAGAAGATATTTGCGATAAGTGCTCCGATAGCAAGGGCGATCGCCCACTCTGTATTGCCAACAACTTCAAGATAGATAAATGCAGGTATAAGGTGTAGATCTGCTACAAGTGAAGATGCAAGAAGCTCTGCTGAGAGAAGATTTCTTACACCAATCTTTAAAAATGTAGAGATAAGATTTAACCCCGCTGCGATAAAAAGTGCTACTGCACTATTCTCATATAAAAACCCCGCTATTGATGTCAAACTCATCAATGAGAAAAACACGTATATTACTTTACCCCAATCCATAATTAGCACCTTTGTCTATCAAAATAATTGACAAGGATTATACAAAAAATATCTTAAGGGGTGACTGAATAGGGGTAAAATGAAGTGTGAGAGAGAATATACTCTCTTACATCACTCCAGATTCGAATTGTGCACGCATTTTTTCTTTTTCCGCTTCACGTTTTGCTTTTGCTGCGAGTTTGTTATGATATTTTTTCACATCAAAGCCAAAAAGGAGTAGTAATGGAGAAGCCACAAAAATAGAGGAGTATGTCCCCACAACAATTCCCACTAAAAGGGTAAATGCAAATGGATGGATGATCTCACCACCCCAAGTAAAGAGGGTGAACACCACAAAGAACGTCGTCAAAGAAGTAAGCGTCGTACGAGCGAGTGTTCTTGTAATAGACTCGTTGATCGTCTCAGAGAGCTCTGTATTTCTCGCACCTGTCACACCCTCACGGATACGGTCAAATACGATAATAGTATCATTGAGTGAGTATCCTAAAATAGTAAGTAGGGCCGCTAAAACATCAAGGTTAACATCGATCCCTGAGAGGCTGAGTGCTCCAAGAGCGATCGAGACATCGTGCACAAGTGCAAAAATAGAAGCCACGGCAAAACGCCACTCAAAACGAAACGCAACATAGACAAGGATTCCAATCACTGCTAAAACAAGTGACATAATCCCTTTTTCTCGAAGCTCATTTCCCACTTTTGGACCTACGATATCAACACGACGGATCTCATAATTTCCTGTACCCTCTAAGGTCTGGCGAGTAATATCCCCAACATCGACCACTACATCCGAACTTGTGGTCTTCATGCGAATCACCACCTCCTCGGGTGCACCAAATTCACTGATCGAGGAGTTATCAAAGATAGGATTAGATTTGAGTTGCTCACGCATCGTATCGATCGGTGCTATTGTGTCATATTTGACCTGAACAACTGTTCCCCCTGCAAAATCAACACCATAGTTCAAGCCTTTGGTCGCTAAAAGTGCAAAAGAACTTAGCACCAAAACAATTGAGAGAACCATTGCAAATTTTGATTTACCCATAAAATTAAAGGTTCTTGTATACTTGAAAAATTCCATAATTACCCTTTAATCCCAAACCAAAGTTTGTTGTTTTTACTTTTTTGAATCTTGGACTCAAGCATCTGATAGATACCGTGTGTCCCTAAAATAGCTGTGAGCATCGATGCTAAGATACCGATACTAATAGTGATCGCGAAACCTTTGATCGCACCCGTTCCATAGACATACAGAACTACTGCTGCAATAAGGGTTGTGATGTTTGCATCTAAAATAGCGCGCATCGCGTTTGCATAGCCCTCTTCTATCGATTTGTGAATCGATTTGCCTTGATAGATCAACTCACGGATACGCTCGGCAATGATAACATTGGCATCGACCGCCATCCCCACTGTGAGGACGATTCCTGCCATACCAGGAAGGGTAAGTGTCGCACCAAAGAGACTCATCACTGCTAAGATAATAAAGAGATTGACCACCAAAGCGATATTAGCGATCACACCTGCTAATTTGTAATAGACCATCATAAAAATGATAACAAGAACAAAACCGCCGATAAGCGCTACCATACTCGCTTGAATACTATCAGCACCCAAGCTTGGACCCACAGAGCGTTTCTCCATCAAATAGATAGGTGCTAAAAGTGCCCCAGAACGAAGAGCAATCGCTAGATCTTTTGCTTCTATAACGCTATAGTTTCCAGAGATCTGACCACTTCCACCACCGATACGCTCATTAATGTTTGGTGCAGAGTAGACTTTGCCATCAAGCACGATCGCAAGGCGTTTACCGACACTTTTACCTGTAAAGTCACCAAATATCTCTGCACCCTCAGCATTCAGAGTAAAGTTGATAACAGGACGGTTATTTTGATCAAAGCCAACTTGTGCATCTGTGAGCATTCCACCATCCAAAATAGGGATATCGTTCACAAGATACTTCACACCTGGATGCTGTGCATCTTCTAAGATGATATCTCCATAGCTCGCAGCATCTGCATCACTCATCGTATGCACACGTGCATTGCGCTCTTCATCCACTGCCATCAGCTCAAGCTTGGCAGCACGAGAGATAAGTTCACGTGCACGTTGCTCTTCCTCTTGGGTTTTTATACCGGCGAGTTGCACAAGGATCTTCTCTTCCCCTTGACGTGCGACCACTGGTTCTGAGAGACCAAACTGATCGAGTCTGTTTCGAATCGTCTCGATCGCTTGTGCAACAGATTGTTGCTGTGTTTTGACTATCTCTTCAGGAGTCAGAGAAACACCGATATTTTCTCCGTCAATACGAACATTGAGCCCCTCTGTTTTTGCCAAAAATTTCTCTACACGAGGGATCTCATCAGTATCTAAAACCAAAAAAGAGATATCGCTTGCATCATACTTGAGCGAATCAATAAGAATATCTTCTCTTTGTGCAAAATATTTGATACTAGCTGCGATGGATTTGATACGAGATTTTGTAGCTTCTTGGGTTTTGACACCTAAGAGCATATGCAGACCACCTTGGAGATCAAGTCCAAGGTTTACTTTTTTACCATCTTCTGTTTGTAGAAGAGATGGTAAAGAGAAAGATACGCCAAAGACGATCGCTAAGGCAAATATAACAATGCGGTAATTAAGCTTCATCCTCGTACTTTCTTGCAATAGAATCTTTGAGAATTTTAACAATAACATCGTCGTTCATCTTGACACTTAAAAAGCCTTCTTCAACTTTGTGAACAACAACGATGAGACCGCCATTTGTCACAACTTTGTCACCTTTTTTAAGTGCTTCTATCATCTCTTTACGTCTTTTAGCCTCTTGCTGTTGTGGACGAATAATTACAAAATACATAATTGCAATTAAAAAGATAAACGGTAATAGTTGAGTGATAATTTCCATAGTCACTGATCCTTTAAGTAATAAAATTGCGGCGATTATACTTTAAGTTAATTGATATGTGACTGAATATGTGTATAATTTTGTATGATAAAAAATATACAACCACGCCTTGAACTTTTACATCCTCTCGTTAAAGATCTTTTGTTGGGAATTCTCACAGCGCTTCTTTTTAGTGCATTTATCTATTTAGAAGAGTTTTCTCTTACATCCAAAGCACTCAATACACTCTTTGCACTGAGTGCTCTTGCGCTTTTTCTCTACATCCCAAGGCGTGCTGTACTCATTGCTGGATTTTTTATAGGTTTGCTTTGGTTTTATTGGATCGGATATAGTTTCAAATACACAGGTGTAGGCTATCTCACACCCATCATCACTTTTGGTTTTGGTGTGATCTATATGCTCTTTTTTGGTGTTTTGGCTTTGAGTAAAAAGGTCTACATCCGAGCCCTACTCCTCTTTGGGCTAAGTTTTTTTGAGCCTATGGATTTTAACTGGATGCAGATCGAACTTCTCTTTATTGAGAGCTATATTGGGATTTTCAAATACCAACTTGCTCTTGTATTACTCGCTCTCACCCTTCCCTCTTTTATCACAAAGCAAAAATTGAAATATAGCCCACTTCTGCTCCTAGTCTTTGCCCTTGATTACTCAAAAGTAGAGCAAAAAGATGCTCCCTTAAATATCAAGCTTTTTGCAAGTGATATCGCCCAAGAGAAAAAATGGAAGCGAGAAAATCTTGCATCTACTCTAGAGATGATCTTTGATGCGATCCAAAAAGCAAGCCATGATGGATATGATCTCATCGTCTTACCTGAGTCTGTATTTCCAATGTATCTCAACAAACATCCTAAGCTTCTCAACGTACTTCTAGACTATTCTTATGATATTAGTATCGTTACGGGGGCACTTTTGTATGAAGAGCACCAAAGCTTCAATGTGAGTTATCATTTTGAAGCTGGCAAATACACCATTGCAAAAAAAATGATCTTAGTTCCTTTTGGTGAATATATTCCACTCCCAAAATTTGCACAAAACTTTATCAATGAGATGTTTTTTGCAGGTGAAGCTGATTTTTCTACAGCAAAGGAGCCGAGTGATTTTATGATAAAAGGGGTCAAGTTTCGTAATGCAATTTGCTATGAAGCAACATGCCAAGAGCTCTATGATGGGGATGTAGATTTTATTCTTGCACTCAGTAATAACGCTTGGTTCGCCCCCTCGATCGAGCCTACGCTCCAAAACTTACTCATGCGCTATTATGCACGTAAAAATGGAACTACCATCTACCACTCTGCAAACTATAAAGGAAGTGGCATTATAAAGTGATAATGAAATGTTGAGTTTTGGATATAATACAAAAAAACTACTACGTAGATAGGAACTTCCCATGCTTAATTTAAAAAATCCTAATCTTTATAACAACCGTGAGCTCTCTTGGCTTCAATTTAACACTAGAGTTTTAAAACAAGCCCAAGACACATCACTTCCACTCTTAGAACGTCTTAAATTTCTCGCTATTTATGGTACAAACCTTGATGAATTTTACATGATACGTGTCGCAGGACTAAAAAAGCTCTTTACAGCAGGAATCATTGTCTCGGGTGCGGATAAGCTCACACCTTTGCAGCAACTTCGTGAGATACGCGAGTATTTGCATCAAGAGCAACAAGTGGTCGAACATTGTCTCGCAGAGATCCTTTCAAAACTCGAAAACGAGGGGATCTCGATCAAGTCTTATGACGAAGTTGATCAACGTGAAAAAGTGCAACTTAAGCGATTTTTCTATGAGAATATCTATCCCGTTATCATCCCGATCGCTATTGATGCAACACATCCATTTCCACACCTCAATAACCTTAGCTTTGGACTGATTGTCAAACTCAAAGATACCGAAGATGAGGCGATAGATAGATTTGGGATCATTCGTGTACCTCGTGTACTCGACAGGTTTATTGAGCTTCATAGCGGTGTGTATGTACCTATCGAAAGTTTAGTGGCGAAACATGTTGAAGATCTCTTTCCAGGTTATAAACTCCAAAAATATGCATCTTTTCGTGTTACGAGAAATGCCGATATCGCGATCGAAGAGGAGGAAGCAGATGATTTCCTAGAGATCCTCGAAGAGGGGCTTAAACTTCGTCGTAAAGGGGAGATGGTACGCCTTGAGATGGGAAGTAATTCGGATGAAGAGATCGTCAACTTTATCAATCGCCATACGAATGTTTATAAAGATGATATCTATAAATTTCATACTTTTTTAAACCTCTCGAGTCTTTGGCAGATCGTTTCAAACAAAGATTTCGCACATCTTTTACTACCACCGTTCAAGCCTAAAAACCTTCCACCACTCGACCATAATGAGAATATTTTTAGCACCCTTGAAAAACAAGATATTTTACTCTATCACCCGTATGAAAGTTTTGAACCAGTGGTCAACCTCATCCAAAGTGCCGCTAAAGATCCTGATGTAGTCTCTATCAAGATGACACTTTATCGCTCAGGAACGAACTCACCGATCGTTCAAGCCCTGATGAGTGCGAGTGAATCTGGCAAACAGGTCACAGTAATGGTAGAGCTCAAGGCGCGCTTTGATGAAGAGAACAATCTTATCTGGGCAAAAGCACTAGAAAAAGCGGGAGCCCACGTGATCTATGGGATCAAAGGCTTTAAAGTACACGCAAAAGCAGCCCTAATCACGCGTCGTAAACATGGAAAACTCAAGCAATATGCACATATTGGGACAGGAAACTACAACCCATCGACTGCCAAGATCTATACAGATATCAGTTATCTCACGAGTAAAGATGTGGTAACAAATGATCTCACACGTTTTTTCCATTTTCTCACTGGCTTTAGCAAAAAAGGTAAACTCAATGAGCTTTATATGGCTCCTGCACAAATCAAGCCAAAGCTCCTCTCTCTCATCCAAAATGAGACAAGAAAAGGTGCCGATGGACAGATCATCGCAAAAGTAAACTCTCTGGTGGATGATGACATTATCCGTGCTCTTTATAAAGCAAGTATGGCAGGGGTCAAAGTTGATCTCATAGTACGTGGAATCTGTTGCCTCAAACCTGGGGTAGAAGGAGTAAGTGAAAATATCCGTGTGATCTCTATCTTAGGGAAATATCTTGAACACCCACGTGTGTTTTATTTCAAAAATGATGCAACTAAGGTCTACATCTCAAGTGCAGACTGGATGCCAAGAAACTTGATGCGAAGAATCGAGCTTCTCACAGCGATCAAGGATGAAGCTGCAAAAGACCGTATTTTACAGATACTCAAGCTTCAATGTTCTGATAATGAATTGGCACATGAACTTCAAGAAGATGGTTCTTACATAAAGATATCTAACGATGCGAACACACCAAAGATCAATAACCATAAAATGTTAGAAGACTTTGTCAATAAAATTACCAAAGCGACCAAAAAAGAGAGTGCATCAAGCGTACAACAACTCGCTTCACGCCTCTTTGTGGAGAGTTAAGATGCTATACCCATACAAAAATTTTATGCCAAAACTAGGTCAAAATACTTGGGTCGCACCCTCTGCGGATGTAGTGGGTGATGTCATATGTGGGAAGGAGTGCTCTATCTGGTTTGGATGCGTGGTACGTGGGGATGTACACTACATCCAAATAGGGGATCGTGTCAATATTCAAGATCTTTCTATGATCCATGTCACTCACTATAAAAAAGAGGATAGAAGCGATGGAAATCCTACTATTATTGGTGATGATGTGACCATTGGACATCGTGTGATGCTCCATGGATGCACGATTGAAAGTGCTTGCCTTATAGGGATGAGCGCTACTATTTTAGATGGTGCTGTGATCGGCAAAGAATCGATTGTGGGCGCAGGCGCACTTGTGACAAAAAACAAGGTCTTTCCTCCGCGCTCTTTGATCATGGGATCTCCTGCAAAACTTGTACGAGAACTCAACGATGAAGAGGTAGCAGAACTTTATGCATCAGCTTCGCGCTACGTCGCTTTTAAAAGCGAATACCAAAACTAAAAATGCCAGAATTTTTTATCTATGCAGATATTATCGGGATCATCGCTTTTTGTATCAGTGGATTTCTTATCGCTATCAAAAACGATCTTGATATTCTAGGTATTCTTATCGCTTCTACCCTCACCGCTTTAGGTGGTGGGGTACTTCGCGATACGATTTTAAGTACATCCCCTTTTGCTTTTACTCATATCTACCCAGCCCTCACTCTTTTTATCACACTCGGGGTAATTTTGCTTTTTAAACTCTACACCAAGCCCTCTTTAGAACAAAAATGGATCTTTGTGATAAGTGATACGATCGGGCTTGTCGCTTTTAGCATTACAGGTGCTATTCTCGCTATCAATGCAGAGTTTAACTTTTTTGGAGTTGTGATATTGAGCTTTATTACAGCTGTTGGTGGAGGGGTAACTCGGGATGTAATGATCAACCAAGTCCCTACCGTTTTGGTAAGTGACTTTTATGGTTCGATTGCAGTGATTGTCGCAGTTTTACTCGCTTTATTAGACTTTTTTGATGCTATCAATCAGTTTAGCATTATTGGCGTAGCACTTTTAAGTATAGCCCTACGCCTTTTGGCATTTTATAAAAAATGGCATCTGCCTAAGCTAGGGAAAACAATTTAAGTTCTATAGTCCGCATTAATCTTAACATACTCATATCCAAGGTCACATCCGAAGGCTCTAAAGCTTCCATTTGCAACTCCAAGATCACAAGAGATGGTAAAACTTTGTTTTTGCATCACGGCTGCGGCTTCTTTCTCCATCGCTGCATCAAAAAGAAGCTCCCCATTTTTATAAACGCAAAGATCATCAAAAGAGATACTTAAGCTCTCCTCATAAGCTTCCACACCACTTGCACCCACAGTAGAAGCGATACGTCCCCAGTTTGGGTCTTCACCAAAGAGCGCTGTTTTAACAAGGAGTGAATTAGAGAGTGCTTTGGCTACGATCTCTGCTTCTTGGTTGTCTTTTGCACCAGTGACATCATAGGTTACAAGCTTGGTCGCACCCTCACCATCACGCACCATCTCTTTTGCTAAAAAGAGCATGATATTATAAAGCGCTTCTTTGAATGCTTCTTTGTGATAGACGCCACTTTTTGCATTACTTAAAAGCATCACCGTATCGTTTGTCGAAGTATCCCCATCGACACTAGCCGCATTAAAAGTGGTGATAGTCACCTCATCTAAGATCTCTTGCATCTGCGCTTTAGAAACAGCTGCGTCGGTGGTGATAAAGCAAAGCATCGTTGCCATAGCAGGGTTGATCATCCCTGCCCCTTTTGCCATTGCACCAATATGGAAAAAACTTCCATCTTCAAGCTCTACCTTGTACGCACACTCTTTAGAGAATGTATCGGTTGTCATGATCGCTTGTGCGGCTGCATGAGGATTTCTCGCACTTAGATCAAAGAGCTTCATCCCCTCAATGATCTTTTGTTTTGGAAGTCTCACACCGATCACACCAGTAGAGCTCATTACAGGATTGATTACTTGTTCTTGAGACGAGGCGAGTACATCTTCAATATCTTCGATCCCTGCTTTTCCAGTCATAGCATTTGCATTTTTGGAGTTTATCATCACAAAATTTGTCTGAAAATCTCCCTTTGCTCTAAAGTGCTTGATAGGTGCCGCACACATTTTATTGGTTGTAAATACAGAAGCGATGTCACAGAGTGTATCACTATAGATAAATGCCATATCTTTTGCACCCTCTTTTTTGAGTCCTGCACTCACACCATCTGCAAAAAAACCATCACTTGCACAGACTCCACTTTGAACTTGTGTTAATTTATACATAGCGTAATTCCTTCGGTTTTTCTCTTCTTCTTAAAATATCACGTGTCATATTGATACCCGCTTGACTTCCTATGAGTAAAAGTTTACACTCACTCGTTACCAAAACATCCCCTTTTGGCATCGCTAAGAACTTTCCATCTTTTTTTGTGATCCCTATAACGGATGTATTGGTGATCTGACGGATATGTGTCTCTTTGAGTTTTTTGAGTACTGCCCAACTAAACTTTGGAACCTCGATCTCCTGCATGTTCAGCGGATTATCACTTCTGTATAAGAACTCTTCGAGGAGGTTTTCCATATCAGGGCGCGCCGCCATCGCACTCACCCTTTGTGCTGTGAGTTTTGTCGGAGAGACAACGGTGTCGGCACCAAGTTTTTTGAGCTTTTCCACATCCTCCATACTGTCAGAGGAGGAGATGATGTAATATGGGCGTGGGAGACAATGTTCTCTCTCAAAAAGTCTCACTGAGGCGATCAGCGCAATATTATCCGAGGTCGAACTAGAAAGTGTGATAAGTCCCCTTGCAGAGGCCATATGTGCTTTGAGCATGCTGATCTCAGCATGTGGTTCTGTATGAAGATATGCAGGATACTTGTATTCTCGCGCCCATTCATGAATCTCTTCACGTGGATCTAGTACGACAAAAGGTATATGATTTTTTCGCAGTTGTTTTGTCACCTCTATCGTGTATTCGTTGTGATAACAAACGACAAAATGCTTTTTAAACCTTGCTATTTTGTACAGCATCCTTCTCTCCTTTAATATTTTACTCAACTCACCTCGACGCACAACATCTACAACAATACCCACCGCAACTGTAAACACAGTAAAGCCCAAGATAATAAGCGTTACTGTAAATATTTGCCCAGCAGCTGAAAATTCTCCTTCATTTAATGACCCAAACCCAACAGTAGTAAAAGTATACCCTGATTGGAAGATAGCATTCATGATGGAATAATCTTCTATATAGATATAACCGAGTGTTCCGATTATCATACAGAGTTGGACGAGAATGATTGGGGTTCTAAATGGTTGGAGTTGAGCGTAAAGCTCATCATTGAGTGTGATATGTGGTTTGGGAGAAGCCTCCCAATGGAGAAATTTGCGAATCCTCGATAAAAGATTCACTTAAATTCCTTCAGTACTAAGAATTTTTCTTAAGTGTGCGTAGTTCTTTTGCAGAAATCTTAATTTTCTTCGTAGTACCGTCTTCTAGGGTAATACGCACAGTTCTTAAGTTAAGTAAAAAACGACGCTTTGTTCTATTTTTTGCATGTGAAACATTGTTCCCGCTCATCGGGCCTTTGCCACTTATAGCACATTTTCTTGCCATGACTGTTATCCTTGTTTAGGTTTTAAAGTTGCGAATTATACCAACGCTAAGCAAAACTGCAACTTAAGTCTTTCTAATTTGTAGAGATAATATAAATATCTTTCATAAAAAAAGTTGTAAGAAGATTATACCATTTATTATTCTTTTATGTATTAAAAGTTA
>JAGGTH010000014.1 GCA_021163845.1 Helicobacteraceae bacterium | reverse complement strand
GTCGTGTCTTACAGCATAAACTTAAAGAAAAATGTTGAAAAACAATCACAAAAAGTAGCCCTTTCACAATTAAAAAAATCAATAGAAGAGATCGAAGATAACTCTTTAAGTATGGATAAAAAAATTCATCAGCTACGTAAACGTTGTAAAAAAATGAGAGGATTACTTCGTATTATTCGCCCTCAACTTCAAATAAGTGGTGTTTATGATGCACAAAACCAATATTTTAAAGAAACTGCAAAACAGTTTTCTGCAATTCGAGATAAAAGGATGCTTGAAGAGACTTTTAAAAAGATTGTCTTAAAGTATAATTTGGATGAGAATCGTTATATGCAGATAGTTCAAAGTATTGAATCTATGAAGGTACAGAGTGAAATAAGTGTACAAAATTATTTTGCCTTATACAGAGCAGAATTTGAAGAGAATAGAAAAAACATTGAGCAATATAGATTAAAAGAAAAGAGTTCAAGAGCTCTTGATAAGGGTATAAAAAAAGGGTATAAAAAAGCGAGTAAGTTGAAAAAGAAAGCTTATAAAACACAATCTGATAAAGATTTTCATGCATGGCGAAAATGGGTGAAATACCACTGGTATCATATGCGACTTATAAAGAAAAATGAAGAATGTGTATTGGGCCCGAGAGTAAAAGTTTCTGGGATCTTGGCTGATATTCTTGGAGATGAACATGATCTTAGTGTCTTTAAACGCTTCATTGAAGATGTGAAATGTGAATACAAAGTAGAGTTTATGGGTTATCTTAAACAAGAACAAGATCTCTTACGAAAAAGAGCAGAAAAATTGAGTGATATTCTTTTTTGTAATAAAAGCCCTAAAAAAGGGCTTCTTATTAGCCTTCTACAGTAACTTCTACTGCAGTACCTTCCCAGATACCGTGTTTTGTACAGTAACCGTGAGCGATAAGGTTAAGTTTTTTTCCAGTTGGGATAATTGTGAAAGTTGTTGTGTTGTGTGCTTTTACATTTCCAAGAGTTCCTGGTACATAAGTAGCTTGTGCTAATTTTACATCACCGTTGAAAAGTGTAACAGACTCGATGTAGTGATCAAAATCATCTGGGTGCGTATATTCTTGACCCATTTTCACAGTTACTTCAAATGGCTCACCAGCTTTTGCAGTACTTGCACAGTGAATAAATGGAGAGTGACGATCGATAAGATCTTTTTTTGCTTCTCTTTCTACTTGGTCGATATCTACGTATTTGTTGATTTTTGGCATCTTCGTTTTCCTTTTTAATTTGAAATATTTGGTATTGTAACGATAAAAACTTTTAGATAAACATAAATCAGACTATATTTGTCTTATTTAAGATATATTTAACAAAAGAACTATTTAACCAAAAAAGAGGTAAAATCGCGATTATAAATTTGCAAGAAAAGAGTATATATTATGTTTAAAACCTTACTAATAGAGATCGGTGTAGAAGAACTTCCAGCGGTTCCACTTTTAAAAGAGTTAAAAAATATTGAAAAGAAGTACGCTGACATTTTAGAAAAAAATTCCCTTTTAGGAGAGTTTGAATTTTATTATACACCGCGTCGTTTAGTAATTTGGCATAGAGAGTTTCAAACAAAACAAGAAGCGAGTGTAGAAGAGTTCTTTGGTGCACCTCTAGCAGTCGCGTATAAAGATGGCAAAGCAACACCTGCTGCAGAGGGTTTTGCCCGTAAATGTGGTGTAGAGCTTGCAGAGATCACTACAGCGCAAAAAAATGGCAAAGAGGTTCTCTATTATAAAAGAGACAAGCCCGGTCAAGAGTCTGTTGCACTTCTTCCTGAGATCATTGAAACATGGATCAAATCACTTGATTTTGGAAAATCAATGCGTTGGGGAGATCTCAAAGAGAGCTTTATTCGTCCTATTCGTTGGGTGAATGTGCTCTTGGGTGATGAGCTTGTCGATATGGAGCTTTTTGGAAAAAGATCTGCAAAACACACTTTTGTACACCGTATCAGCAATTTCGAAGCGGTTCCAATTAATGGAGCAAAAGAGTACTTTGAAGTGCTTGAAAATGGGGGTGTGACACTTTTTGCAGAACAAAGAAGAGAAGATATCCTCTCACAGTTTCAAGCACTTGAGGCACAAGAGGCTTTAAATATCGAGGTAGATGAAGATCTTCTTGCAGAAGTGGTCGCGATCACCGAACATCCAAAGGCTCTTCTAGGGACTTTTGATGAGGAGTTTTTACGTCTTCCTCCAGAAGTTATCATTACATCGATGAAAGAACATCAGAGATATTTTCCTGTTTTTCAAAACGGCAAACTTCTCAATAAATTTGTAGTCGTTTCCAATGCTCTGACAGAGGATTATTCTAAAGTAATAGAGGGGAATGAAAAGGTACTTCGTCCTCGTTTAGCAGATGGACTTTTCTTTTATGATAATGATATTAAAAATGGTCTGAGTACGGATGGACTTGAAAAAGTGGCATTTTTTAAAGGTCTTGGAAGTGTGGCTGATAAGATCAAAAGAGAGACTGCGATCGCTCACGCACTTTATGAACTTTATGAAATTGATGCGAGCCAAGAGGACTTAGACAAAGCGATCTCTTTGGCAAAAGCGGATCTTATGAGTGAGATGGTGTATGAGTTTACTGAGCTTCAAGGGCTTATGGGTGGTTATTATGCACTTGCACAAGGGGAGAATGAAGCGGTAGCTTTAGCGATCACAGAGCAGTATCTTCCAGATGGCGAGGAGAGCGCATTGCCATCCACACCGCTGAGTGCTATCATCGCGATGAGCTTAAAGCTTGACACCCTTATCGCACTCTTTAGCATCAACCAGATCCCAACAGGTTCGCGTGATCCTTTTGCACTTCGCCGTGCGGTCAATGGGATCATCCGTATCGTCAATGAATATGGTTTTGCTTTTGATATTGTCAAAACGATGAATAGACTTGCACTCTCTTATGCACCTTTTGAGATGCACAAGCTAGAAGCATTTATCTTAGAGCGTCTCAAGCAATTTTACAAGGTAAACCCATCGATCGTAGAAGCTGTCCTTGCTTCGGGTGAGAGAGAACTTGTATCAATCGGTAAAAAGATAGAAGCACTTAACACGATCGCTTCAAGTGAGAGCTTTTCTGAGGCCAGTGCTACTTTTAAGCGTGTGGCAAATATCACCAAAGATATGGATATGCAAGCCTCTTTGGATGTAGAACCACATCTTTTTGAAGAGGATGCAGAATCAGCACTTCATGTACGTTATATCGATGTGATCTCTACATCCTATGCTTCGTATGAAGAGGAGCTTGATGCACTTCTTGGGCTCAAACCTGAGCTCGATCAGTTCTTTGATGATGTGATGGTCAACGCTGAAGATGAAGCGATCAAGAATAATAGAAAAGCGCTTGTTGGATCGATCTATAAAAGTATCCTCAATATCGCAGATATCAAAGAGGTGAGTATCTAGCTTGTATGATGTAGCGATTATTGGTGCGGGTATCAACGGATGTAGCCTTGCTTATGAGTTGATGCGTGCCAATAAAAAAGTGTTGCTACTTGATATGGAGGGGATTGCTAGCGGTGGAAGCGGCGCTGCAGGTGCTTTTATATCTCCAAAATTCTCCAAAGCAGGGGAGCTCAAAGAGCTTTTGCACGATGCTTATCTTTATAGCTTTGAATTTTACAAAAACAATTTTCCCCATATTTTTAAAGTTGTACCACTTGTACATATCGCTCAAGACGAAGCAGATGATGCAACACTTCGCTCTTATAAACAAACAACAACTCTCCCTTTGCAAGAAGCACCACAAGAGTGTTTAGACTCCCTTACATCCCAAGCACGACAAAGAGAAAAAGTCTGCTTAGAAGCGGGTGTAGTCGATGCACGTAGAATGTGTATCGCCCTAAGTAAAGGATCAGAATTTCGTAAACATAAAGTGAAGAGTCTTGTCTATGATGATGGGATGTGGGTGATCGATGAGCTTTATAGTGCTTTGGATGTAGTACTCGCTACAGGAGCGTATGAAAGCCTTATAAAAGAACCGTATATCAAGCTTCGTGGAATCTGGGGGCATCGCATCGACATCCAAAGTTCTACATCCAATAGCTGTTCTCTGCATCAAGAGGTCTCTATCTCTCCCTCAGAAAATGGAGTTCTTGCTATCGGCGCGACACATAATGTTCACTACCATCCTCAAAAATCTAGTAAGCCTTATGATGTAGAAGCGGGCAGGGCAGAGCTTTTACAAAAAGCAACCAAGACGATTTGCCTCAAAGATGTAAAGGTATTCAAAGATTACATGGGTCTGCGCTCAGGCTCATTTGATTACATCCCAATCATTGGACCACTGATAGATTCCACGCAGACTTTGGAGTGTTGTGAGAAAAAAGTAAAAATAAAAAAGCCTAACTATGATGATTTTGTATCGTATCCAAATCTTTATATGATCAATGGAAACGGGGGGTATGGATTCGTTCTTGCCCCTTATTTGGCAAAGATCTTAGCCAAACATATCCTCGCAGATGCAAAGATCCCACAAGGACTCCAGTGTGCGCGCTTTTTCGCACGCTGGGCAAAGCGTGAGACTTAGCCGATTCTCTGAATCGTTGGAGGGTTTGTGCTAAATGCCGCTTTAAAAGCGTTGGCACGAATATCTTTGAGCTTTCCACCTGATGCAAGAGGTGCTAAAAAGTACGCTTTTTCTAAGGCTTCCTCAGCACTATAGTTTTTATCGTGGATAAAAGCGATCTCTTTTCCTAGTTTTTGTACCTGCGCGCTCAGAGACTCTGCATACGCGATGATCGATTTGTGGTGTCTATCGTATTTGTGCCCGCTTCCAAAAAAGACAAACTTTCCGTTGAGACGAATATTGGCTATATCAAGATAGTTGAGATTTTTATCAAAGCGTGTGAGAAGGTTTGTGTTGTATTTTTCTAGATCGCTATCAAACTCCTCGAGCACATAGGTTGGTTCGATATTTTCTTTGTTGTAATTAAAGAGGTATTTGATCTCTACGAGTTTGCCTTTGTAGAGTTTTTTAAGAGCTGAGGCGATGAGGAAATGGGTATGATCTTGGGTGAGTTCAGTATATTTTCCATCAAAAGGATAGTCCTGTGATGCGAGTGATGCATCTTTGGAATACCCAACAGGAGCAAGAGCAGGGTTGTACAAAAAGATAGTGCCCGCAACTGTCTTGCGTCTATTTTTAAGCATCGCTTCGAGCTCTTTTGTGTCGATCGTCTCCTCTTCATTTGGAAAGTAAAGATAGTGAGATGTGAGATACTCATGGTCAAAATTTGTTGAAAAAATACCAAATGCTTGCATAAAAACCCTTGTAAAATAAATTGCGCCATTATACTCTTATGATACTTCTAAGCAAATAAGAGGAATGAAGAATCAAGTCTTAAACAGTTTAAGCTTTTGAGTAAGAGAATCGGTCATGTTGTTTAAATGATCAGATGCAGCTGCTATCTCTTCTACACTCCTTGCATTTATCGTTGAGATTGAGTTGATCTCTTGGATACTTTCTGCAATCTTATGAAGATGCACGCCCGTATTCTCAAAATCTTGTACAGTAATATCACTTGCATATGCAGCTTGATTTACAAGAGATGCCGTTTTGTTTATTTTATTTTCAACTTCTACAGAGAGGGATGCTAGAGCATCAATATCTTTTGAATTATTATTCATCTGCTCACTCGCTGTAAGACTCGCTTGCACAATAATATTAATAGTCGTATTGATGTCTGAGAGACTCTTTTGTGTTCGTTCTGCTAATTTTCTTACTTCATCAGCTACAACAGCAAAACCCCTTCCATGTTCGCCTGCTCTTGCTGCTTCTATTGCAGCATTGAGTGCCAATAGGTTTGTTTGATCTGCTATATCTGATATGATCTCTAAAACATTCTTTACCTGCTCTATATCTAAAGAAAGTGTTTCTATACTATGCGCTAACTCAGTTTCATTTTGAGCACTCGTGCGAACTTTACTTGTGAGTTCTATAATGACATCCTTTGCATCATTAAGAATAGTTTTGGCTTCTAATATCTCATTTTTACTATTTCTTGCATTCTCTATAGAGACTGTTATCTCCTGCATGATAGTTTGTGTGTCTTGTGTTGTTGTATTGACAATAACTACCGAGCGTTCAACATTTTTACCTACATTAAGAGATGTAATAGAGAGCTCATGGGAGGTAGAAGAATTTTCTATACTCGCTGATTTCACTGCTTGTATGCTTGTATGTACTTTCTCTATAAACTGATTTACATATTGAGCAATTTTTTTAATTTCGTCATTGCTTTTTGTGACAATTCTTTTTGTGAGATCGCCATCGCCATCTGCTAAATCAGATGTGACATGTAAGATTTCTTGAATAGGCTGCAAAATTGTTTTATTGGCAATAAATGAAACTCCAAAAGCTATGAGAATAGAGATAATAAGGGAAGAGATAATTATTTTACTTGTAGTTGCAATCACTTCATCTGTAGCCTCCTGTCTCATTTGTATGATTTTAGTTTCAATATTATCTATATATTCGCCTGTTCCTATTATCCAGCCCCATGGCTTGAAAATCTCTACATAGGACATCTTAGGTTGAGGCGTATCAAAGCCTGGTTTTTCCCAATGGTACTGAACCATACCTGAGCCTTGTTTTGCTGTAATACTTACCATCTCGTTAAAGAGAAAAACACCATTTGGGTCTTTTGTTGTTGTTAAGTCCTTTCCGTTTAACGCTGGATTCATAGGATGCATTACCATCGTAGGAGTTGTGTCGTTGATCCAAAAATAGCCACTCTCACCAAAGCGCATCTCAGATACTGTTTTGAGTGCTTCTTGTTGCATTTTTGCTGTAACATCCGAGACATATGCTCCAGTTCCAATCACCCAGTTAAAGGGTTTAAATAACTTTACATAAGATACTTTTGGCTGTGGCTTTTCAAACCCAGGCTTTGCCCAACTGTACTCAACAATACCCTCTCCATTGGCTTTTGAGGCTTTGACCATTTCATTAAAAAGGTAAACACCGTTTGGGTCTTTAAAATCAGATAAATCTTTTGAATCCAATGCTGGGTTTATTGGGTGCATAATCATTTTTGCAGAGGTGTCATTTATCCAAAAATAGCCATCTTCACCATATCGCACTGCACTGACTAGATCTTTGATATGCTGTGAGAGTTGATTGGCAGAGAGGACATTTACATTTTTTTCATACTCTTTATTGATGATGCTAAAGAGAAAATCCGTCTCTTTTTTGAGCTCATCTTCTACTTCTTGTTTGATCTTATCTTGAGATGTCCTCTGATAAAAAGAATCTATTGACTTTGTAGCAATAGAGATATAATTTTTGAGTTCTATCTCTTTGTTTTTATAAGCTTCTTCTTTATATTTTTGAATATTTTTCTCATTGAGCTGGTTTATACTCGCCATAGATTGAACAATAATAGCACCTGTTATGAAAATAATCGTAATGATCAGGATAAGTTGTAGCTTCAACTTTATAGAAACGGACCCCATTTTTCTCCCTTTTTTGTAAGGGATATTATATAGAGCATTCGTAGCATGAGCATAGCAAAAAGAGGGTTCTTTTTAAATACCACCAAACGAACACCATTACTGAATATACTTCTCAAAATCTTAAGGAGTAATTATGTCAAATGCTAATAAACGCTATCTTATTTATGCGTTCATCACCCTATTTATTTTAGTCGTTCCCTTTGTTAGGATCAATGGAAATCATCTTTTGCTACTTTCTTTCGAAAAGTTCGAGTTTCATTTTGTAGGATTTGCTTTTAGTGTAAGTGAATTTTATGTCATGCCTTTTTTATTGATGTTTTTATTTATTGGAATCATTGCTACGACCTCCATTCTTGGTCGTGTATGGTGTGGATGGGCGTGTCCGCAGACTATCTTTAGAGTTATCTATCGTGACCTTATTGAAGGAACACTTCTCGATATGCGAAGAGTCAAAAATAAACAAAAAGAGAAAAACTACTCAAAAGCAAAAACAATATTACTCAAAACAATAGCTGTCTCTTTGTGGGGTGTCTTAGCGCTTATGATCGCTACAAACTTTTTACTTTATTTTGTGCCATACGAAGATTTTTTTACTTACCTGAACAAACCCTCAGAACACATCCTGATGATTGTTGTCCTTTTGAGTATTGCTCTATTTTTACTTTTTGATATCGTTTATCTAAAAGAGAACTTTTGTACATATATTTGTCCCTATTCAAGCACACAAACAGTTCTTTACGATGATGAGACAAAACATGTTATTTACAATACAAACAGAGATCAAGAGTGTACTACCTGTGAAGCTTGTGTGAAAATTTGTCCTACACATATTGATATACGAAAAGGTTTACAACTTGAGTGCATCAACTGCTTAGAGTGTTGTGATGCTTGTACGAAAGTGATGGGTAAGTTAGGCAAAGAGTCTTTAATTGAGTGGGGAAGTACAAAAAGTGTATTAAAGAATACAAAAATAAACTTTTTTAATAAAAAAAATATTATGTTGAGTGTCGTTCTTGTAGCTTCTCTTCTCTTTGCGCTTCTCCTTGCCTCTGAAAAAGAGTATGTGCTCGCGACAGCTGAAAAATCAGACTCACTTTATAGAATAGATGAGAATAATGTAGTTTATAATAGCTATGTTCTAGCAATACACAATATACAAGAACAGACCTATACCTATGATGTAAAAATACAAAATGATCCTAACTTTCGTATTAGAAGGTTTAACCCGCCTCAGCTTGAAGCAGGACAACGTAAAAAAAAGATCCTTATTGTAGAAACTACAAAAGTATCAAGTATTTCAAAATACTCAAATACGACGTATAAACTCGAGCTTATCGTTTTTGCAAAAGAGGATCCTAAAATACAGACAATAACGCACTTAGCGTTTATATATCCTCAAAATACTAAATAACCTTCTCTAAAGAGAGGGTGAAGCAAGCTCCTTGGGTTTGATTTTTCACTGCTATTTTCCCCTCGAAACTTTTTTCTATGATGAGCTTGACAAGATAAAGACCTATGCCTGTACCTTGCTCTTTTGTTGAAAAGTAGGGCTGAAATATTTTCTCAAGATGCTTTGGATTTATCCCTTTTGCATTGTCCTGTATTCTTATAATAACCTCAGCACTTGAAGCATTGACATCTATACTTATACGTGCTTCCTCTCTATCTCTCAGCGCTTCAGTGGCATTTGTAAGAAGTGCAAGGAATACTTGTGAAAGTTCATTTTTAATACCATATACTTTTATGTTTTCATCTGTGTTAAACTCAAAATGAATAGAGATACCACGATGCTTTAAGTCTGCACTTAAAATCCTCAAAGTATTTTCGATCGCTTCTTTAACTCGAAACTCCTCTTTATGTTTTGAAGGGAGGTAGAACGCTTTAAAATCATCAATAGTCTTGGATAAAAATTGAATTTGATCTTGTGCAGAGTAAAACTTTTTGTTGAAATACTCATGATCAATTTTTCCATTTTCGTAGCGTTTTTTGATATTCATTAAAATATAAGATAAGTTATTTAGTGGCTGTCTAAACTGATGTGTTATATTTCCTATCATCTCCCCACTTTGTGCCATCTTTGATTGTTGTAGAAGCATATTTTGATAATCCAAGGCTTCCTTTTTTAAAAGTACATATTTATAAGAGATCGAGGTAGTAAAAAGGAGAGCTTCTATAGCAAATGCGATGAGTACAATATCTGCAGAATCTGTCTGTATGAAATACTCTTTCATATCAAAGGCAAAAAGTAAAAGGCAGAGTATAAACCAACCAAGTACATAAAAAACAGTAGGATTAAAGCCTTGTCTTAGATTAAAAACCACACTAAGCAATAAGATACCGTAAACGATGGTATAGGGAAGGTATTCAAAAAGTATGTAATGATAAAACACTGTTAATAGAACCAAATATACTAGAGCACTATTTTTGATTAGATCTTGATAGTTTTTTATCTTTGGGGTAAATTCTCCTTCATAAAAAGAGATAGAAAAGAGTACAGCACCTATTATTGCAAAAGCTAAAGAGAGATCTTTGTAGAGAGTGGGAATGTTGAAAAGTTCACTATATATAGCGATATAAAAGAGAGAAAAGAGTTGCATCACAAAGTAGCTAAAGTAGAGAAGTTCTCGTGAATAAACATAACGTATAAAAGTATAAAATATACTCATGATTAAAATGCCAAAGGTGATTCCATAGGCTAGAATATTACTTATTTCTAAGCTCAATTTTATACCCTGTACCTGTAAGATTAGAGATGCTATCTTTGGGAAGTTTTGCTTTGAGATTTTTCACTAAAGTTTTCAGTGCATCTTTACTCATGGCACTCTCTTTCCAAATATAATTTTCTATTTCATAGTATGTCACATAACGAGTCTGATGCTTAATAAGTAGATCAAGGAGCTGAATCTCTTTTGTCCTTAGTTTTACTATTTTTCCATTACTGACGAGTGTTTGGTTGTAATAATCATATTTTGTCGTATCTGAAAAGAGAAAAATATTAGAATACTCTGCCTTTATATTCTCTATACATATATTGATTGCCGCATCAAGTTCAATCTCTTTGACTGGTTTGACGAGGTATTTTACGAGTCCTAACTCTATGGCTTTAAAAAGATATGTAGCATCACTAAACGCAGTGATAACAATTATCTGACATCTTTTGTCTTGTTTGCGTATACGTTTCACAAACTCTAAACCATCGAGCTTAGGCATCTGAATATCAGTGATGATAATATCAGGCTCGTGCTCTTTATAAAGCTTGAGCGCAATAAATGCATCCGCTGCTTCATAAATATGCTTAAAATAGTTTGCTAGATACTCTAAACCATTTTCACGAGCGATTTCATCATCTTCCACATAAAGTACTTTGAGATTTGTGTTAAGCATCTTGAGTAACCATTAGAATAATCATCTCCCATTCTTCGATTTTGGTATTATAACTCAAATTGCTAGTTGACTATCCTCAGATATAATTATGAAACAAATCATTTGTATTTTAATAAAGTGGATGGAGTAGTATAAAATGGAACTAGGATTTTTAATTAAAAAATGTATCACCTTTTTTATAGAACCACTTGGGATGATCCTCTCACTTTTGCTTCTTGGCCTCTTTCTTTGGTTTAGAAAAAAAGAGCGTTTGGCGCAGTATGCTCTAAGCCTTGGTGTGACCCTTTTGTTCTTGTTCTCTTATCAGCCATTTTCCAATCTTTTGGTAAGTGTTCTTGAAGAGAAATACCCAAAATATGAAACTTCACAAGAAGTAAGCTATATCCATGTCTTAGGAAATGGGCATACAACGGATATCTCTCAGCCTATTACATCCCAGCTCTCAGATGCAGGTGTGAAGCGTGTGATCGAGGGGATTCGCTTGCATCTCCTACATCCAAAGAGTAAGCTGATATTTACAGGCTATGAGGGAGATACAAACACATCCAATGCGCAAATGAATGCGAAACTTGCAAAAGCTTTGGGGGTGAAAGAAGAGAATATGATTGTCAATCCTCAGCCAAAAGATACCAAAGAAGAAGCGCTTTTTGCAAAAGAGATCGTGGGAGAAGAACCCTTTATCCTCGTGACAAGTGCAACACATATGCCTCGCTCTATGAAACTTTTTAGTTCAGTAGGTTTGGATATGATCGCTGCACCTACAGGCTTTAAAAAAGATGAAACAGATTTTTTAAGCGCGCCAAGTATTTCAAATCTTCAAAACTCTCAACGTGCTGTACATGAATACCTTGGGATGTTGTGGAATAGCCTAAGGGGCTAAATATCCACACCGCTCCAAAACTCATCAAAATCAAGATTTGTCATCGCTGCTTCGTTGCTGATGTCAGTCTCTAAAAGCCTTTGCATAAGAGCGATATGATAGCTCTCTTGCTCATTGATAAAATCAAAGAACTTTGAAAGCTCCTCATCCTTGATCTTTGAACTCAGCTCACGACACATCTCTTTTGCAGCCTCCTCCTCAGCGATCCCATTACGTACGAATTTTTCAAGATCATGGATCACATAGCTCATCTCGTGAAGTTCACGCGGAAGAGCGAGTATTCCAAGTTTTGCCATCATATTGCCAAAAGATTTGAGGTGAAAGTGGGATTCTGCGATCAGATCTTCAAACACACTAAATTGCAAAACATCATCAGTACGCGCTTGCATATAGGCATAAACCAAGACAAGTTCATACTCTTTGTAAGACTCTTCAAACAAAAAGAGAGTAAGTGCGTCGATCTGCTCTTTAGAGAGATTTTTCTCCTCATAGATACATTCTCTGTTAAAAGCAGTAATTGGGTGATTGTTTTGCTCATTGCCAAGAAGGGATGTAAGATATTCTAAAAGATAGGCATCATCACTTCTGCAGCGACTCCCAAGTCTTGTGTGTGGGTAGTGGTTCTGAATTGCTTCTACTTTTATCTTGAGATCTTCTATGAGTTCAAAGAGGCTCTCTTTTTTGCAAAGTTGCATCTCTCTATCGTAGTTGTAATTCTCTCCTGCTAAAAGTAGCTCGGAGCTGATCCATTTCATATGACGAAAGGCGATTTGAGAAAAATCATAGAGTTTAGATTTTATCTTTTCATCATTTATTGCAAAGGATGTAAAGGCGATAGCAAGCCATAGTTCATGTTTTTGTTTATATATCTGATTCATTCTCACAACTCTCTTTCATTTTTAGTACGTGCATCTCTTCGGTTTTGCCGTTTTGTAGGTTCTCATAGTTTTGCATCGCTGCAATAAAGGCACTGAGCACCATATCTGCACAGATCTGTTGTTGGGCTGAAGCCCCACTGAGTTTGTCGTTGAGCTTTTGAATACTCGCTTGTGCGTACTCAATAGCATCTCCTTTTATCATCTGCGTAAACATGGACCCTACCACGACGGTATCTTGACACCCATTGGTCGCAAAGCGCAGATCGTCTATGATCTTGCCATCTGTTTGGACGTAGAAGATAACATATTCTCCACTCTTCTCATCGACTGCCACACCTACACCGCTAGGGGCGTCAAGTTTACCATAGTTTTGTGGATTCATGAGGTGTTCTAGTATTTCTGGATTCATCCCCTCTGGGACTTGGATGTTTTCTAGCATCTTTCATCTCTTTGCAAATAAAATATGTTTTATTGTAGTGGATTTAGCCTAAGAAAAAATAAAAAACAGAAAAAAGTATCACAAAAATATAATTTATGAGAATAGTTATCAATATTAAGTTTTCTCTAATTATTTTCTTTGTATTATTTTACTAAATATTAATAATTAATATCATTTATAGGAGAAAAGAAAAATATGAAAATAAAAGTATCAATGATCGCATCACTTGCATTAGTAGGGATGCTCCAAGCACAAGAGGTTTTAGAGACGATCGAGATCAAGGGTGAAGTAGAGACAAAGCGAACTTTAGGAAAATTTAAAGATATCGTAGAAAAAACAGAGGTGATCTCCAAAAAACAAATGGAGCGCGAACAAGCTGTCACACTCATCGAAGCGATAGAAAAATCTCCAGGGGTAAGTGTCACGACAAACTGCTCTATGTGTGGGATCAAGCGCGTAATGCTTAATGGAATGAAAGGGGAACACTCTACGGTGCTCAGCGATGGTGTGCCATTTAACTCTACAGTTTCTAGTTACTATGGGATGGATGCTCTTGGTGTAAGTGATGTAGAGAGTATTGAGATAGCACGTGGAAGTGGAGCGGCTCTGACGGCTCCAGAAGCAATAGGTGGAACGATCAATATTATCTCTAAACAAGCGAGCAGAAATGGAGCAGAGTTTGATTTTGCCCTTGGGGAACAAGGGTATAAACTTGGCTCTATCTTGGGTGAAGCGCTTAGTGAAGATAAAAAAACAGGGCTTGTGGTCTCGGCGACCTATAGTAATTATGACCAATACGATTATGATAACAACGGAGTGAACGAAGCACCAAAGCTAGAAAACCAAAGTGTTTCTATCCGCCTTACACATGAGCTCACAGACCAAGATGAGCTTGATTTTAAAGTACGCCACTCTGATTCGTATGTGTATGGTGGACCGATGATGAGTGAGACTGCTGTTGTTGCTGGTTATGGTGCAAGTGGCACGGCAAATCCTAGCTTTGTAGGTGGGGATGTACGCAATCAATACGATGGCGATCCAATGGGAACCATGGAGAGTATCACCACAACACGCCAAGAGGCAACAGCTCGCTGGACACATAGTGCAGATAGCTCTACTGTACAAACAACCCTCGCTTACGCTGATGCAAGACAAGAGTCAATGTATGAGGGTTTAGATTATGATAATGTTGATAAAACCTATTTTGCAGATATTAAAGTGATGCAAGTGGTAGGTGAGAGCCATATTCTCACCTATGGAGCAGATTTTAAACGTGAAGATATGAAAGCGGAATCTTCAGCATTTACAAACTGGGGTATTGAAAAAGATGACTTTCTTTATAACTCTTATGCTCTTTATTTGCAAGATAGTTGGATGATGAGTGCGAACGCAGAGCTCAAAATGGCACTCCGCGCGGCAAAGATCACCACAGACTTTACAGGACAAACTGCCAAGGGCAATGAGATCGATGAAACACTTCTTTTACCGCGTCTTCATTTTCGTTACGACCATACAAAAGAGCTGATCTCCCGTTTTTCAGCAGGGCAGGGGTACCGCTCACCACTGACATTTTTTGAATCAGAACATGGACTTATAGGTCCTGATGGATTTGGTGTAGAGGTCGATGCAATCGAGCGCTCCAACAATGCAATGTATACACTCTCTTATGATGGAGATTTTATAACAGCGAGTGCAAGTGGATCGTATACAGAGGTAAATAACCTTGCGTATATTGATGATAGTGGCTCACGCCCTGTATTGAAAAACTCAAAAGAGACAGTAGGGATCACAAGTGCCGATGCGGTTATAGGATACGCTTTTGCACCTGAGTGGAGTATCTCGGGAGGATATGAACAGTATTGGTATGATAGAGAGTACAAAGAGCTTCTCTACATCGCAGCGGTGGAGAAACAAGCACGTGCGATGCTCAACTATGAGGGACATGGCTATGATGCGATGCTGAGTGCTACATGGACAGCTTCAAGAGACTTAGAACCTTATGGATATGGGGATCGCTATAATGACGTGACGGCATCTGCGCCAAAATCGACAAAAGCACCATCATTTACGACGGTTGATTTCAAGATATCTAAACAGATCAATAAAAACTTCTCTTTATACGCAGGGGTAAAAAACCTTTTTGATTATGTGCAAACAGACAAAGAATCACCACTGATGTATGATGCAGCAGGTGAATATGATGTGGGGCATATTTGGGGACCACTTCGTGGGCGTATGACGTATGCGGGGATAAACGGGAAGTTTTAATAGCTAATACGCGCTAAATATAGCCCATTGCTTGGTGCGGGTTTTATCTTATATTTTTTCGTACATCCCAAGCTCTCTACTATCTCTTCGGATGTACGAGTAAGTAGGGCACCCACCATCATCCTGATCTGACTTCTCAAAAATCCATTGGCTTCAAAACACAAGATGATAGCACCCTTGTACTTATAACAAAAAGCTCTATAAACAATGCGAACAGAACTTTTGACATCACTGCCACTCTTCATAAAAAAAGCAAAGTCATGTTCCCCCTCAAAGAGCTTGATCTTCTCGCAAAGCTCTTTGTAATCGAGCGAGGGGACAAAAGTGATAAAACTTTCCTCAAAAGGGTTTGATTCTCCCGCTTTGATGATATAGCGGTAAAGACGTTTTTTGGCACTATAACGTGCGTGAAAATCGTCTGCTACTTGAAATATGCTTCGGATGTGGATGGTGGCTGGAAGCATCTCATTGAGAACACGTTTGAGCTTGCCAAGATCTTCCCAAAAATCTGGCAGATCGATATGACACACTTGTGCTGTAGCGTGCACCCCTTTGTCGGTTCGCCCACTCGCTTGTACTTTTTGCTCGATACCAAGTTTAGTAAGGACGTGTTCGAGTTTTCCTAGCACGGTGTTAGCGCTACTCTTTTGTGTCTGAGAACCCAAAAAATGGGTGCCGTTATAGGAGATCTTGAGCGCTACTCTCATCTTAAAATCTTGCTACGATCATTTTTCTATACATAAAATAGGTCACACCTAGCCATACAAATGCCACGATAGGAATCGTATAAAAAGAGAGAAGTTTTTGCAAGCCGATCGTAGAAGCATAAAAGATCACAATTCCTAAAAAGAGATAAAGATAGGTCCTGGACTTTTGATGGCGCGCATGAATGATGCCGATGCTCAAAACCAAAAACAAACAAAGCAGAGGAAAGAGACTTAGCAGAGTATCGGTAATAAACATCGTGATCTTTTTGTCCCGTCTATTTTCTGAGAGCCAGTATCCAAGAGTATCCTCGTATTCGGTAAGGTCTGTTGTCATGGTGTCATTGATGAACATGATTTCAAAGTCTATTTGGGTGAACTTTTCTTTTGAGTAGCTGTATCCTTCACCATCAGAGAGTTTGAGTCGTAAAATACCTCCATCATTGATCACTTCTGCTTCTTTTGCACTTAGAAGTATCTCTTCCTCTTTTTTCTTATTGAATAAAAAGACATCTCCATAAGTACCATTACTGTTTTCTGCACCGATATAGAGAAGCCAATCACCAAAACTATGCCCAAACTCAGAGGCTGAAAGGTTGAACTTTGCTTCACTTTTTTTGTAGGTGATCATATTGCTTGAGAGTACTTTAGCATGGGGGAAGATCACAAAAAAGTTAAACGCAAGAAGGGTGCTTAAAAGGAGGGCAGGCTTGAGTAATACTTTTAAAAGAAACTTCGGATGTATCCCAAGAGCAAATAATACGATGATCTCATTATCAGTAGAGAGACGAAAAAGTGTCAGTGTCGCTGCTACAAAAAAAGTGATAGGAAGGGTGTAAAAAAGTATCTCAGGTAGGGTAAAGATATACAGCTGTGTCATCTCCCAAATGCTCAGCTGAATCACCGCAGTATAGGTTGCAAGCTTGATGAGAAAGACCACCGATGCAATCGCAAAGAGTGGTAAAAACATAGAGACAAAAAGGATAGAAAAATGTTTGATAATATAGTTTCTGAGTTTGTACATATTTAATACGTTGCCTTGATATATTCTAAAATAGGGGTGTCAAAGAGCATCACGATAAAGGTCGCAAGTGCCAAAAATGGAACAAAAGGGACACGTTGCTCCTCTGTGCTTCTCTCTTTGAGTGCGACCATTACAGGCAGAGCGAGCAGGGCAGAGAGAAAGATCGCCGAGAGTGCTAGGGGAACGCCGAGTAGTGCGCCCATTGTTGCTGCGACCATAATATCTCCCTCACCCATCGCTTCGATGAAAGGGTAGGTGTGATAGTTCTTTGTCCATGGTGTGATGGTCTTGTTCGCTTCTCTATGCGCTGCGGATGTGAGGATGTAGGAGAGTCCAAAACGAAGTAGGGTAAATCCACCCGCTAACAAAAGAGCATTTTGAAAATTAAGCGCTATGCCACCCAAACTCCAGGCACCAAAAATAGCAAAAACGATTGCTAAGAGGTTGAGACTATCAGGAACCATCTTGTAGCGAAAATCGATCATGGAAAGAGCAAGGAGCATCAAAAAGCTCAGAGCGATAAAAAAGACAGGAGCGCTGATACCAAACTTATAAGCAAGCACGACAAAGATAAGACCAGAGAGAAACTCTATGATCGGGTATTGCGCTGATATCTTCGCACCACAAAACGAACATTTCCCACGAAGAGCGATCCATGAAAAGAGTGGGATGTTATGCCAAGGTTTAAGGGTATTGTGGCAACTATAGCAGTGTGAAGCACCAAAAACGACACTCTCATCTTTTGGTATGCGTAAGATCACCACATTGAGAAACGAGCCCAAAAGAGTTCCAAAGATAAAGACAAGCAAAAGTTCCATCATTTTAAGCCTCCAAAACGGCGTTCTATTTTTTTAAAATCTTTGATGATCTTCTCTAGTTCTTGGGATGTAAAGTCTGGCCAAAGAGTATCACTAAAGAAAAGCTCGCCATAGGCTACTTGCCACAGCAAAAAGTTTGAGAGCCTTTTGTCTCCACCCGTACGGATAAGTAGATCGACATCACTTTTGCAATCAAGGGTATTGGCAAAGATCTCTTCTGTGATCTCACCCTCGTAGCTTTTGACCTTATTGATCGCGCGGAGGATCTCATCTTTTGCTCCGTAGTTAAGCGCTAAAGATTGTACGAGTGCATCACAGTGCGCTGTCTTTGTCTCAAGATCTGCTATTGTTTTTTGTAAGCTTTTTGAAAACGCACGCAGATCACCGATCGCTTCAAATTTGATATTGTTTTGGATGTAGATACTCTCTTCACTCTTGAGATAACGCTCCAAAAGTTTCATGAGATATTCTACCTCTAAACGTGGTCGCTTCCAATTTTCTGTAGAAAAAGCATAAAGAGTTAAGCGTTCGATATCGCTCTCTTTGGCACAGTACTCTGTGATCTCACGTACCACAGAAGCACCCATTTCATGACCTTTCGTTCGCTTTTGTCCACGCGCTTCTGCCCAGCGACCATTTCCATCCATAATGATAGCGATATGGCGTGCGCGGTTCATATGCTCAGATCCAGTAAAGAGTGAAATGTTGGTTCATAAAGAGGCTCAATATTTTGAGAGAGAGAAATATCTAGAGTATAAGAGAAGTTTTTCATATCGTTTTCCAAAAATTGTTTTGTTTTTTCATACGCTACATTCAGAGAGAGTGTGACATCCCCATCACTCAAAGAGACAAGCCCCGAGATAGGTCCTAAAAATTCAAGTGCAGCATAAAATTCTATGTATTGTTTTTTTGTTTTGTTATTGTATCGTTTTTTGAGTTGTAAAAGGGCAAAAGTGTTGCTATAAAGCAGAGGCAAACTCAGCACTTGGTGTTGCAGTGAGAGAAGCAAATGACCAAGCTGTGTAAACTCCTCTTTTGTACTTGCATTGGCAAGATTTTCAAAAAGGGCTTGTTTGATACTTGATGTGGGTGTTTTTTGTGTGAGAATACTTTGGAGCTCTTTGAGTGTGTAGTGAAACTGCTCTTTGTCAAAGGTATGCAAAAGCTGAGGCATCACGATAAGCTTGGAAAGAATAGGGGCTTGATTCTTACTTTGGCTGAGTTGTGTCCAGTATCTTGACCCTTCGATAAGTGGTTTTTCACTTTGTGCACTGAGTGTTTTTTCCCCAAGTGCGATAGTGTATTTTCCCTCTCCTAAAGATTTGAGGATATCTACAGAAGCGAGCTTGATAAGTGCTTTTGCTTTTGTAGGATCGCTACTCAAGAGTCGGCCGAGAGCGGAGAGTTGTGTGATATTCATAAGCTCTTTGCGTGGCGCAGTATTTCAAAAGAGATCGCAAGCTTTGAATCACTTGCAAGAGAGTGCGTCGTCTCTTTGGTGATAAAGTCGATCTCATTGGTATCTGACCCAAAACTTGAAGCATCTTTGAGCAGGTTCAAACATACCGCATCGACTTTTTTACTCTCAAGCATATCGGTCGCATGAAGTGTTGCATTGGTCGCGTCCATCTCTGCTTTAAAGCCTACTGTGGTGATCCCCTCTTTATCAAGTGAAGTGAGGATATCGATATTCTTTTTGAGTGAGAGCTCAAAACTCTCCCCTAAGAGCTCTTTTTTGAGTTTGCCATTTTGAGGAAAGCTTGGGATGTAGTCACTCACCGCTGCTGCCATAAACAAATAAGGCTTCTTTTGAATGAGGTGGATATGCTCATCGCGCATCAAGGTCGCCTTAGAAACCTTCCCTTTCTTGGCAATGCGGATAGAATCAACCAAATACTCCATCATTTCTGCTGAATCATCCACATCGAGCTTGTGCATATCACGAGGGAGATCCGTATCAAAACGTGTCGCGATAAGGTTTACATCCGCACCCTTACAATAAAGCGCGGTTGCTAGAGCCGAAGCCATCTTGCCGCTTGAGTAGTTAGAGATATAGCGCACATCATCTATCTTCTCAACCGTACCGCCACCTGTGACGATCACGCGTCTATCTTCCCAAAACTCCTCTTTGAGCAGGGTGCGCGCCGCGTGCCAAAAGATATCGATCACCTCTGCCATTGCACCATCCCCCGTGGTTTTGCACGCAAGCTCTTTGGTTTGGGTAGAGACGATCTCATAGTTTGCAATGCCGAGCATCTTGAGGTTTGCCTGAGAGATAGGGTGATGGAGCATATTTGTATTGGCTGAGGGAGCAAGGACGATGGTCTTGTTAAATGCGAGCGCACATTGTGTGAGCATAGTATCAGCGATCGCATTGGCAAGTTTTGCGATAGTGTTTGCCGTGGCAGGAGCGATCACAAACAGGTCTGCCCACTGCGTCGTCTTGATATGGTTGTGATCATTGACCCAAGACTCATTGGTATCATCGAGCACCTTATTGGATGTAAGTGTCTCAAAGCTTAGGGGCGTGACAAACTTTTTTGCACTCTCGCTCATCACCACACGTACATCCGCACCTGCTTTGACAAAGAGGCGTACGAGTTCGAGGGATTTGTACACAGCAATAGAGCCACTCACACCAAGGAGTATTTTTTTGTTTTCTAAGAGATTAGGAGGGATAAGCATAAAAAACCTTGCTAGTAAATTTGTTTGTATTATAAAGTATGCAATTGTAGCAAAAGTTTTTGAGAACTGTCAGTAACACAGACTTCAGCCTGTGATAAAAACTCTTAGCTTAAAC
>JAGGTH010000004.1 GCA_021163845.1 Helicobacteraceae bacterium | reverse complement strand
TGGTTATAATAAGGATAAGTTGTGAGTATATTTGAAAATTTGTGTGTTGCTGATGAAAAAGAAGTTCAAGATTTTATCTCTAATGTTGCAAAAAATATTAAAAGGATTCGACAAGAAAAAGGTATAACACAATTGGCGTTAGCCCTTATGATAGGTCAAAGATCTGCAACCTTTTATGCAAATGCTGAAAACTCTGCTAAGAACAGACGCTTTAACTTAGAACATATCTATAAAATAGCTAAAGCTCTGGATGTGGATGTAAAAGAGTTTTTTGACTAAAAATAAATTTATATTCATTAAATTAAAGTAGAATAGCGCCAAAATTCAAAAAAGGAGTGTACCTCTATGTATCAAAAATTCTCTTCTACTTTTTTTCTTGTTCTTTTGAGCACATCGCTCTTTGCTGAGCGTATTCCTGAGCCAATGCTCTTTGACATGATAAGACCTCTTGATTCAAAAAAAGGGGAGCTTGAAATAAATACTTTAGCTCATAAAAGCTATGAAGCTAAAAGTACGAATCGTTCTATTGACCCTTTTGGCTCAGGTGCTACAACGCCAGATAAAGAAAACATAGAGTGGGCGCCTGAGATGGAATATGCTGTGGCTGATGGCTTTGCCCTAGAGTTTGAGCTGCCAATGGAAGGAAGTGAGCTTGAGGCGTATAAATTTGGTGCCCAGTACACTTTTGGCAGAGTGAATCCCTCTTATATTCATGGGGTGCAAGTGCTTTTAGAGCCAAACAAAGATCTTGAAAAATACAACACCTCTGTGCTTTATCTGGGTGGATACCGTTTTGATGAGACATTTAGCACCCTTTTTATGCTTGGTGGGAGGATGGATCTTGAGGGGAGTAATAAAGGGGAGAGTTTTGAGTACCTAGCAAACGGATCTTTGTTCGCACAACTGAGCCATAGCTTTGTGCTTGGTTTAGAAACTAACTATTCTCGTTTTCAAGATGGTGGAGATTACGCATTCACTCTTGTGCCTCAGATCCACTATGAAGCAAATGATAATGTTGCAATTCAAGCAGGTTTGAGTTTTGGAGAGGCAAGCTATTCGCGTGAAAAAGCTTTTGTATTTCGAGTAATTTACTGCTTCTAGGAAAGAAAGAAGATGAAAAGAGAGGATATTAAAAAAGCGATTTTCTCGCAACAAGGTATGATACTCTTGCTCGGAGTCACCCTTGTTGCCTTGCTTGGAGTATTTATCTCTTTGTATTATTTTATAGACCCCGATTTTGTTCACAAAGTCTCGGCGATGGTCGTGACCAATGTGATCGTTGGGAGAGTGCCCTCTTTATCCTTAGGCTATGCATCGGGTTTGTCGCACTTTGAAGTGATTGTGACAAATGTGTATATAGAGATGATCATGGTCACATTTATATACTCTGCTTTTATCTTTAGCTACCACAATATTTTGCGAGTGCGATTTTTAGAGAAATTTTTTAGTAAGTCACAGGAATATAGAGAAAAGTACGCTTATTTTTTTGACAAGTTCGGCATTGTGGCTTTATTTGTTTTTGTGTTTATCCCTTTTTGGATGACAGGCCCTATAGTTGGGGCAATTATTGGGTATCTTATAGGTCTAAGACATTTTACCATTATAGCAACCGTCTTTATCGCAACTCTTATTGCTGTAAGCTTGTGGGGTCTACTATTAAATGAACTTGTGGAGTTGCTCAATGTTATGAATAACTCTTTGATATGGATAGCTCTTATCTTCATTATTCTCTTTACAGTAGCAGTGAAGATGAGATCGAAAAAATAAGTAATAAATAAATTATTATTATTTAACAACATTCAAAGTAAAATATACGTACAATTGCGCTTGTAAAATAGACATAATTTTAAAGTAAGGATATAGATGAAAGGGATCATATTAGCAGGCGGAAGCGGAACAAGGCTTTATCCAATCACAAAAGGAGTGAGCAAGCAATTAGTTCCAATCTATGACAAGCCTATGATCTACTATCCGCTATCAGTCTTAATGCTTGCAGACATAAAAGAGGTACTCATTATCTCTACTCCACATGACCTTCCAAGGTTTAAAGATCTTCTAGGTGATGGGAGTGATCTGGGCATGCGATTTGAGTATGTAGTGCAGCCTTCTCCAGATGGCTTAGCTCAAGCCTTTTTATTAGGGGAAGAGTTTTTAGACGGTGACGATGCTTGTTTGGTACTTGGAGACAATATCTTTTATGGTCATGGGCTTACGGATCTTCTTGCGCAAAGTGTAAAAAATGCTAAAGAGGAAAATAAGGCGACCGTGTTTGGTTATTATGTGAGTGATCCCGAGCGTTATGGTGTAGCGGAGTTTAATGAGAGTGGTGATGTAATAAGTCTAGATGAAAAACCAAAAGAGCCAAAATCAAACTATGCTGTAGTAGGACTTTACTTTTATCCAAGTGATGTTGTACAAAAAGCAAAGAAAGTGAAGCCATCAGAGCGAGGTGAACTTGAGATTACTACACTTAATCAAGACTATTTAGGTGAAGAACGTCTTAAAGTTGAACTGATGGGAAGAGGTTACGCTTGGCTTGATACGGGTACACACGAATCGCTTTTAGAGGCGAGTACGTTTATTCAGACTATAGAACATAGACAATCCCTTAAAGTGGCATGTATCGAAGAGATAGCTTATGAAATGGGGTACATTAGCAAAGAGAAGCTTTTAGAACTTGCAGAACCATTAAAGAAAAATCAATATGGGCAATATTTGATGAAGCGTGCAGGTCAACCAAGAGGATTAAGATAGATGCAATTTACTCGAACAAAAATTTCTGATGTTGTTATTATTGAACCAAAGGTTCATGGAGATAACCGTGGCTATTTTGTAGAAACGTTTAGAGCTGACAAGCTCGAAGAGTTTCTAGGCTTTAAGATAAACTTTTGCCAAGACAATGAATCGAAAAGCTCAAAAGGAGTTTTGCGAGGATTGCACTATCAATTGCATCCCGCAGCACAAACAAAACTTGTGAGGGTAATCCAAGGAAAGGTGCTCGATGTTGCAGTAGATATTCGAAAAGGAAGCCCTACTTTTGGAGAGCATGTAGCCGTAGAGCTAAGTGCTGAAAATAAAAAACAACTCTTGGTTCCAAGAGGGTTTGCTCATGGGTTTGTAGTGCTAGAAGATGATACGATCTTTGCCTATAAAGTAGATAACTATTACAGCCCAGAGAATGATAGAGGAATAGCTTTTGATGATGCTAGTTTAAGTATTGACTGGATTATAAACCATGATGAACTTCAGCTCTCAGACAAAGACACAAAACAACCAAAATTAAATGAGACAAACGATCTCTTTGAATATGGAATCAATTACTATGGCTAATATTCTAGTAACAGGTGCCAATGGTCAGCTTGGTAGTGAGATAAAAGAGCTTGTAAAGAATAGTCTTGATAGCTCCAATTTTTATTTTACTACATCCCAAGAACTTGATATCACAGAGCATGAAAAAGTAAAAACATTTATACTAGCAAACAATATAGAAGTTATCATCAACTGTGCAGCATATACAGCAGTAGATAAAGCAGAAACCGAGCAAGATCTAGCAGACAAAATAAATCATCTCGCAGTAAAGAATTTGGCACAAATCGCAAAAGAAAAAAATATCAAACTTATTCATATCTCTACAGACTATGTTTATGATGGAAAAAATTACAAACCCTATAAAGAAGATGATACAACATCCCCACAGAGTGTTTATGGAAGAACAAAACGTGATGGTGAAAAAGCGATGCAAGAACTTGATCCACAAGACTCTATTATCATAAGAACTTCGTGGGTTTACAGTGCTTATGGGAATAATTTTGTAAAAACTATGCTTCGTCTTGGAAAAGAAAAAACAGAGCTTGGGGTGATCTTTGATCAAGTGGGAAGCCCTACGTATGCAAAAGATTTGGCACAAGCTATTTTAGAGATTGTTATAGAGCAAAAATCAAATTCAGGATCTCAAGTACAAATCTATCACTATTCCAATGAAGGAGTCCTCAGCTGGTACGATTTTGCCAAAGAAATTATGCGTATGGCAAAGCTTGAGTGTAAAATCAATCCAATAGAAACAAAAGAGTATCCAACCCCAGCTTCAAGACCACACTACAGTTTACTTAATAAAGCAAAGATAAAAAAAGAGTTTGGGTTAGAGATACCATATTACAAAGATGGCTTGGATGATTGCTTAAGAAGATTAGGAGAGAGAAAATAATGAAGAATATATTAGTAACAGGATGTGCAGGTTTTATCGGGAGTAACTTTGTACCCTATTTTTTAGAAAAATATCCAGAGTATAGTCTCGTAAACTTAGATCTGCTCACATACGCAGGAGATCTAGAAAACCTCAAAGAGTGTGAGGGCAACTCTAGATATAAATTTATCAAAGGGGATATTTGTAATCGTGAGCTTGTAGAGTTTATCTTTAACGAGTACGATATTCAAGGGGTGATTCACTTTGCAGCAGAGAGCCATGTAGATAATTCTATAAAAAACCCAGGTGTATTTGTCTCAACAAACGTCAATGGAACTTTTACTCTTTTGGATGTAGCGTATAAGTATTGGATGGAAAAACCTTTTACCTTCAAACAACGCTTCATCGGAGCCGATGGCTTGCCTTCGGCAGAGAGTGACAGAGATGTAACAACTGCAATACAAACACAGAGCGAAGGCAAGCCATCGCTTCCGAGATTTCACCATATAAGTACGGACGAAGTCTATGGCACGCTCAGTGATGATCCAAAAGACCTCTTCACAGAAGAGACCCCTTATGCTCCAAATTCTCCATATTCTGCTTCAAAAGCAAGCTCTGACATGATCGTGAGAAGCTATGGTGAAACATACGGGATGAACTGTGTCATCACCAACTGTTCCAATAACTATGGTCCAAAACAACACGACGAAAAACTTATCCCAACGATTATCCGTAGAGCACTAGCAGGTGAAAATATCCCAATCTACGGTGATGGTAAAAACATTAGAGATTGGCTTTATGTACTAGACCACTGTAAAGGGATAGATCTAGTTTATCACACAGGGAAGACGGGAGAAGTCTATAATATAGGTGGAAGAAACGAGAGAACCAATCTACAGATAGTAGATAGAATCTGTACTATTTTAGATGAAAGAGTACCTCGCCAAACACGTCATTCTGAACTTGATTCAGGATCTACTAGCTACAAAGACCTTATAACTTTCGTAGAGGATAGAGCTGGGCATGATAGACGCTATGCGATTGACGCAACAAAACTAGAGAATGAACTTGGCTGGCGAGCAGATGAGAATTTTGATACGGGGATCGTTAAAACGATCGAATGGTACCTAAAGAAGTATAACTTTTGAGTGTTAGGTATATTTGTAGTATAATTTTTGTCAAAAATAACATAAGGTAAAATATGAAAAAAAGAGATTTTAGAGCTGCATTTACACTTGTAGAATTATTAGTTGTTATAGTGATCATTGGCTTACTCGCGTCTTTGGTTGCTCCCCGTTTTTTCGGTCAGCTTGATGATGCTAAGGTAAAAACAGCATACTCTCAAATACAGATGCTCTCTACAGGTTTAGATTCATTTCGTTTAGATATGGGACGTTATCCTACCAATGAAGAGGGTTTTGAAATTCTGTGGAATCGTAACCTAGATTTGCGTGGTTGGAATGGTCCATATTTGCCAAAACCTGTGAAAGAAGATCCATGGGGTGGAAGTTATATTTATGAATTTCCTGGAAAAGATGGATATGAATACAATTTGTATTCCTACGGTTCTGATGGCAAAAGTGGTGGCAGCGGTGATGCTGCAGATATCTCTGTTTGGGATTGATAGTGCGTACAGAAGATCTATTATTACAAAATAAAAGTTGTACTCAAAAAGATATAGAACAAGCATATTCGATACAAAAAGATTATGGTGGGCACATTGGCAATATTTTACTAAATCTAGGGGTAATATCTGATCAAATTTTAGTAGATACCCTTTGTCAGCAATATCACTTAAGTCGCTTCAACCAACTTGATATTCAAGAGATCCAAAAGCTCTCTATTCAAGATCTAAGTACACATTTTTTTATAGAAAACAAGATATTTCCTCTCTATGAGACAGAAGACTATCTTGCTTTGGCGACGAACAATCCTTTTCAAGTAGCTGTTCTCTCTATTATCAAACAGCAGATTAACAAAGAGATCAAGTTGTATCTTGCAACTGATGAAGAGTTACGAGAGTTACGAGCTATTTATGAAACAACAGAAGATGAAGAAGAATATGATGTGTTTGAAGACGAAGTGGATCGCCTCAAAGAGTTGGCATCTGAAGCTCCTATCATAAAACTTGTCAATAATATTTTTGCAAAAGCAGTTGAGGGCTATGTCTCAGATATCCATTTTGAATCATATAAGAATGGTATGAAAGTTCGGTTTCGCTTAGATGGAGTTTTAAAAACTGTTGATCTTATTCCTAACAAACTGAAGCAATCTGTAACAGCAAGACTAAAACTTATATCAAAAATGAATATCTCCGAAAGTAGATTGCCACAAGATGGGCGTATCAGTATAAAGGTTTCAGGGCAAGCGATAGATATACGTGCTTCTTCTGTTCCTACTGCTTTTGGTGAAAGTTTTGTACTAAGGCTTTTAGGGAACGACTCCGTCGATCTTAACCTTGAAGCAATGGGTTTTCACCAATCAAATCTTACTCTTTTAAAACAGATGCTTCAAAGACCCAATGGCATATTGCTCACAACAGGACCGACAGGGAGTGGAAAAACATCGACGCTCTACGCAGCACTCCACCATATTTACAGTGAAGATATCAAAATAATTACGGTAGAAGATCCAGTAGAGTATCAGCTTGAGGGTATTAGCCAAATTCAGGTCAAACACTCTATTGATTACTCTTTTGCAAATGCTTTGCGCTCCATTTTACGTCAAGATCCAGATGTGATAATGATCGGTGAGATCCGTGATACGCAAACAGCACAAATCGCTGTGCAGGCTGCACTTACAGGGCATTTAGTCCTTTCTACATTACATACGAACTCTGCTGTGGGAGCAATTGCTAGACTCCTTGATATGGGTATAGAGTACTTTTTATTAAAGTCCTCGATAGTAGGACTTATGGCCCAACGTCTTACGCGACGCTTATGCCAAGAGTGTAAAGAGAGCATTACGCTTACTGATGAGGTGCGTAAGTTGTACGACATCGATTATTTAGAGCAGTTTATAGAAGCACCTCTCAATCCTTGTAAACCTATTGGATGTATAAAGTGTAATCATAGTGGCTATAAAGGTCGTATGCCTATTTTAGAAGTGCTCCCTTTTGATGATAAACTTATTCAAAAGCTTGATGAAAATCGCGATTTTAAAGATATTCGCTCTTTAGGTTACAGAACTTTAAAAGATGATGCAATATTGAAGTTTTTAGAGGGACATATCTCGTTGGATGAAGTGGTGCGCCTTACATGAGTAATGCTAGCAATGCTATTTTTGAGTATGAAGCAATCATTGGCAATTCTCAAACTACAACAGGTGTATTCAAAGGTACCCAAGATCAGTTTGAAGAGATGCTTTCAACAAAAAAGATGGTTGTCACTAAAGTAAAAGTAAAAAAAGAAAAACTTGATACAAGCAAATATAGCTTTGATGATTTTCTTAGCTTTATAGAAGAGCTCTATTATCTGTCAAATTCAGGTATGTCAATAGATCAGTCATTAAAAATTCTCCTTAAAACAACAAACAAAGAGTCAACAAGACGTGTGCTAGCGTCTGTTTTATCAGGACTAAAGTCAGGTGAACAACTCTCTATAGCTCTGAAAAAAGCACTTGAAAAAGAGAATGTAGTCGTAGATGCGCTGAGTATAAGTTTTTTATCCACAGCTGAAGCGATCGGTGATATTTCGAGCGGACTTCTACAACTTTTTGAATACCTTAGTTTTCAAAAAAAAGTGCGTTCGGATGTAAAACAGGCACTCTCTTATCCACTCTTTTTAATAGGTATGAGTATAGTAGTTTCTCTTTTGATCTTTTTCTTGATTATTCCAAAATTTGCAACTATTTTTGCAGCCGATGAGTTTGACAAGCTCCCAGGCATCTCCTATTATGTCCTCTCTTTAGGTGTTTTTTTAGACCAGCACATCTCTGAGTTTCTTATTGGGTTTTTTGTTTTGGGTGCGGGTGCTATTTTTTTACTCAAAACACTTACTATACCTTGGGTAGAGCTTTTTTATAGAGTTCCACTCCTCTCGGCAGTTATCGTTGATCTGCAACTCTCTATCGTATATCGAGCTATGAGTACAATGCTTCAAGGGGGGTTAGAACTTGATAGAGTATTGCGTCAGATGCAAAAGCTCTCACTTTTGCCTGAGCTACGTAATCTTCTTCAAAACACACTCAGTGAACTCAAAAAAGGACAAAAATTAAGTGATATGTTTGCTATAAGCAAGATCATCCCCACGAGTGACATTGCACTTTTAAGTGTAGGTGAAAACAGTGCAACGCTCGATAAAGTACTTCACTCTCTTTCAGTGCGTCATAGCGAAAAATTTAATTTTAATGTCAAAAAATATCTTTCCATCTTAGAACCTGCAATTATTGTATTGTTAGGAGTCTTTATCTCTATCATAGTTGTTTCTATTATGATGGCAGTTATGAGTATCACAGAACTTGCAGGCTAGATCTGTGCGAAGTGCATTTACTCTTATAGAGCTTCTTGTTGTCATACTTATCATGGCACTTGTTATAGGTGTGGTGGCTCCTCAAGGTTCTAAAATGTTTACTTCCCTAGAACGCTCGACCGATCACATGAAAGCTTTACATCAGATCTCTCAAGAGAAAGCACTTGCATTTATCAAGCTTGAAGAGAAACGGATCTTGCTTTTAGATCAAAACTATTCTGTTTCTATCAAAGGGGTCTTAACAAAAGATGAATAATAAGACCAAAAATGCAATGATCACGCTTGAAGTACTCGTAGCACTCTTGATACTTTTTTTTGCTATCATGACCTCTACAGCAGGAACAAAGCTTTACACCTCTACTCAGATACAAAAGCAAAATTATGAAGAGCTTTATATGGCGACAACAAGTATCGTAGATAAGATAAAAGATGAGATTTGCTCAAAGAATATGCTCATCGAAGG
Source organism: Helicobacteraceae bacterium (assembly GCA_021163845.1). Classification (GTDB taxonomy): domain Bacteria; phylum Campylobacterota; class Campylobacteria; order Campylobacterales; family Sulfurimonadaceae; genus Sulfurimonas. The sequence continues at coordinate 12,000 of JAGGTH010000004.1, read as the reverse complement.
TGTGTATAATGACTTCAAATACCGTGCCACTTGTTCTTTAGAAAAAGAATCTAAAAACTATCAAAAAGCATTTGATCTTGGTGATCCTGAAGGCTTAATTGGGAAGTATCAACTCAGACTTTATAAAGTAGATCTGGCAATAGAAAAAAATAATTTTTTCAAAACATTAAGCTATAGTCTTATGACACAAGAGAGGTTATTTTGAGACGATCTCGCAACGCATTTTCAATACTTGAGACTTTGGTCGCTGTCTTTATTCTGACGCTACTTATAACAACTGCAGTTTACTCTTTTCGTTTTGTTTTGCTTCACCTCTCAAAGCAAGAGTTTTCTGGGATAGATCGCCTGCTGTCTTATACACAGCTTCGTGCTTCATTAGAGTCTATGCGCTATTATGTCGTAGATGACTATGATGCATTTTTGAATTCTATGAATGATCTGCACTATTTTTTTAAGGGAGAAGAAGCTCAGATGAACTATATTACCCAAAATCCCATTTTTTCCGATTCCATAGCAGTAGTGAAGCTAGAGTGCAAAGAGCAAAAGCTACTCTATACCGAAGAACCACTCTATGGTCGTATAGACTTTACTCAGCCCGATGTATTGCAAGATTCAGCACAGAGAATCTTGTTTGAAAACCTTGTAGCGTGTCGCTTTTTGTACCGTAAAGATGGGCAAACTCTAACGAGCTTGCAAAGAAATCTCCCTACATCCGTAGAGTTAAAGCTCGCTACACACAATCAAACATTTGATTTTTATATAGATATACGAACAGATCATAATATATCAAAAGCTTACATCCAAAGTGTTCCAGATGAGTTTTAAAAACGCAAAAAATGGTTTTGCCCTTTCTATTGTACTTTGGATAGTAGCAGCCTTGATGCTCGTAGCTCTTTTGGTAGCACTCTTTTCAAAAGATACAGTAACACTCTCAAACGGGGTAGAGCAAAAAATGCTCGCAAGGCTAGAAGCACACTCTGTCTTGGAGAAACTTAAGTTTTATATTGCCACATCGAACTATGATAACAACTCTCTAGTGAATGAACAATTTAGTGATCTAGGTGTTGTTTTTCCTTCTCAGATTATTCTTGATGGACGTTGGTACGAACTCTCAGAGCATAAGCGCATCAAGATCCAAGACAGTTCAGGAATGTTTAACCTTTTATCACTCAATCCTCTTGTTTTTGCAAGATATATGTCTGATGATAGAGCCTTGCAAAATACTATTCGTGATTCTATTGAAGATTGGCTTGATAGTGATGATGAGATACGTCTGAGTGGTGCAGAGACCCCTTTTTATACAAGACAAAAAGGGGTGAGTTATCATCCAAGTAATCTCTACCGCCTGCAACATCCAAGTGAATTAGAGCTGATTAACGGTCTAGATACTTTTTCACCTGATCTATTGCAGGTTTTACGAGATCACACACACTTTGCAAATCCGAGTGCTTTAAATTTAATGCTTCTTGATGCAAAAATGCTCGCATCGGTTCTTCAAATCCCACTTTCGTATGCACAAACGCTAGTCAATTTACGGAGCGAAAGCCTCCGTAGTTTTCTAGAAGAACTTCGAACGATCAACACATATAATAGTGAAATGATGAGTCTTGCAATCTCAAAACAGTTCATTATAGAAATTGAGGTTGAGCATAAAAATGCAAAAGCACTACTCAAAACTACCATAGACTTTAAGCCTACAGAGCATTTTTTCTACACAGTTATTAGTGAGCAGAACTATTGATGTTTTCACCCTTTATTAAGAAAGTTTTGCTATGATTCTGAGTTAAGAGATTTTTAAAATATTGTAAACAAGGTATAGGTTCTTTTATTGATGTATGATCTACTGCACAAACGAAATTACATTGCCATTGTACCGAGTAAAGAGACCTATTTTTATACGACATCCCTACCAAAAAATACAAAACTCTCAAAAGAATTACTCAAGCTAAACTATGAGAAACATTCCCCTTTTAGACCTAAAGAGATCATAGCCACAGAAGAAAAGACCGAGCTTCTTTTATGGTTTTGTAAAAATAATATCACAGCTCCTGTAGCGATTCCTGAAGACTATCTTCTTTACCAACTTCTTAAACAAGAGCATCAAGATGCCCTGATACTCTTAGAAACGCCAGAGTGCAAAAAAGCGCTTGTTATCAAAGAGGGTCGCTTACGTAATGCATTTGTAATGGAGATGACAGATCCAAGCTTTTTGGAGATGAGTAAAGACGAATATGGGGTTCATGATGTTGTTGAGTATAACCTTGAGCAATATCTTCTTCTTGCTCAACGTTCACTCAAGCTTTTAAATCTCCCTCTTCTTTATAAATTTTCGCAACTCTCTCTTGACCCAAAAGAGCTCTTGGAGAAAACGGTAGAGCAGGCAAGTTTTCCTCTAAGTTTTTTGCTTGTTTTCGCAATACTGATCAATTTTTATCATAACACTTCTTTACAAAAAGAGATCGATACATTGACTCAGAGCTATCAAGAGGTGCGCCAAGGCAATCAAGATCTGATCGATACAATGTACCAACACAACCAAGAGGTAGAGCTTTATGAAGAATTTATATCTAAAGAGCTTCTTTACACAGACCCTCTCCTTCTATTAGAAAAGTTTTATGAAGTTTTAGAAGAGATGCAAGAGAGCTCTTTGTATTCACTTTCTGCAACACAAGGTAAACTAAGCGTGAAGATTCAAACATCTAAAAATCCGATAGATTTACTCAACAAGCTAGCGGGACAGAGTGATTTTGAGAGGGTGCTTTTAGGTGACACCCACCGACCAAAGGGTAAGGCGCCTATCTATACCTATAATATAACACTTAAGCCACTAGGAGCGGGACAATGAATATAAAAAAACTTCTTGTACTGCTTGTGGCTTTGATGATTTATATCAATTACCAAAACTATATGAGTCAAGATACTACAAAGCTCTATCATCAAGTGTTGATGCTTGAAGATAAAATCGAGACACAAAAAACACTCTCTAGTACACAAACAGACTCAGCACAAGACTTAGGGGCAAAGCTTCATAGCTATTTTTATGATGGGGCGAAGCAAAGTTATTCTCAAGCAATGGGGGCGATGCAAGAGCAGATCACACAAAGTGCCAAGGATATTTGCGAGGAGCCTAGTATTAACTGGGCACAAAGTCCTCAAGAGAGTGCTGAGTTTGAAAAACTTCGTATCAATTTTGCATTGCGCTGTGATGCAAGTATGTTTAATAAATTTATTGCCAACCTCAAAGCAAAAGATAAAATCTATATGATCGAAAACCTCAAAATCAGTAAAGATGAAAGAAAAAATCACCTTTTGGTCTCGATGCAGATACTAGGCTATAGGATCAACAGATGAGTGCACAAGTGAAATGGGCTGTTTTTATTTTGCTGAGTATGCTTTTTATTGGGTATGAGCAGTATGCACTCGAAGACCAACAATCCTATCAAAAACCACCATCCTCTTACAAAGAGCTCAATACAACTGTTTTTGAAAATTTTTTAAAGCAACCAAAAAGTGGTATTGCTGTGGCGCACTTATGGGGTTTAGAAGAGACAAGCCAAGAGATGAAAAAGTTGCTCGATCAAAGTGATGAAACCAGCATGGACAAAGCTCCACAGCGACAGATCACACAGAGTAAAAATGCTTTATGTATTGAAAACTCTTGTTATAGACTCCTCGGATTTTATAAACAAAACAGATCGTATGTCTCTTTTTTTAATAACGACCGTGAGCCTAAGATCATAACAATTACTACAGGTGAAAACTTAGATTCGCTCGTAGAACTAAAGTCGATAGATAAAAATACAATCATTCTAGATGAGATAAATGCAAGTCGAAGTTGGGAGTTTAAACTCTTTGATGTAAATACTACAAAATATAAACCTAAAAAGGAAATCAAGTGATGAAATACTCTCTCATAAGTGCCGTAACAGCTCTTTTGCTTCTCAGCGGATGTAGCACGCAAGAGCCTCTCAAACCCTCTTTAGACAACACATACGATGTGAGCATAAAGCAAGATGAGAATGGTGATCTACTGATGGTGCAAAAGCACCAGCTCGATGCAAACCAAACAAAAGAGCAAAGTAGCTATATAGATAAGCAAGAGACAAAGGGCTACGAAGAGGTTCCAAACTTTTTAGAGAAGAGTTCTGAAAGTATCTCTTTTAGTAAGGCGCCCAAACCAAAAGAGATCGAGATAGAAGGTAAGAATGCAAAAGTCTCCGTTGAGAGCATACCCCTCAATGAGTTTATAGACCTTATATTTAGCTCAGTACTTGAGACAAACTACACGGTAAGCGAAGATGTCAAAAAGATGAAGCAAGCTGTAACGCTGAATATGCAAAAGAAACAGCCCGCAAAAGAACTTTTTGAGGTAGTAAAGAGCATCTTAGAGATGCACGGTGTAGCACTGACTCAAAAGAACGGCGTGCTTTTTATAAGCAAGAGCGATGCAAAAAAAGAGATATCAGGTGAGACGATGTTTATCGGCTATGGTGAGGATTTGCCAAATACTTTAGAAGATGATGAGACGATCATGCTCTTTTTGCCATACAACTATCTTGATCCTAAAAGAGCGGAGTATTTGATACGACAAGCAGGAATAAGTAACGAACTTAATTATTATCTTAATGATATTCATGTGATAAAAGGGAAAGTAAAAAATATTCGAAAAACTATCGAGCTGAAAAAACTCCTCGATAAGCCAACTATGCGAGGAATGACACAATATCTCGTAGAGCTAGAGCATATAGAAGCAGATGCTTTTATGAAGCGAATCAACACTATATTTAATGCAAATGAGATAGCCGTGCAAGCTTCTCCAACCAAAAGTGGCATAGTGCTTCATACACTTCCTGAGATAAACTCACTTTTTGTTGTGTCGCCAAAGCAAGAGTGGATAGATATGATACTCTACTGGAAAGAGAAACTTGATCTCGCATCAAAGGTATCTACTGAGCCTGAGTTCTTTACCTATGAGGTGCAAAATAGAAAGGCAGACGAACTCGCTATCATACTCTCTCAGATACTCTCACAAAAAAGGATTTCGAGTGCTTCCTCAACAGCATCAACTCCTAATACAAAAGAGCCCCAGAGTGATAATGCTCGCCAAAACAAAACTCCAAGCACCTCACGTGGCGGCTCAATCATAGCGGATCTACCGACCAATACTATCATGATGCAACTCCCTCCTGCCCAATACAGAGAGATACTGCCGATACTCGAACAGCTTGATCGTTTGCCTTTGCAGGTAGTAGCTGAGGTGACACTCGCTGAGGTGACACTCACAGACACTTTTAGCTTAGGCTTTGAACATGCACTCAAAAACAACAAAGCTCTCGAAGCAAGCCCCTTTGAACTTGCTGTCAATGCAGCAACAGGTACAGTGGGTGGGAGTGGTTTTTCAGCTATATTACAATCAGAAAACATCAACACCGCTATCAATGCCTATGCAGAGAAAAAGCTCCTAAGCATACTCTCTAAACCAAAGCTCATGATGCTCAACAACGAAGCAGGGAGCATAAATGTAGGGCAGCAAGTACCTATTATCACAAGTGAGGTCAACTCCAATGAACTTACTGCAACTACGAGAAATGTGAACTATAGAAGTACTGGGGTCAACGTCACGCTCACCCCTACGATCAACTCAAATGGTGTGGTCACGATGAAGATCAACCTTAATCTCTCAGAAGCACAGCTCAACTCTACCTCTGGGATAGACTCCCCTTTGATAGTTAACCGCACACTTACTACAACGCTGACACTCAAAGATAATGAGACGATCCTCTTAGGGGGACTCATATCGAGCAACAACTCAAAATCAAAAGGTGGTGTACCTTACCTCAAAGATATCCCTTGGTTAGGGGGGATTTTTGCATCACAAGGTGAAAATGTAAATAAAACAGAACTTATCATGCTCATAAAACCACAGATAATCAAAAGTGATACGAACATGCAAGCCGAGACCCTACGTTATCAAAGCATAATGAAGCTTTTGAGCACAAATATCCACTAAACCAAAGCCCCTTTTTTAGGGACTTTTACATTTTGTTACACCCCTGTAACAAATAGCATCAAAATATCATATTTCTCTTTTGCATATTGCATTTTAACAGTTTGATTTAAGCTATAGTTCAATACAATTACTTTTAAGATAATACTATGATGTTATCGCGCGAAAAAACATAAAGGAGTCAATATGACTATAAAAAAATTAAGTTTATCAGCTTTAGCTGCATCATTAATAACTACTGCTGCTGCTGCTGCTGGTACGTTAACAGTTCAAGGTGGTGTTAATACTGCTTCTACTGAATTGTTAAGTGTAACTGAAGTAAATGCTACTGTCCAAAATGCAATGGTATATAAGTGTGGTATGACTGCATCAACTGCTACTGAACCAGGTTTTGAGTTAAAATTCCCAGGTCTTACACCGATTGCTGAAAGCAATATCACTATTGCAGATTCAGATACGAATGTAACTGTTGCTGTTTTTGATAGAAATGATGGTGAATCTGTTATCTTCTCAACTGTAAGTGGTACAACGATTCAAAGAAATAAGAACTATACTGTAGGTCATGAGCTTAATGCAACTCACTCTGATACAACAAGACTTGGTACTTCATTAATGCTTAGTTTACCTGTTGGAACAACAACGGCAGATGCTTCATTGATTCTTTACTCAAACTCTGGAGATAGTACTTTAGATACTGCTACAGATACAATCCTTGAAACAAGAACTCAGTTCACAGGTTCATTTGGTACACAATTAGATGCACAAATTGATGCTTCTGCTGACTTCTTACTCTTCAACGCTGATGGTGCAAGAGCGGATAGTACAACACAAGATTCATATACATTCACATTTGCGAATGATAAAGATATCGATTTTGCTGCTACTTCAACTGACGTAACATATACTGTTTTTGCAGATAGAAATATTTCTACATTTACTGTAACAGCGGCAGATGCTGATACAAATGATGTATTTAGTGGTTCATGGGCTGATGCAGTATGGCCAGCACCTACTGTAAATGATTACAACATCACAGCTTCAGTAGTTGGTGATACTAACGGATCTGTTACTGAAGAAGTTCAATTAACTGTAGCTCCTACTGAAGATATGGCTATTGTTAACTTTACAGGTCAAGGTGTAGTTACATTTGACGGTGGAGCAACTAAAACATTATTTAGTGGTGTAAGTGCTGGAAACTGGACAATCTATGGTTATACTGCACAGATTCCTAACGTTGCGGGTCTTTCTACTCATGATACTGTAATGAAGTTTACTAACAGAAGTTCACTTAACACAAACATCTACTTTACATTGATCGATCCAGATGGTACGACTGCGACATTAAACTCTGCAGACAATGCTGAGATCGCTTCACTTAATGCTGATACTACTGGTACATACGTAGCGTCTGCTTTACTTGCTCTTGTAGATGATGCAGCATTTGATAAAACTGGTTCAATCTCTGTAGAGGTTTCTATTCCTACTACTCCAGATGCAGTTTATGGAATGGCTTCATTCAAAAACAATGCACTTGGTCAATTCAAAGATTTACCAGTGTACAACTCAAGCTCAATGGGTTACTAAGAATCATTTCTTAGTTCACTCTTTATACTACATCCCATCTTGGGATGTAGACCCTTCTCTTTATAATTTTCAAATAACTACTTAGGAACTACAATGAAAAACAATATATTATTCTCCTTATCAGTTCTTCTTTTAGGAAGCACTTTATTCGCGATACAAACGAAGCAAGATAATAACGATGACAAATACACACTAGAGTATCATGCAGATACAAAAGAGTGCTCTTTACAAAAAAATGGCAAGAATATCGATCTTTTTGATGAGAGACTTGGGGATAAAGCACCAAGAAGTGCCTATACATGTACGGCAATGCAAAAAGAACATTATAATGATTGCACAAGAGTAAAAGCAGAAAATAACGTAGCGCAGATGATAGCATTTGGTGCACTTGAAAAAACAAATCTTACTCTAGCATTCAAAGTGCCACATAAGAGTGTAGATGCTACACTTGAAGTTACATGCACAAAACAACTACCAAAAAAAGAAAATAAATAATCTCAATGATTGAGATACAAGATCTCACAAAGATCTATCGCCTCTACAAAACCACAGGCGATAGACTCAAAGAGGCTCTCAGTCTCACACACAAAAAATACCATCAAGACTTTTTTGCCCTTCACTCCTTGAACTTTTCCATGAAAAAAGGGGAGATCGTAGGTGTAATTGGCAATAACGGTAGTGGCAAATCAACCCTTCTCAAACTCATCACTGGGATCATTCAACCTACAAGTGGCTCACTGAGAGTAAGTCATAAAGTCACCGCTCTTTTAGAGTTAGGCGCAGGTTTCAACCCAGAGATGAGCGGCTTAGACAATATCTATCTCCATGCAAATATAGGGGGATACACGAAAACGCAAATCGATGCGAAAATAGAGGCTATTTTAGCCTTTGCAGATATTGGGCAATTTATTTATCAACCTATAAAAAACTACAGCAGTGGAATGAAGTCACGACTTGCATTTGCACTCGCCATTCATATAGACCCAGAGCTTTTGATCATAGATGAAGTTCTGAGTGTGGGTGATGCCGCTTTTGCACGCAAGTGTTTCGCAAAGATAGAAGATTTTAAAGCCAAGGGAGTGACTATTCTTTTTGTCTCACACGCACTCTCCCAAGTAGTAGAGTTATGCGATAGGGTCTTATGGCTACACAAAGGGCAAAAAGTACTTGAGGGTGAGACAAAGCTTATTGCTGGTTTGTATCAAAAACATGGTGATGCAAAAGTGCTTGATGTTACAAAAGTGCAAAATGAATATAAAGAACTCGTGGAAAAAAAAGAGCAAAAAAAAGAGCTTCCACATCAACATACACAAGGTTTTAACCCTAATATCCGCTCAAAATCACGTATAGAATATGAGAGCAATGGGGCGAAAATATATGACATCAAAGTACTAGATGCAAATAATAACGAAGCAAACCTCCTGTATAAGCATGAGAAATATTACTATACCTATAAAGTTGAGTTTTCTGAAAACTTCAAAAAAGTGAACGTAGCGATGCTCCTCAAAACAAATACAGGTATAGCACTAGGTGGGAAAGAATTAGAACTCAATGATATCAAAAAGAATACAAGCTATACACTTCGTTGGGAATTTTGCTCTGTGCTCAATCAGGGGAGTTATTTTTTTAACTGTGGTATAAATACTCTGTATGAGGGTGAGAAGAGAGTGCTTCATAGAGTGATAGACGCCTATATGGTGCAAGTGCCCCCAAGTAGAGACGATAAAGCAAATAACTTTATAGATTTTGGATTTGAACTGGAAGTGATAGATGAGTGATATGAAAACAGTTTACGCTATAGGCGGAGTGGGTGGCAGTGGTACAAGAGTGGTAGCAGAGCTTTTCAAAAAGCTTGGGTATTTTATGGGTGATGATCTTAATGAATCCAACGATAATCTTTTGTTTACTCTCTTGTTCAAGCGAGAGAACATCCTCACTGCGACAAATGAAGAATTTGAAGCACTCCTTCGTATATTTTTAAAACATAATACTCTAGGTGAGTCACTTTCAAAAGAGGAGCATACTCTTGTGAAGTTTCTTGCATCAAAAGAGAGAACACTCCATACCAAAGAGTGGCTACAAGAACGTTTGTCACCTTTGGCAAGATCATATCAACATACTTTGTGGGGTTTTAAAGAACCAAATAGCCATATCGTGATAGAGCGCCTTTTTGAATATATACCTGAGTTAAAATTTATTTATGTCTATAGAGATGGCAGAGATATGGCGTACTCAAGCAACCAAAATCAATTGACTCTGTGGGGACCTATCTTTGCTAATAGCAAAGAGTTTGAACCTAATGTCAAAAACTCATTAAAGTACTGGGTGGGAGCACATACAAGAATGATGCAACTCTCTGGGAGCTATGCTGATAAAATCTTGATGTTAGATTTTGATAAACTTTGCCTTGATCCCGAGTCGCAGCTCTCTAAGATCGCTACATTTATGAATAAAGATAAAGAGGTACTTCTAAAGCATCGCGAACTCATCAAAGCACCCTCGTCCATAGGAAGACATAAGCAATACTCTTTGAACGATTTTGATCCAGATGATCTTGAAAAGATAGAAGAGATATACGGAAGCCCTCAATGACTCTTTTAAAGCACTTTTTCTTTTTTTTATCTCATATATTTGACAATCATCGTTTGATCGCAACTTTGATTATGCACGATTTTAAGCGTCACTATCTTGGTTCTTATTTTGGGCTTTTTTGGGCTTTTTTTCAACCTATAGTTTTTATAGCTGTGATCTGGTTCGTTTTTGAGATCGGGCTCAAGGCACAAGGTGCGACAAACGATACACCTTTTGCTCTATGGCTTATTTGTGGAATGGTACCGTGGTTTTTCTTTGTTAATGGACTTTCAAGTGGAACAAATGCGATTATATCAAATGCGTATCTAATAAAAAAAGTGACCTTTCGCGTGAGTATACTACCACTTGTTCAGATCGGTTCAGCGCTGTTGATCCACCTTGTATTGGTCGTACTCATGATGGGAGTAGCCTTGTTATACGGCTTTACACCTACTTTATATTGGCTACAGCTTTTTTATTATTTGGGATGTATGATTGTTTTACTTCTCGCAATCACATGGCTTACATCCTCTTTGCGTGTTTTTATTAAAGATATTGGCAATATGATAGCTGTCATAGTACAAATAGGATTTTGGGCTACACCTATTTTTTGGTCTTTAGAACTAATACCACAAGAATACAGAAAAGTAATTGAACTCAACCCGATCTATTATATAATAGAAGGCTATAGAGATAGTTTATTTCAAAATGTATGGTTTTGGGAAAAAGATCTTTTGACACTGTATTTTATCGTTACAAGTGTTTTGACACTTGTTTTGGGAGCTTTTGTATTTAAAAAGTTACGACCGCACTTTGGGGATGTATTATAAAGGGTTTAACTTCTTTTGAGTATGATTACGTCTTGATTACAAAGAGGAAAAAATGAAGAAAAACAAACAAACAGCTTTGTTAGTATTAGGGATGCATAGAAGTGGTACATCTGCGCTAACGGGAACTTTGGGCTTACTTGATATATATCTTGGCTCTGAACTAATGCAAGCCGATGTAGCAAATGAAAAAGGCTACTTTGAGAATAATATTTTATACACTATTAATGAAAAGCTTTTAGCACAAATACAAAGTTCTTGGGATGATCTTTTTTATACTGAAGAAAAGTTAGAGAAAATTGATGGATTGCAAGAGCTTAAAGAAGCTTTGAGCTCAGAGTTTAAGTATGCAGATACTTTTGCTATAAAAGATCCAAGATTAGCATTTTTATTTCCGATCTATCAAAGGGTTTTGGATGAGATGGGCATAGAGATCAAAATACTTTTGCCTTATAGAAACCCTTTTGAAGTGGCGAGTTCATTGTTTAAGAGAGATGGTATGCCTTTGGAGAAGGGGATGCTTCTTTGGGCATACCATTTTCTACTGACTGAAAAGTTTAGTAGAGGGTATCAAAGGGTCTTTATTGGATTTGATCACTTGATAGAAAATACATCAGGTGTCATAGATGAAATATCTCACAAGTTAGAGATGGATCTTTCGAGCAGATATCAAAAAAGTAAAAAAAACGTCGATAACTTTTTAGAACCTGGACTAAAACACCATAATATTTCAATGAACAATCTTTCTGAGAATATGCCTGAGCTTATTAAGGAGATTCTAACGTTAGAAGAAGATTTTAATACAAAAGATCTTACACGTGAATTTGACAGACTGTATCAACAGCTTTTTAGTTATCAAAAACTTTTTTACAATGAAAGTATTGTTGAACTTCTCAGAGAAGGGGTAGAAACAAAAAACACACTTCTAGAGACGCAAAAAGCTCTTGGAGAACTTCATGCTCAAATACAGACACAAAATAAAGTGATTCAAGACAAAGAGCAATCGATTCA
>JAGGTH010000048.1 GCA_021163845.1 Helicobacteraceae bacterium | reverse complement strand
TTATAAAAATATCTTTCTCACAGGCTCTGCCTGTGGACGACCAAAGTAATACCCTTGAAGATAATCTACCCCTATACTTTTTATCATCTCAAGTTCAAAACTTGTTTCAACTCCCTCTGCTAGTATTTTGATCCCATTTTCTCTTGCAAGTGTAGAGAGTGCTCTGTAGGTGGATTGTTTAAACTCATCTTTATCGATATTTTGGATGATCTCACGATCTACTTTAATAATATCAGGCTTGAGGTTGATAAGCATATTTAGCCCAGAATACCCCTCCCCCACATCATCAAGGGCTATCTCATATCCCTGCTCTCTGTAGTAACTCAAAATAGATTTGAGGTGATTTTTATCTTTGACTGACTCAGTTTCTACCACTTCAAAAATAATATTCTTTGGGTCAAACTCAAGTTGATTTGCCCATCGTACGGTAGAGTTGAGACAAAACTGTGGATCATAAATAGCCGTTGGCAAAAAGTTGATAAACACTTTTTGGGTGATGCGCTTGACCGCTGCTGTTTTGAGTGCAGATTCACGGCACATCCGATCAAGTTTGAAGTTGAGATCATTGCGTGTAGATTTTGCAAAAAGTTCGTCTGGAAACATGAGCTCACCGTTTTCTTTTACACCTCGGATCAAAGCCTCATAGCCAAAGATAGAGTTGTCGCTTGCGTCGATAATGGGCTGAAAGTAGGATGTAAGAGAAGCGTTATTAATGATATCAAAGAACGCTTTGTCTTGGATCAAATTGATATAACGTTGGAGAGTTTTTGCACCCAAGATCGATTGAAAAGTGAACGCTTCATTCTCATACCTAATATGCACTTTAATACTTTGTGCTTCTAACTCATTAAAATACTCTACGATCGCATCAATATTTTCTAAAAAAAAGAGATACGCATCATCCACCTCAATAGAGTGGATTCCACTCTCTTGTATCCACTCAATACCAAGCTTTTGAAGAAAGATCTTACTTTTTGCATTGAGCTCTTCAAACTCGCTCATCCAGTATATTTTAGCACTTCGAGAATAAAGTTCAAAAACTTCGTTGCATTTTGTACATGACATGATTCAACCTTTTATATTCATTGAATCATTGTACACTTTTGGCTATTTTTTCGTAGAGTTTTTTTGAAGGTTCATCCGTTACAAGAGTTTTATTCGTTGCTCTCTATAGTATTTCTTCCCGCTTTTTTCGCATCGTAGAGAAGATCATCTGCCTCTTTGAATACCACGTCATCTCCGTGCATATCTTGGGCATATTTACTCACAAGCCCAATAGATGCTGTAAGGTACTTGCTTGTTGTATTATTTTTATGGATAATTTTAAGGTTTTCAATATTTTCTTTGATCCTTTTTGCGATCGCTAATGCCTCTTCATGATTGCCTACTTTAAAGATCACTCCAAACTCTTCGCCCCCAAGTCTAAAACAATAATCGTCCGCTCGTTTGAGTGAATCTCGAATCACTTGTGCCACTTTGATAAGTGCATCATCCCCCTTTTGATGCCCATAAGTGTCATTGTATTGTTTAAAATAGTCAATATCTAGAATCATAAAAGATAAAAAGTCATTCTTTCTTTTTGCGCTGTCAATCATCTTGGAGAAGGTGTTGTTAAAATGGCGCCTGTTATAGATCCCCGTGAGTCCATCCGTGATAGATATCTCTTCGACCAACTTTTTATTGGTAATATCTTGCATGATAAACGTATAGCCTGTTTTGATATCCCTCTCATCAAAAAGAGGATAGATCACTGTGTCGAGCCAAAAATATCCACCGTCTTTTTTGAGATGCTTCATCTCCACACGATAGGTCTCATTTTTTTCCATCGCATGCAACATTTTTTGATAGGTATCATCACCTGTATCTTTGTTGCGTAGCAAGGCATAGTTGATCCCTACAAGCTCTTTTTTCTTATAACCAGAGATAGCACAGAGTGCTTGAGACACAGAGATGAAATTTACATGCAGATCAGTATTAGCTGTGATGATATTCTCATCGATGAGTTGCATATAGTCGTGGATCTGTTTTTGAGATCTTTTCATCTCTGTAATATCTTCCCCGATAAAGATATATCCGCTGATCTCTCCATCCGCATCACGCAAGGCTGTGAGGTAAACTTTTACAGGAATCTCTTGGAGATCTTTTGTAATATAGACACACTCTTTGTTCATCTCAAAATTACTATTTGCTTCTTCAAAGAAAGATGCAAAACTCTTTCTTTTGTGAAAAGAGATAACATTTTTATCTCCCACCACCTCTTGCAAAGTATACCCTAGCATATCCTGCGCTTTTTTATTAAACTTCGTCACAATACCATTGGTATCCGTCACAATAATAGAGTGTGCTGTATTATCAAGGATCGATTCCATAAAATTTTTGTTGATAATGAGCTTGTCATTTGTTTCATCTAATATCGTAATGATTTTTTTAAAACCGTAGTTAATCACGAACAGCAGCACCGCCAAAAGCGTACCAAGCACTCCAAAGAGCTTGAGGGCGGTATCGACAAATTTATTTTCTTGTTGCGTAATATCGCTAAAAAAGATCACTTTAGCAGCACATTTATTTTCAAAATCAAGAAGATCAAAAGAGTAAAGCTCATAGACTTTATTATTGACTTTTAACTTTTGAGACTGAGCAAATTTGTAATCTTTTGGGATAGCTTTGAGGATCGAGGTATCCTCCATCGTGTCATATTGAAGCGTGTAGCCACCCACTTCGATAGAAGAGTTTTCTTTGTAGAGTCCAAGCTTATCATTACGAACAAATAGCGCACCACTGAGTCCATTAAAATACTTCATCTCACTCAAAATCTGATCAGGTCTTGATCCAAACTCTAAGGCACCAATATATTGATCGTTATAAAAAATAGGCAAAAAGACTCTATAAGCGAGGTTGTAGACACCCGCTTCAAATCCACTCAAAGGCTCTTGGATTTTATGAAGTTTTGCGACCATTGGTCGCTTTTGTGCTATTTTGTCTCCATACTTTTCAGGTTCGTGCATACGCAAAAACGATTCACCATTTGGTAGATGAAAGTGCATTACTCGTAGGTATTTATTTTCACGCGAGAGCGTATTCCATCGCCCTAGAGAGAGCTCATAAAGCTTTTCTCTCTCAAGATTAAAAAGTGCTTCTTTGACACCAGTAGAGCGAATATTCGCCTTGATCCTGTTCTCATAGAACTCTTTGTGTCGTTCCAAGACCTTGATATAAGAAGCAGTCATGCTCTTGTAGTATTGTCTCTCTTGAAGCTTCAATTCCTCTTTTTGATTGTAATAGATCACGCCATAAAGTGTTATAGAAAAAAGTATAAGTACAATTGCTACAAAGAGCATTGTTTTATTTTTAGTGCTGAGATTGCTTACCATCTGTATCCTTATTTCCTCTGATTATATAATATAATCGCATAAAATAAAATTACATAAGCTTCTTTTATTTATAGAGAATACGGGCAAGTCCAACGAGAAATACACCTAAAATAGCTATTCACAAGCATCTCTATCGTATAAAACTGTACCTATATCAGCTTAGACCTGTTATTTGATATGAAGATGACGAAGTTTGACAGCTACTTTTTCTCCTTTTTCTTATTTATCGTGCTTGGATGCACTCCAAAGAGCATCATATTGTGCATCACTTAAATGTACAAGATCTAACTCTTCTAAAAACTTATACAGATCGTACCATTTTTCTCCATCAGCTTGTATCTCAGGGAGAAAACGACTCAAAGTATCTTCGATGATCTTATCTATCAGAGACGAAGACTCCTCAGCGCTATAATCGTAATAGATACTTTTTGCTTCTATCGGATGTGTTTTGAGATACTTGCTCATATCACTCGTGATCTCTAAAAACTTACAGATCGCCTCCCCTTTTTGTTCCAATACATCCTGTGTAGAGATCATCTCAAGCGCTGAAAAGTTCGGATATGGAGATTCAAACTGATCAATGAATAGATTCTCAAATCCATCCATCTCTGCTTCTACACCCTCAAAGTTATAAAAACAAAGCCAAGCACCATCAAAGCTCTCATCTTTTTTCATATTGGCAATATGATAAAAATCTGTCTCGACAAACTCTACATTTTCTTTTGCAAGCACAAAGCCATTTTTATCCGCATAACGTTTGAGTATCTCAAAGCCTATAGTATTTGTCACAGGATTAGAAGCGGGAGTGGTGATCTTAAGAGCTCCACCCTCTTTGAGCTTTTGAACTCTATCAGCACGGATCATCACCCCTCCACGCGTTTCAAAGAAACATCCCAAAGATTTCATCCCCTCATAGTAGTGTTCAAAAAGGTGCAGGGGCTCATTAACATGGATATCTATAAGACCCTTTTTGAGACCCTCAAACCCATCGTAATGCTCTTTTGGCTGAATGATCTCTACATCCAAGCCTGCCGCCTTGTATTTTCCACTCACAACACCTGCGATTAGGGGTAAATGATCGGGATTTAAAAACCATTCTAGCGCTATTTTCAACTTCATATTCTTTCCTCATAGTGATTAAGTCTGAGGTTATTGTAACGGAGTTTGAAAGTGATTCGTAGGGGATTTGTGTTGATTGGTAGTGTGATTTTTTCTAAAGATCTTTGAAGGTGGGAGAGCACCCACCATCATACTATTCGCCTAGTCTATAGACCATTTTTCCAGCGAGTTCCATATAGACACTCTTTTTGAGATTTTCCATCTCCATATGGTTTGTCAAGCAGTAGCTCTTGATCATCTTGTCAAGATCCTCATACTCATGTGTTTGACTGAGCAGTTGCTCCATCGCCGCGATACGCTCAACGATTCTATCAAACTCATCCTTTCTCAAGTCTTCGTGTGCTTGTCCTACAATATCCCAGTACTTAGAAACTGGAGATCCTGCAAAGATATCATCTTCATCTTCAAATAATGCGTCAAATTTTCCCATTTTCATTCCTTTTTTGCGAATTTTAGCAAAATACTCGCTCAAATAGATAGTAGATTTTTGTTAGTTCATTTTTTTAAAGTAAGAACTTTCTCGTAAATCCCATATCAATATCAATGATTCCTCGTTTTTGAAGAGACTCTAAAACACTCAGCGAACACTCTACATCCCCAGGCCATCGACGCACAAAGCCATCGAGTTCATTTTTATTCGTTCCATCGATACATAAACAATCACTTCCAAAATAGATATCGCGGTTTGCATCAATATTGTTCACAACACGCCACAAGAGCATATATGGGTTTTCAAGGTAATTTTTTTCATAATCCACAATAATTAAAACTCTAAAATATTTATGGAGATGCTTTATCTTTTCAAAAAGTTCTTTTTGTGATCTCTTTTTGTCAACACTGATCACACACATAGGAGATTTAGTATCTGTATAAAATTGTTTAAGATCTTTGATCTCTTTACTCACACCTCTCAAAATCCGTAACAATAGATCATCTTCGAGACTCTCATCACTCCACGCTTGGATCTCATCACCTGTACAATCCACACCTAGCTTGCCCCCTACTCCAAACTTATTGGAACTATGATCGAGTGCATCGACTATCCCACGACTCAGCATCAAGTCTTCAAGATCTAAGCGGTTGAGGATGTAACGCGTAAGGGCATCATGATCGCGAAGTGAGGGTGCATCTTCTCCCACAAAAAATGCGTGTTTGACAAAGCTCATTTGCCCCACTCCCCAAAATGCATGCATGATCTGCTGTGCGTGCCCTGGGTAAAGTGTCTTGATCTTTGCAATAATAAGGTTATGATACACCCCATTTTCAGGCATATAATAGTCTATAAGATCTGGTGCAGTGGTTTGTAGAAGGGGCAAAAAGATACGCTCTGTAGCGTAGCCCATATACTTATCTTCTAAAGGCGGTTTTCCTACCACCGTGGCGGCAAATATAGGCTCTTTTTTATGTGTAATTGCCTCCACTTTCATAAATGGGTATTCATCTTCAAGTGTGTAATATCCGGTATGATCCCCAAAAGGACCCTCAATGCGAAGATTTTCTACATCCACAAATCCCTCGATCACATAATCGACATCGCGTGGGATGTAGATATCATTGGTGATCGATTTGACAAGTTGCGCGTTCTTTCCTTTGACAAAACCATAAAGCAAAAGCTCAAAAACCCCTAAAGGCAGAGGTGCTTGCCCACACCAAATATAGATAGGATCTCCACCAATAGCGATAGAGACAGGCATCTTTTTGCCCGCTTTTTTATACTCATGAAAGAAGTGATTAGAGTCTTTATGAATCTGCCAGTGCATCCCAAGGGTGTGATCGTCATACACTTGCAGTCTATACATCCCAAGGTTGTGCATACTCCCATCAAGACTTTGAGTATACACCTGCCCCATAGTGATATAAGGTCCGCCATCTCCCTCCCATGTGGTGAGAATCGGCAAATCACTTAGCTTTGCATCCGCCCCTTTTTTGATAACCTCTTGAGAGACACCTCTTTGGGAGGATTTTTTAGGAAAAACAGATTTAAGAGAAAAGAGTGTGCTAAACATCGAGAGCCTATCGATCCATCCACTCGGTGGCTTCATATGTAAAAACTCAGTAATACGCCTAGCAATTTTATCCGCATCACCGATAAGAAGCTCCACCGCCCTATAGGAGCAAAAAACATTCATAAGCACGGGGGTGTCAAACTTTTTATCATTTTTTTTATCTACCACATTGGTAAATAAGAGTGCTTTAGAATCCTCTTTTTTTACCTCGATATACGCAACATGAGGGATCTCCAAATAGATATCAAGCTCCTCATCTATCACACGCAAAAGATCGTGTTTTTTGAAAAGTTCTATCGTCTCATTTGTCCGCATAGTAGTATCCATAATCGATCGCAGGCTTGATATGCGCATATTCTTTAAAAGTCAAATCTATCTCATTTTTTATTGCTGAGATATCAAACTTTTCTATCTTTTTTGTTTGAGGATAATTTGCACAAACTGTATCAAAAGCGCTCATAATGGCATCAAGATCAGCACCCTCTAGCACTGGAATATCATACTTTTGTATCAGAAATTCAGATTCAAGCTCTTTATCCCCACGCGCAAAATATACAGGAGAATTTCCAGCTGCTAATGATTCTAGCGCAGCTTGCACCGAAGCGGTAAGAAGATATTTAGTCGACTTGATAAAAGCGATATATTCTTCTTCCTCTTCGATCTGCTCAAATGATTGTGCCAGTTTTGCAGCACTATCAAAGAAGAAATAATTTCCATTTAAAAGGCTTACATCATAAGATGCAGAACCCTCACAAAAGTTTAAAAACCATCCCTTGTAATCATCATCTCCAAAAAACAGACCCTTGTCTCGAACAATCTCAGTAGACTCAAAAAACTCTTCATGGACAACATCAAAGGGGATATCTGCACCCACTTTATAGAGTCTTGTACAAAAAGCATTCATCTGCTCATGCATCTGCTGTGTTACTTCATCATTATCATAGATGAACATATCTAAACGTTCCATCGTATATGGAAGATTTCCTACAGCATCGATCCCCATGGTGCGCTTAACCCCAAGTGTATCTTTAGCAATACTTGCCGCACGGTAGTCACTTGTGCATAGTGTAGGTTCAAACGCTTGAAGCATCCGAGCCAAAGCACTACAACGACGCACATTTTCTAAGCCATCTCTGTGGGAACTTTTTGCATAAATATAGAGATCCATCATCAAACCTTTTTTCAATTTTGTTTTAGTATATGTCAAATGCTCTGTTTTTTGTAGGGAATTTTTGCCAATTCATCGTTTAGCTTCGGATGTAGGGGTGCTCTCTTACAGGCTCAAGCCTGTGTTACGAAAAGAAGGTGGAAGATATGAAGAATTTAGTATTATTTCATAAACTGAAACAACTCGTGAAGGCTCTTTTTTTCATGTTGAAAAAGAAGCATGAGCTTTTCATTGTTCATTTGTACCTTTTCCAAAAGTGATGAGAGTTCATAACTAACAAAGCGTGTATCTACAACGATTATTTTAAGATCTTTTTGAGAGCTAATCTCTTCGATACGTGGCATATCTGTTGTAAAATAAACTTTTTTAAAATATTTGCTCAAAAATGAATTTATCTCTTTGGTAAATACAAGATTGTCATTAATATACAGCAGATTTTTTTTTACTCGAAACATCACATGACCTTCTACAAGATTTATGACATTGTACTTTTCTTGTGTGGCAAAAGTGTTGCAATTGAGAGAATAAAGAACTACTTAATGAGTTTAAGGCTACTCAGATCATTCCTTGGAATTTTTATTCGAAACTCTGTGCCCTCTTGTGTTGAGATAAACTCGATGACACCATCAAATTCATTCTCAATGATGAGTTTTGCGATATAAAGACCTATGCCAAACCCTTCCCCCGTTATTTTCGTAGAAAAGTTTTGTTCAAACACTTTATCGGCAATAGGCTGAGGAATACCACCTGCCGCATCTTGAACAACAAAAATATAATAACTATCTGTACACGATGCACTCAGAAATATACTTTTTTCTTTCCCATTGAGTTTATCTTTGTAAGCGTCTTTTGCATTGTTTATAAGATTGAGCAAGACCTCTTGTAGATCTGTCATAAAACCAAATATCTGCTTATCCTCTTTAAGATAATCGATAGTCAAGATCACCTCTTTTTTCTTGCTCTCGTCTAAAAAGGCAGCTTCTATTGAAGAAAAGAGGTCATTGATTGAAAAAAGATCTTTGTATCTTTGTTCACTTCCAAGATTTAAAATACTCTTTAAGACCAAAGACATTCTTTGTACCTGTTCTTCTATACGCTTGGTACTCTCCAAAACACTCTTAGAATCTACATTTTCTTCTAAATTTGCTTGGACATTGAGGTTGATAGCCTCCATGCTGATAAGGTTCAGAGGCTGTCTCCACTGATGCCCTATCACCTTGAGTGCTTCTATTGTTTTTGATCTATCTTTTATCATTTTTTTTGACCTCATAAGGGGCACATACTTGATACCCTTGGATGTAATCTACCGCTAATTGATCGATTAATTCACGCTCCTCTTTTGTCGCGATATGCGTCGCTATCACTCGAGAGCCAATAAGGTGGATCATATCAATGATTGTACTGAGTGTTTGTATTTTATATTTATAAGAGCTTGAATGTTTCAATAGTTCTGGATGAATTTTTATATAGTCTGGATGAAATTCAATGAGAGACGCAAGTTTATAATTTGAAAGCCCAAAGTTATTTAAAATAAATTTGTAGCCCTCTTTTTTGAGTTCTTCTAGAAGCAAAAAACCTTTTTGCGTTTCTTTGGAGAGATCTATATGCGAGATCTCAAATGCTACTTTAGAAGGATCAATATTATATTTTCCACTCCAAAAAAGGATATATGGCAAGAGTGATTCATCATAAAAATCTTCATTGGAGAGATGGATGGTCACAATAGCATCTTTGTGTTCTAGATTTTGAGTAAGAGCAAATGTATTTTTTACCATAGAACGCGTTATCATAGACATTTGGTGTGCATTTTGCGCAATGGTGAGAAAAGTCTCTGGAGAGTAGATTTTTTCATCTTGCATAATACGGACATAGCTGTTATATATCTCTACTTTACCGCTCCTTTTATCAATGATAGGTTGAACATAAGGGATGATAGAATCTGTTTCGATCGCTTTATAGATCATCTTCATCACCTCTCTACCATTGGTGATATTTAGGTTCTTATGGTAATCCTCTTGGGTATAAGAGACCACAAAACCACTCCCTGATTCGTTGGACTTTTCAAGTGCAAGTTTGGAGTACTGCAAGAGATGTTGGTTTCCCTGCACTATCCCAACACTCAGAGTAGAGTTGATGATAATTCCATTTTCTGATATATGAAAATAGCGAGCGATAGAAACCATATCTCTTGCCAATGTTTTGGCGTATTGCAAACTTTGATTTTGCAAGATGATTGCCAATTCATCCAAGCCGATTCGATAAAAGAGTGTATTTTTATCTAATTGTAGATTTTCTAAAACAAGGGCTAGCTCTTTGAGATATTCATCCGCATACTCTTCACCAATGAGGTTATAAATATTGGAGAGATAGTTGACTTTTATACGAAGTAGTATCGTATCTTCTGGTGGATTCTCACTCAAAAACTGCTCGAGTTTTTCAGATGTTCCCCAATGTGTCACCTGATCAGTAAGGCTCTCTTCTTGGGGAAGAGAAGAGCTCTGAAAAAGGATCTTTTCAAGATGTTCAAAAAGCTTTGGCATAGCCACGGGTTTGAGAATGTACCCCTTTACATCCAAAGCGATCGCCTCAGACATAAAGTCTGATTCATCGTGTGCGGAGATGATCAAAATATCTTGCGTCTTTGAGAGTTGTCTCACCTCTTTTATGAAGGTGAGACCACCTTTTTTTGGGAGTTCAAGGTCTGTTACCACTAAACTAAAAGCTTGAGAATTTTCTAAATGTTGTTTATAGATATCGATCGCTTCTTGTCCATCATGTGCAACAATACAAGTGCCAAAAAACATCCCAAATACGCGACGAAGGGAGTGCGCAAGATCATAATCATCATCAACTATTAGTACTGATCTTGTCTCACTTCCTTGTTTAAGTTTTTGTATGATATTAGACATTTTCCGCCTTTTTCATCAGATACCCAAAACCTCTCACATTTTCTATAAGCTCTTCGTGAAGCTTATGGCGTACACGATTGACCAAAGATCTTATGGTCGAATCCTCTGCATCTTCACCATCCCAAATAAAAGAACGAATACTCTCATCGGAGATGATCTGTCCTATATTGCTCACAAATAAAACGAGTAATGCGTATTCACGTTTGGTAAACTTCTGTAACTCCCCTTTATAATACAAAAGATTATTCTCTGTGTCAAAAGTGTAGTTATCAGAAAGTTGGATCACCACCTCTTTTTGTTTTTCTTGTTGGGAAAGAGCTTGGGATGTAAGCCTATTTATTCTAAGCTCAAGCTCTTTGAGGTTAAAAGGTTTTTTGAGATAATCACTACATCCCAAACTAAAAGCATCAGAGATTGACTCTATATCATGATATGCACTTATGATGATCTTTGGAATTTGAGGAAATTTTTGTGCTATCTCCTTGAGACATTCAAGTCCGCTCATAAGAGGTGTATTAATATCCAAAATATAAAAATCGTATTGCTGCTTTTCTAAGGTTTTTACTACATCCAAACCATTATCAAAATGATCTACAAAATAGCCTTTATTTAGGAGGTATGTACGAATAGAACGTGAAAGCATAAACTCATCTTCAAGTAATAAAATCTTCATCTCTTCTCCTATTTAGATATCGCTATTGTAGATGAATTGTGTTGCAGTTGTGTGGCATTATGGAATATATATCGAAAGGATGTCCCTCTTTGCGCGCTTGAGCTGACATTTTTGTCTATATTCTCCTCTTCACAAATTTGTGCAACGATATTGAGGCCCAAGCCATAGCCTCCTTTATGATCGCTCTCTCTATGAAATCGCTCAAATATTTTTTGTGTATCCTCAATAACAGGTCCATAGTTTCGAACTTCAAAAAAAACACGTTCTTGCGTTAGACCTACGGTAATAATGACCTCACTTGGACGATGGGAGTATTTGATGGCATTTGAGAGTGTATTGTCAACGAGTCGTGCAAGTTTTAATTCTGAAAAAAGAAGATGGGGAAGACGAGCTTGTCCCACAAACATAGAGATCTTCAACTCATTCATCTCTGCAATACAATGAAAATAATTTTTTCTTTCACTAATAAAATTCACGAGATCTATCTCACTTTTAACATCCTCAACACGGTCTTTTTTCATGAGGTAGGTCATATCTTCATAACTTGTTTGGATAATTCTGCTACCAGCCTCTATAGCATCGATCGATTCATTTTGGATATTTTGCATCCGCAAAAGGTCTATATTGGTGATAATAATAGCGAGTGGAGTATGTATCTCATGGATCGCATTTTTCAAAAATTGATCCTGTTCTTCTAAAAGCTTAAGGGCATATTCTCTTGACTCTTCTAAAAGCTTTTTACTTTTTTGCAACTCAAGATCATAATCCATCTTTTCGAGTACAGAGATAAGAGCATCAAAGAGTTCTGTATTTTCTAAAGGCTTGAGAACGAATCGATCGATACCACAGCGAATCGACTGAATAAAGATATCTCTCTCTTCTGTTCCAGAAATAGCGATCACTCTTTGCTTTGGATTCTTTTTTTTGACCTGACAAGTAAAATCGACACCACTCTCTGCACCCAATTTGATATCTGTGATTATCAAGATACGAGAATCTGCTTGTTGTTCGTCTAAAACCCTCAAAGCTTCATCAATGGTATTTGCACTCCATACCTGAGTAAAAAAATGGGACAACAAGCGTGTCAAACCTTGTATGATAAGGGGATCATCTTCCAAAATGAGAACACTTTTGTTTGTTGCTCGTTGCTTTAAAAGCTCGATTTGATTTTCCATGCGACTATTATAACTTATTCTCTCTGCCTATCTCAAAGAACTTTGAATCTTCTTCATAGAACTATCAAATACTACGGGCTCACAAAAGTAATATCCTTGAGATTCATCCACCCCTATTGCGTTCACATAAGAGCTGATCTCCTCTTTAGAGACAAACTCAGCGATCGTTTTTATCTGCATCTGCGAAGCAAAATTGCGCAGCATTTTCACAATCGCTTGAGAGGAGTTGTTTGAGTCGATATCTTTTATAAGAGAACCATCGATTTTAATATAATCAGCGTGCAATTTTGCTAAATGCTCAAAATTGGAATACCCACTTCCAAAATCATCAATAGCAACCTTACATCTCATGCTATGCATCTCTTGAATAAACTCTTGTAGTACTTTATAAGAGTCTATCTCATCAGATTCTAAAATCTCAAATACAACTCTTGATGGCTCTGGAAAATCCTCCATTTGAGTTCGGATGTAACTTCTAATCTCTTGATTCTTTATATCTTCGATAGAGAGATTGATACTTACAGAACACTCCGAATCTCTAAAATCCTCTAATGCAGTTGCTATAACACTTTTTGTGATCATCGAGTACATCTTTGTTTCTTTTGCAATAGGTAAAAAAAGGCCAGGGGATATTACCTCTCCATCTTCTAGGACCATACGAACAAGTGCTTCATACTTATGGATCTGAGCATTTTTATTATCTACTATACCTTGATAATAGTTTACAAATCTTCCATCTTGATTGGCTTGGATAAGGTTGTTTTTACACTCGAGTCTTTTTTTGTAGCTCACCTCTTCTTCTTCATCTTTTGTATAGATCTCCACACTATTACTCTGTTCTGCTTTTCGCATTGCACGATCGAGATTTGAGAGCGATGGATGCGTACTCATATGGAGCACTGCGGCATCAAGCTCGAGTAAAAGAACATCTTCACTAATATTCATCTTCGTGATTTCAAAGAGATGGACAAGTTCTTGGATCATTGTATAAAGCTCTTGCATAGAAGCTGTACTTGTGATCACAAAGTGAGAGCCTGCAACACGATAAAATGTAAAAGAAAACTGCGTGTATTTTCCTTGAAGCTCTTTTTGTAGAAATGCTGCAGTTTGCCTAAGAACTGCATCTCCTGATTCATACCCATAAAAGTCATTGATACTCTTAAATTTTCTCACTTTAAGAATAGACATCGATCGATTGGTATGCTTGGAGCTATCTTGCTGAAATTTTGCAAGTGAGTAAAGTTGTGTCGTTTTATCCGTCGTAAAAGAGTGGATAAGTTCCTCTGTTTTTTCATGAACTATTTTCTCAAGATTGTCTTTATATGCTCTATTTTCATTCTCAATTTCTATCAAGGAGGTCACTTTATGAAGTAGTTCTATTGTTAAATGGCGATCTAAAGGCTTAAAAAGATAGCCATCTACTTGCAAAGCAATAGAGCGATACAAGATGTCAGAATCTTTATGTGCTGAGATCATAATTGTCTTTTGATCAGGAAAAACATCTTTGATCTTTTCTATCATCTCAATACCATTGATAAAAGGCATCTCTATATCAGTAATAATGAGGTCATATTTTCTTTTAGATAATGCTTCTAGACCTTCCACTCCATCTTTACACGTTTGTATATCTTCAAAGAATTTTTGAAGAAAATGGAAATACTCTTCTCGTATCAAAGGGTCATCTTCAACATAAAGAACACTTATGTTTTTTGCTTTTTTTTGTAAAAGTGAAAGCGAACTTGTCAAACTATTTGTCTTAGTAGACATCATTTTGCTCCTCAACAGATTTGATAGTGATCTGAAAGAGAGTACCATCATCTTTTGGACACACCATGATGTTTCCCCCTAAATGTTTTTCTACGATCATCGCCGACATATAAAGCCCTAATCCTGTGCCATTCTTTTCATCTTTTGTACTAAAATAAGGCTCAAATATTTTGTTAATGATGGCAGTTTCTATACCTCCGGCATTATCTTCAATAAAAAATTTTAAGTTCTGATCGAAAGCTTCCATCTTTACACTCACATAAGCACCTTGAATATTCTTGCCACCAAAAGCATCTTTGGCGTTGGCTAAGATATTTAAAAAAACTTGTAAAAGCTCGTTCTTAAAGGTTTTGATCTTCACATCCATAGCACCTTCAAAAGAGAGGTGAATGTTATAAGATTCAAAACTTTTACCCAAGATAAGTATCAATTCATCACGAATTTGCGAGAAACTAACATATTGAGCGAGCCTGTTTGGTTTAAAAAAGTTTCTAAAATCATCTATGGTACGTGAAAGATAATGGACTTGTTTATCTACAGTCTCAAGCTCTTTGATCGCTCTTTTTCCCTCAAAACTCTCAAGGTGTAGATCCAAAATCATATTATTGGTGATCATTCCGATCACAGTGATCGGTTGTCTCCACTGATGTGCGATCATGCCTATCATCTCTCCCATGATCGCCATACGTGATTGGCTGATCATCAGTTTCTCATTAAAAGCATTTTTATCTTTTTCTTGGGAGATCTCCGCTTTGAGATTTTTATTAAGCTTTTTGAGTTGTTCAACATTGTAACATGCCTCAATGGCATTGGTTATTTTTGTACGAAAATTGACAAACATGTTGCCCAAAAGCACCAGATTATTTTGCTCTTTAAAAGCAAAAAGAAAATTTCCATCATGAATAAAAATATCCAAAATTTTGAGGGAGTGACCTACGGAATGTATCTCAAATGCTTCTATGTCTTGTGTTAATTGCAAAGGTACTTCAAAATCACGTCCAATATGAACTTGATGTTGAGGATCCAAAGGATCAGGTCCTATGTATTTTCCACCAATAGCGCCTGTTCTACGAACAAAAGTGCTGATAATATCCTCTAGCATCTCTTCAAGTTCCAAAGAGTTTCCGATCGAGTTAATACATTCATACGCTATTGTAAGTTGCTGTACCATCTTTTATAGAACTCCCACTACACATGTTTTATTAAAGAACTCTATATAGCGATTTGAACTATTTGCGATTTCACCCAAAGTAAGTACCCCAAAAAGAGTTGCAGTATCCTTTGTATCTTTGATTGCAAAAAGTTCTTCATGAAAATTTTCTTCTAGAAATAAAACACGAGAGATACAATCAACTACAAAAAAAGTTTCTACATCACTGTGTAGATTCTGTTGTGCCAAGTGAGAAGCTTCACGTGCTGCTGCGATAAGAAAATCTTTTTCTCCACTCAAAAGAGAGATAACGGAATTTTCCTCAATTCGTCCTACCAATAAAAGACCTTGCGTATTAAAATTAATAGGATCACGCACGACTGTTTCATTTGCGTAAGTCTCAATTCCTAAAGGATATTTTTTTGCAACATCAAAAAAATTCTCTTGTGTAAGCTCTATCCCTTCACATTCCAGTACCTTTTTTTTGTAAAATGTCACTGCATCTTGATAATCGATCTGTTTAAGATAATTTCCATCTGTGGATGTAGCAACAAAAGGTCCTTGGATTTTTTGCCAACCATGATTGACCCCGATCCCCATTTTACGATCCAAAGAGAAGACTAAAGCAGCATCTTGATAGCATCGCTGTTTATCAAAAATGATCTTGTCTTGGGTTAAAGTAAGCTTACCTGCACCTCCACCCATTATCTTTACGCCATCATGCGTATGGATAAAAAGCTCTTCTAGAAAAGAGTCTATATGTTTAGAGAGACCATCAACAAAGACAAAAAAAGAGTGAGCACTGTTAGAGAGGTCATCAAAACAAGGGTCTGCCATATCTTCAATAATCGAAACCTGACTGCTAGAACCATTCAAAGAAAGAACAACTATTCCCTTCTTATAATGCTGATTTTCAAAAATAACCTCGGGAAAAACTGCGCCCCATACATCGAGTCCAGAAGTTTGAAACTTCGTTATTTCATCAGCACTTTGTTCTGCAAGTAAAAGTATGATCGGTCCAGTATCTCTTTGCTTGTGTGCATAAAAAAGATCAAAGTTCTCATAAAATTTCGTTACTTGCATCGTTTTTCCTTCATAAAGAGAAGTGTATTATATACTTTTGTTCGTTGCAGTTATGTTGCAAAACTTCTTATTCATTTTTATTTACCATTTTTCCTTAAGAAGATGATCCATATAATGAAAAAGCTCTGCACTGGCTTGTTCCATCTCTTTAAAGTTATTTAAGATGATCTGTGCATTTTGAATACAAAGATCATCTCGTTTTTCTTGGATATAACTAAGATTTTTGTTTACAAGTTCATGAATCTTATGATGTGGCGCTTGCATCAATGGAAGCGATTTTGATTTGGAGAAGCGACGTTTTCCTTCTGCATCATACCATTTTCCAATACTACATTCATGAATGCTCATCACTTCTAAATGAGGCTCACAGCGCATCATACTGTTGTAAGCTCCAGATTTATAGAGGATATGGTCTATCTTTGCGAGAACAATAAAGAGACTATTTTCCATATGGTAAGATGAATCAACAATCTCTACAGATGTTTCATTGAGTTGCACAAGTGTAGATTCAAAGCTAGTGATCTTTTCACTTGATTGGTTCACTACACTATTCATCTTTTGTGCACTTTCTTCCATGTTACTCATATCTTGCTTGAGAGAATGAATTGAGATTGATATTTCACTAGTTGCTTTGTGTGTTCTCTCGGCAAGTTTTCTTACCTCATCTGCAACTACTGCAAAACCTCTTCCATGTTCACCTGCACGGGCAGCTTCGATCGCCGCATTGAGTGCCAAGAGATTTGTTTGCTCAGCTATATCTGTAATGAGTTCGATGATCTGATTAATATCTTGTGTTCTCTCAGCCATACTTGCAATCGCATCATTATTCTCTGCTACCGTCATCGTCAAAGAGTTGAGTTCTTCTATGATGTTTTCAATATTTGCACGAGAGTCATCAGAAAGGGTCGCAGCATCTTTTGTGGTTTGTGTCACATTTTTGAGATTATTGATATTTTGTTCAAGATCATCTTTGATAATATCAAGGCTCTCATTCACCTCTATAGACATCACACTCAGTTTGGAATTAAACTGATCTCTTTGTTTTTTACTCTCTTGTTCTCGCATCACCTCGATACTCTTTTGAACAAGATCTATGGCATCGACAAACTCACCATGAAGACCCTGAGCATTGATTGGGCGAGAAAAATCTCCTTGGGATGCACTACTGATAGAGCGATTGATCTCATCTATGAACTGCTCGACCTGTTTTAAGAGCTTGTCTAGGGCACTTCCCATTGCTCCGAGTTCTGTATTTGGTACGATCTCAATGTTGGTCTCTTTAAAGACTCCATCAGCACTTTGTCCAATAAGTGCAGTAAATCTTTTAAGTGCAGAAGTGATCGATTTTTGAATCAAAGAAGCAAAGATAAGTATCAAAACAGCAACACCTAGCCCACAAAAAAGGACAAAGAATTTAAAGAACAATATCTGATTGTGCATCGTATCAATCGCAGTCGCAAAGTTTTCTTTTTTAATAGCGATCACTTTTTCAAACTCTACTCTTGAAGCTTGTGCATAGGGTGTGAGTTTTTCTTTATACTCTTGGTAGATCACAAAGGTATTTTGTGCAATAGTATCAGGATCGAGACCTTGCATAAGTGCATACGTTTCATTTAAAAAGACCGAGGTGCTTTCTTTTGCTTTTTGGATGAGGCTATCAGCCTGTGCATCAGGTATCTTCTCTAGAGCGCTAAAGTTTTGCTCAATATTTTCAATACTCTTCTTGAGCAAATTGATATTTTTTTCATAGTTATTTGCGAGCATAATATCGCGGCTAAGACGACTCACAAAGTTGAGCTCTTTTTCTATCTTAAGCGTCAAAAAAGAAGCGTTAGTAGTCTCATTTTGCAACTTGCTATAGTCTGCTTCTATATCACTAAAAGCATAAAAAACAAAAACAGAAGCAAGAGTGACCGCTAAGGTGATACTAAAGATCATACCACGCATTTTGTGTTTGATACTGAGTGTGTCAAAGTATTTCATACGTTTTTCCTTCAGAGAATTACAAAAAGTGTAACCCTTTAGTGTTGCAAAAACGTTGCATTAAGCCAACAGCCCTCCAAGAAGCTCTAAAGCGTTATCTCTATCTCTTTGGATGTATTGAAATATCTTGGCGAAGTTTCTATCATAAGCATGAATGTTTTGGACACTTTGAGACTCAAACACTCCTCTTCTAAGCTGTTCAAAATTTTCAAACAAGAGAACAAAGGAAGGCATCCATATCTCTATATTGATATTGATATGAAGTGTTTCAAGGTTTTCTATCAAGTTTTCGAGATCTTCTACAAGATATTTGAATTCCAAGAAATTATCTAAGTGCAAAACATACTCTTTGAGTAGTTCTATGATCGTCTGAAGATTTTTGTAGTCTATGCTTTTCTCTTGTTGCAAAAGAAAAGCATTGAACTTATCTTCTAGTATCTCAAGCTCTTCATTGACATGGGCTATCTCATGAGAATAAAGATTTACAAAATCAGTAGCACTAATACCCTCTTTCATCTTCTCATCATCTTGTATCTGTACCTGTTGTTTTTTAAGCGTTGTCACTTCATGAAGCACCATGTTGAGTTCACTATCTCTTTGTTGCAGTTGGGTATTACTTACTTCGAGCAAGCGCATATATTCTTCACGTGCCTTTTTGTTATAGATCTCTTTAGAAATTTTAAATAGTTTGAGCAAAATGATATCCATGTTGACAGGTTTGAGTAAAAAACCATCGATCCCTATATCTATCAGCCTGAGAAGTTTTTCACTCTCAGAGTGTGCTGAGAGAACAAGAATATTTTGCTCGATATCATTTTGACGAATATTCTCTATAAGAGCAAAGCCATCAATAAGTGGCATCGTTAAATCTGTGATGATAAGATCATACGATCTCTCAGAAAGTCTATTGAGCGCTTCAAGACCATGCTCGGCAAGGTCGACTCTTCTAAAAAACTTTGAAAGTAGATTATACATCTGCTTCAGAAGTATCTCATCATCTTCTACGATCAATACATCGATCTCATAACCAATCTCTCTGAGCGTTTTTGTCTTCTCTTGAATCTCTTTACTATTTTGCATATTTATCCTTTGCTTCAAACATTTTTTTGCTCACTCGTTCTCCTGTTAAGTTTGTAGATTATCCTCGAAAACTTTAATCTCTCAAGGTTATGTTAAAAGACTATCCTCATAACGCCGAACATCTATTGTTTTAGATGTTTTTAAAAAGTTTTGAAACTCTTCTCTATACCCTTTTTTCTCAAAAATAGTTTCAATCAAGTCATCAAAGTTAAAGAGAGATACATACTTGTTTAAGACAAGTTCTCTATCTATAAGTGAAAAGTCACAATTTTGCAACTGTTGTAAATATGCTATTTTCATGCAACTATCTATTTTTGCATGAAGCTCTTTGATCTCTATATATTCAGAGAGTTCTCGGCGAATCAAAGCTATATCCCCAGATTTTGCATAAATAAATGCTTTTTGCATCTTCTCTTCAAAAGGTTGATTAAGTGTTTCAAACGCATCAACATAATTGAGAAAATTATTTTTCTCTACCAAAGCATAAGCGGAAGCTTTTTGTTCATCTTGCACATAAGTAATAAACTTCATGATATGCTCTATTTTTTCAATCTCTTTGAGTGCATATTTCTTATGTGAAGGAAAATATAAAAGTGTCCCTAATATCTCTTTAGCTTTATTATACTTTCCATCTTTATAGTATTCTAAAGCTCTTCTCTGCATAGAGTATCCGAGATCTTCTACTTTCTTATATAAATTTGTCTCTTTAAGAAAAGTAAACTCATTACAAAGTTTAAAATACAAAGTAAAATCTTGCTTTTTTATTGCAGCATCAGCCTTCGTAAATATACTTTTATTTGCCAAAAGTCGTCGCACTAAATCACTTTTTTGAGGTATCTTTTCATAAAGTGCTAATATTTCTTGCGCTTTTTTTTCTCCACGTAGGGGATCTTCCTCAAGTACTTTTCGCGCTTTAGAAAAAGATATCTCCCATTGTTTTTCCAATGCAGTATAAAGGTTTAAGCTCTCTATTAATGGATACTTATATGCAATAGCATACGCACTTCCTATATCTTTTTTTTCTAGCGCTTCTATAAAAGAAGCAATATGATCTTGTTGCATAAAAAGCTGATCAAGTTTTTCTCTATACTCTTTATAACCCATAAAAGGTGCTACTATTTCCAAGGCTTTATCAAGCATTTTCTTTGTTATAAACTCTTTTGCTTTTATAAGAACTTCATCAAAACCTGCTCGATATTTTTTCATCGAATCATCCAATGATAAAAAACAATTCATATCAAGTATCTTTTTGGCTTGCGCATACTCCTTGAGATTAAGATAGATCATAAACTGCTCTTTTTCATAAGCGAGATTTATTGTTAAAAGGGTGCCATTAGTGCAACTCAAAAGTAAAATGTCATTCTCAATATCCATAGAAGTTACTCCACTATCAGGAAGGGTGAGAGTCTGAATAAGTTCATTTTTATAAGGATCTACAAGATAAAGTTTTTCTGTACGTGTTGCAATAATAAGAAATTTTTTATTTGGTGAAAGGATAACAGAACTTACCCACTGGGTGAAAAGGACTTTTTGATTAATGATAGAATGTTCTATACAATCATAGATAATGCTATTTCCTTCTCTATCAGCCAAAAAAAGTTTTTTTTCTTCATCAAAAAATGATGCAAGTTCTATTGGGTATTTTGTTTCAAAATCGATCACTTTGTCATTTTGTAAGCTAAAGAGGCTATTCTCACAATTATAATATCCTACATAGGCGAATCTATTGACTTGAGAAATCGTAGCATAAGAACAATAGTCAGGTTTATTTGCAAAAATATAGCGGGATGTTTTTAGCTTTGTATCGTGAAGATATGCTCTCCCATCTTCAGAAGCACTTAAAAGATAACGTGAACTACTACAATGACTTGTAAAAATGATTCGACTGAGATGAAGATCTGTTTTATGTACAGCCTTAACCTCCTCAGTGCATTGGACAAATACAAGCTTTTGATCTATAGGAACTGAAATAGCACTTTTAGCGATACTAAAAGCGTTACTATAAAAGTGATGATCTCCACCATTTTTACTTAGCTTTGTTTTTTTACTCAGAGAGAAAGAGCTATCAAAAATATATAAAATATTTTTGATGTCAATGACAAAGATTTCACCCTCACAAAATTTTGCTTCTAAAATGGGATTCTCA
>JAGGTH010000043.1 GCA_021163845.1 Helicobacteraceae bacterium | reverse complement strand
CTTATTAATAATTCAAATCACAACAAAGAGATATCTCTCTTAGAATCTTTTGATATTAGCGAGTCGTTTCTTTATGACCCTATCATGAATGATATGCGCAATAAAAACAATGCTGTGTATAAAGATCAACACTTTTTTAAAGCGATGGATGAAGCATACCTGTTTATCCCTGCTATTAAAAATATTCTCGTAGAGCAGGGCGTACCACTAGAGTTTCTCTATCTTGCAATGGCTGAATCAAACTTCTCAAGTAGAGCTTATTCTAAAAAACAAGCTGCTGGTCTTTGGCAGTTCATGGCAGCAACAGGAAAACTTTATGGACTCAAAATAGACCAATATGTCGATGAGCGAAGAGACCCTATCAAATCAACAAGAGCTGCCGCGAAGTATCTTTCTTATTTGCATGACAAGTTTGGCAAGTGGTATCTTGCTGCTATCGCTTACAACTGTGGAGAGGGTCGTCTTTCACGTGCTATCAAAGAAGCAGGAAGTGATGAACTTCATGTTATACTGGATGAGAAGAAGAAGTACATTCCAAGAGAGAGTCGCTACTACATCCGAAAGATAGTTGCTCTTGCTCTAGTCGGAAACGATGAAGATTATATGCTTAATAGTGAGTATGAACACCTTTTAAATCGTGCAAGTGCCTATTCTATATCTACTGTTCACCTTTCAAGTGGGGAACTTCTTCCTCGGGTCTCAAAACTCTTAGGTGTACCGCTCACTGATCTTAAAAACCTCAATCGCCATCTTAAGTACGACTTTGTACCTCCATATCCTCAAGGGTATAACATCTACATCCCGTATATCAAGCTCTCAGAGTTTAAGCAGAAATATCACAAAGAGTCAATAGAAAGCATTTATAAGGTCCACCTTGTACAAAAGGGTGACAACCTCTCTTATTTAGGGAAGAAATACGGTGTTGATTATAAGGTGATAATGGATTTTAATAAACTCAAATCGTCCACTTTGAGTCTCAAACAAAAACTTATCATACCTATTCCTAAAAAAATGCAAGAGGAAAAGAAAAAAGCACCTTTTTACTATTCTGTAAAACAAGGGGATACGCTCGCTTCTATCTCTAAGAGCTATAAGGTCAGTGTAGATGCGATCAAAATCAAGAACTCTTTGACAAACAATCTCATACGTGTAGGTGATAGGTTAAAGATCTATGAATAAAACTTTTGTTCTGTCTGCACTTTTAATCGTGCTTGTTTTTCAAGGGTGCAGTACGCGTGGAAAACGTGCCTATGTGAAATATGATGCACCGAGTAGTTCTCAAACATATTCGGCAAATAAACATGCCCATAGTGCTCAAATGGATAAAAAAACTTATTCACACCCGACGATGCGCCCTTATGTAATTCGTGGAATTCGCTATTATCCGACAGTTGTAAGCGTAGGAGACAGGTTTAAAGGAAATGCAAGTTGGTATGGACCCGATTTTCATGGCAAACTTACATCTAATGGTGAAACGTATAATATGCATGCTATGACAGCTGCACATAAAACATTACCTATGAATACGATTGTAAAAGTGACCAATCTCAACAATGGACTCACAACTGTTGTACGAATCAATGATAGAGGTCCTTTTGTCGCAACAAGAATTATAGATCTCTCCAAAACAGCTGCATCAAAGATCGATATGATTAAAAATGGAACCGCCCCTGTAACATTAGAGATCTTAGGTTTTCAAACGAAAGGGAGCAAAAAAATTCCTACAAGAAAAGAGCTTGAAGCAAATCCACAGAAAAAATCTTCTGCTGGTGTTTACGCCTTGCAAATTGGTTCTTTTTCTAATATAGAAGGTGCCATAAAGATACAAGAAAAGTACAATAATAAAGATGGCTATAAAACGATCATCAAAGATATTCAGGGTGATCACGGTAGAATGTTTAAAGTATGGCTTAAAGGCTTTCAAAGTGAAGAAGAAGCAAGGGATTATCAGTCTCAAGGACACTTTGAGAGCTCATTTATAATTATGGAGGATTAATATGATCACAAAAACAAGAAAAACAAAAGAAACAGATATTACAATCTCTTTGGATGTAGCAGGGACTGGCAAAAGTAGCATTGATACTGGTGTTGGATTTTTGGACCATATGCTTGAGAGCTTTGCGAAGCACTCACTTATTGATCTAGAGATCTCATGTGTGGGTGATACACATATTGATGATCACCACAGTGTTGAGGATGTAGGGATCGTTCTTGGTGCTTTATTTGCAGAAGCGATCTATCCTGTACAAAATATGGAACGTTTTGGAAGTGCAAATATTGTCATGGATGAAGCGTGTGTGAGTTGTGACTTAGATCTTAGTAATCGCCCCTATCTTGTTTATGAAGTAGAACTTAGTGGCAAAGTGGGTCAGTTTGACACTGAGCTTGTTGAGGAGTTTTTTCGCGCTTTTGTTTTAAACGCAAGAATTTCTACACATATTATTGCACTGCGTGGAAGAAACAGGCACCATATTATAGAGGCATCTTTTAAAGCACTTGCGGTGGCACTTCGTAGAGCGATGGCAGAGAATAAAAGAACTGGGATTCCAAGTACAAAAGAGGTTTTATGATTAAGCTTCTTGTATTGGATGTAGATGGTTGTATGACTGATGGCAAGATCATCTACGATAATAATGGTTTAGAATCAAAACAATTTAATGTCAAAGATGGACTTGGAATCACTTCATGGCTCAAACTTGGCAATGAGATCGCTATCATTACAGGTAGAGATTCTTGTATCGTGGCAAACCGTGCTAAAGAGCTTGGGATCAAACACCTTTATCAAGGGGTCAAAGACAAGCAAGCAAGACTCAAAGAGCTTGTTGAATCACTTCACATTGGTTTTAACGAAGTGGCAGCTATTGGAGATGATCTCAATGATTATCATATGCTTCGTTTGGTTGGACATAGCTTTACACCAGCAAATGGGGTTAAAGAGATCCAAAAGATGGTGACAACGGTTTTATCAAAAGAGGGTGGTGATGGTGCCATTCGAGAGATGATCGATATCCTTATTGATAAAAACAAACAAAGAGATCAATTTATGGCTGTTTGGATATGAATATAAACTTTATTTTCATTGCTATCTCTTTGGGGCTTTTGATGATATTCTTTCTTTTTAAGCCAATGGAGATCAAACAAGATGATTATGGGGAGGTTGCTCTTTTTGAGATACAAGACTTTACTCTTTATGAGCTCAACAGCCTCGGTCTCAACACGTTTATGAAAGGTAATGAGGGCACACGTTATGGTAACAGATATGAAGTCAAAAAAATAAACTATACGGATAACTCAGAGAAGTACCTTGCGAATATGGTAGCAAATGAAGGTATTTATAAAAATGAGATTGTTGATTTAAAGGGAGATGTTGTTTATACAAGAGAGGATGGCTTCACTTTCAAAACACAAAATGCAAGTTATAACAAAAAGACAACAGTCGCGTATGCAAAAACAGATTATATCTCTTATCGTGGGAAGGATCAGATAAGCGGCACATGGTTAAAATACAACAATAAAGAAGCAAAAGCAGATTCAAAAAATGTAATCGCTATCTATCAGATTCAAGAGGATAAAAAATGAAACAATTATTACTGCTCACTTTACTCATCTCCTCCATCTTTGGAGATGAACTAAAAATCAAAGCAAACCAGTTTAACACAGACCAAAAAACAGGTATCTCGATCTTTGAGGGAGATGTCAATATACAAAAAGCTCAAGATGAACTCAACGCTACAAAAGTAACAGTCCACATCAACGAAAAGAGAGAACCGACAAAATTTATTGCACAAGGAAATGTCTCTTTCTTTGTTGTGACACAAGAGGGTTCACGATACAAAGGAGAATCACAAGAAGCGATCTATTTTCCGCAAAAAAAAGAGTATCATTTCTTTAAAAATGTACACCTTAAACAGCTCGATGACAATAAAGAAATTACAGGGGATGAAGTGGTACTCAAAAGTATTGAAGGTACGGCGTATGCAAAAGGTGCTGAAAAAGAGCCTGTGATTATGATTTTTAATCTAAAAGAAAAGGAAGCAGAGTAATGGTAGATATAGTTGATGCAAAGTTTGTTACATCCGCTCCAAATATTGCAGCTGCTCCAGAGTCAGAGCAACAAAATGAAGTGGTTTTTATGGCGCGTAGTAATGTAGGAAAAAGCTCTCTTTTAAATGCACTCACAAACCATAAAGGTTTGGCAAAAGTATCCTCCACTCCAGGAAAAACAAGACTTATTAACTATTTTGATGTGGTGTTTTTAGATAGAGAGAGTGCCTTTAAAAAAGAGGCGAAATTTGTAGATCTCCCTGGTTTTGGGTATGCAAAAGTCTCCAAATCGATCAAATACGATTGGGAAAAAAATCTTACAGATTATATTGCACAAAGAGAACAGATCAAACTCTTTATCCATTTAGTAGATTGTAGGCATCCACACTTGGATATAGATACATCCGTAAGTGAATTTTTGCTTGATAACACAAAAGAGGGGCAATATATATTACAAATATTTACTAAAATAGATAAGCTTAATCAAAAAGAGCAAAATGCTCTTAGACGTGAATTTCCAGAAGCACTGATGGTTTCAAGTTCAAAAAAAAGAGGTCTATCAAAAGTGCTACAAGTGATCTATGATATCCTAGAAGACAAGGTCGAAGATGCAGATTGAGTATGTAAAAGCAAAGCTTAGCAATATCCAAGATATGCAAAATCTTATCACTCCAGAAGTAGAATCTGGGATCATTCTCGCAAGAAGTAATGACGAGATCGCAACTAATATTCGTTCTTACACTCTTGCATATCATGAGAGTGAGCTCGTTGGTTTTTGCGCTTTGCACATCCATACATCTTATCTCGCAGAGATCCGTTCTTTAATTGTAAAAGATGGACTTAGAGGTCAGAAAATAGGGGAGGGACTTGTACGAAAATCCCTTGAAGAAGCAACATCTCTTGGTCTTCAAAGAGTCCTTGTCTTAACCTATAAACAAGCTTTTTTCGAAAGACTAGGCTTTGTTGAGATCCCAAAAGAGTCTTTGCCTGAACAAAAAATTTGGGCCGATTGTATTAAATGTAAACATTTTCCAGTATGCAACGAAGTATCATTAATCAAAAACCTTTAGCAACATTTTTATATGTTGCTTTTTTTATCCTCTATATTGGTCTAAGTAGTATCCATCTCTTTTTGCCGCCTCTTTTTGCGGTGCTTTATGTTCTTTTTTCAAGAGCACTCAAAAAAGAGGACACCTTTGCTGTTCTTTTGGTTTCTTTGTGTCTTATTATTTTCGAAGCGGAAAAAGACTATTTACTCTTTAGTAGTATCATCTATTTTGTACTGATCTACAAACTTGTTATTCCAAAATTTTCAAAAAATTTCAACTGTAGATGGTGTATTAATCTCGCTACTATTATCACCGTCTATATTGGGTATTTTCTTTTTCTATCCCTTTTATCCAATATTTTTCTCTTACCGATTCCAGATATGAGCTATTTTTTGATCTACTATATCATTATTGAGTTTTTTATAGTGAGTATTTTATGAAAGTAAAGTTTATACTTGCTGTCTTCATCTCCCTCTGGCTAATGCTTATTGTACGTGTTTTTTATCTTGCTGTAGAGTCAAACACGTACTATGAGCAGCTCTCCTACAATAATACGGTCAAATCTGAACTCATAGCACCCGTGAGGGGAGAGATCGTTGATAGAAATAACAATCCCATCGCCATCAATAAACTCGGTTTTAAGATACAGCTTCGTCCCCATCTTCTCTCTAAAAAAGAGCAACATATTTTTGATGAAGAGATAAACAACCTTGTAAAAGTTCTTCCAAGTCTTGAAAAAGAAAAACTTATTAAAAACTACAAGAAAAAAGACTCCTATTACAACCATGATTTTATCGATATTGTGAGCTTTATCTCGTATGAGGAGATCTTACCGGTTTATACACTTCTCAATCTCAGAAAAAACCTCAAGATTATCTCTGCACCTAAGAGATACTATCCATACCACGAAATAGCTGCGCACTCTATCGGCTATGTTTCCCGTGCAAATAAAAAGGATATCAAAGATGACGCACTTATCGAACTTATCGGCTATACAGGTAAAACAGGGGTAGAGAAGTACTACAACACCTACTTACAGGGAGAAGCAGGAGAGCGTGAGATCAAGGTCAATGCCAACAATCAAGAGATAGAGGAGCTCTCGTACAAAAAATCTATTGAAGATAGCAAGCTCACACTGAGCATTGATATGGAGCTACAAAAATATATCTCCTCTTTATTTGAACATAAAGCGGGGGCTGTGATCGTAATGGATGTCGATGGAGCGATCCTCTCAGCGAGTAGCTTTCCAGAATATAATCTCAATACTTTTGTTTCTGGGATCTCCTATGAAGACTGGGACAAACTCTCTAATAGTCTTGATAAACCTTTTACCAATAAGCTTGTCAACGGTCTTTATCCCCCAGGATCTGTTATTAAAACAGGGCTAGGACTTTTATATATCACAACAGAGCTTGATGAGCACTGGAGCGTGAACTGTGAAGCATCTCTTCCTTTAGGTGGAAGGATTTTTAGATGCTGGAAACAAAGAGGGCATGGAAGCACAGATGTAAGAAAAGCTATACGGGAGAGCTGTGATGATTTTTTCTACAAAGGAAGCCTTATTGTAGGAAATAAAAAAATGAGCGAGGGCTTGATTCGCTATGGTCTTGGACAAAAAACAGGAGTCGATCTTCCTAATGAATTTATCGGTATCGTTCCTTCACGTGATTGGAAACGAAAAAAGTACAACCGCTCATGGAATGTTGGAGAGACTGTCAATATGTCGATCGGGCAGGGTGATTTTTTAACGACTCCGATGCAGATTGCACAATTTACTGCACTTATGGCTACAGGTAAGCTTCCAACACCCCATTTCGCTAAAAAAATAGGGGAGAAGATCTATCAGAGTAGCCTTACGGATGTATTAAATGAAGAAGAGAAGAATAAATTACCTTTAATCCAAAAAGCGATGTATGAAGTGTGTAACTATCCAAGTGGAACAGCTACGGGCTATCTCAACTCAAAAGTTACTATCGCAGGAAAAACAGGGACAGCTCAGGTTGTAGGTATTTTACAAGATATTGAAGAGCGTGAGCTTGAGCATGAGATGGAGTACTATACACGTTCACATGCTTGGTTTACAAGCTATGGTCCCTATAAAAATCCACAATATGTCGTAATGGTTATGGTAGAACATGGGGGACATGGGGGAGCTGCAGCAGGAAGTATTGTATCAAGTATTTACAACAAGCTTTTAGAGTTAGAGTATATCAAATAATCCTACATCCCAAGAGATGTAGAGACGTTTTACGCAAGTGAATTTTGTAAAAAAAGAGCAAGAATAATCAGAAGGAATATCCCTCCTGCTTTGTTGTAGAGTTTGTTTGCTAGGATAAAGACAAGAGCAATAGATGCTGCTGCCATGATCATAAGATCAAATTGCGTGGCTACTAGGTCTATGACAAGTGGATTGAGAAGTGAAGCTGCTCCTAAAACCATAGAGAAGTTCGCAACATTCGAACCAATTATATTTCCGATACTCATCTCAGCATTTCCCTTTTTGATAGCCACAAGAGAGACCACAAGTTCAGGAAGAGATGTTCCAAGTGCAATAAGAAGTAAGCCAATAAGCCACTCACTTACACCAAACATCCTTGCAATGTTCGTCCCACTCTCAATAACAAAGTTTGCACCACCAATAGTAAGCACAAAACCAACTACCAAGAGAGCAAGAGTTTTGAGCCAATTGAACTTTTCTTTTGTAAGATCCTCATCAATCTCACCTGCGAGGTCCTCTTTGGAATCGGTGAACAAAAAGACAAGATAAGAGATCATAAGAAGTAAAAATAAAATTCCGTCAAAACGCCCAATAACACCATCTTGAATCATTATAAAAAAGAAAACAACCGGTACAATTACCCAAGCGGCGTCCATAGAGAAAAGATCTCTTTTTGGGTACATTCTACTCGAGATAAAAAAGACAAGACCTAGTACCATCGTGATGTTAAAAATAACACTCCCTACGACATTTGCGATCGCCATATCACTTTTGCCAGCTGAAGAAGCCATCATTGAAGCTGCCATCTCAGGCAAGGATGTTCCAAATGCTACAAGTGTTGCCCCGATCACAAAATGGGAGATATTAAAATGAAGCGCTATGCGCTCAGACTCTTTGATAATAAAATCAGCCCCATAAATAAGTGCTGACATCGATACTATAAAAATGACAAAATCCATACTATTCCTATCCTTGTGTTCGAATAATTAAACTCTCTGGCAAATCAAAAGCCTTGATAAGCCTCTCTTCCTCTTGTCTCATTTCACCCGAATCAACTTCGTGATCAAAGCCTAAGAGATGCAGCATTCCATGGATAAAAAGAAGTGCTATCTCATCAGTGTTTGTATGTCCAAGCTCTTGTGCTTTTTGCTCGACATGCTCAGCAGAGATCATAATGCTTCCAAGTGGACTCATAGGCATCTCTTCATAAGGGAAGCTCAGTACATCCGTACTTTTATCTATCCCGCGCGTTTGTTTGTTGATCTCTTGTATCTCATCGTTTGTGGTGATAATAAGCTCGATCTCTTTATCGCTTAATTTTGCAGCAATAGAATCTAAAAGAGCGGTATCAAAAAGGAGAGAGGTTCTGTTGTCTAATTCAATCATGGGTGAAATTATATCCAATGTAAGGGGTTTTTTGCAGAGATACACAAGAAAATATGTATCTCAGTAGGAGATTTTAACTCATAAGGTCTAGGTTATTTCCCATTCCTGTTTTTTCAGCTATTTTTGTCTCTTGGACACGTTGCTGTGCTTGTTCTTGCTCTTGATTTTGTGTTTGTGAAGCAGTTTCAATAAGTTTTGAGACATTTTGCTGAGACTCTAAGGCTTTTTTCATTGCATCTACAGAGGCATTTGCATCTGTCACAGAAGATGATAGTTCCATAATTTGCTCCTTTTGCATTATTAGCACATTATAATCATATTCATTTGTAAGAGAGATTAAAAAAATATGCTAAAATCGCTTTATGGAAAAAAATATGAAAAAACGAGCCCTCTGTATTATGAGTGGGGGGATGGACTCAACCCTTGGCGCTTATATGATGAAAGAACAAGGCTATGAGATTATCGCGCTTCATTTTAACTACGAGCAACGAACACAAAAAAAAGAGCTTGAATGTTTTTATAAGATTGCAAAAGCCTTAAATGTAGAAAATCCTTATGTGATTGATTTGGATTTTTTCCAACAGATCGGAGCTTCTGCTCTAACAGATAAAACTATTGATGTTCCTATAGGGGGGCTAGAAGAGGGTGTGCCTGTTACGTATGTTCCTTTTCGCAATGGGATCTTTTTGAGCATTGCTGCAGCCATTGCTGAAAAAGAGAGTGCAAGTGTAATCTGTATCGGTGTGGTAGAAGAGGACAGCAGTGGTTATCCAGATTGTCGTGAGAGCTACATCCAAAGTATGCAAGAGAGTATCAACCTTGGAACCAAAGAGGAGACGAGAATAGAGATCCAAATGCCTTTAGTACATCTGCAAAAATCACAAATAGTTCAAAAAGCACTCGAGCTTGATGTGCCACTTGCTCTTACGTGGAGCTGTTATAAAAACGAAGAGAAAGCTTGTGGGGTTTGTGATAGTTGTAGACTCAGACTTCGCGGTTTTGAACTTGCAAATAGTAGTGATCCCATAGAGTATGAATGAGATTTTCTACAAAGATCTCAAGGTTTTTCATCTCACAAAAAAAAGCCTCAAAAACAGCTATATCAGCGTAAAGCCACTACGCACAAAAGAGTGTTTGGATGTAGAGATATTTTTAAAAACGCCACCTCTTAGGCAAGCTTACATCCAAAGCATTTTAGAAGAAAAAGAGAGCTGGATACGCTCACAAATCACTAAGATCTTCAATGCGAATTTTGCTCAAGCTCAACTAGAAGATGAAGTAGAACTCTTTGGTCAGATCTATAGTATCGATCACCCTTTAGTAGCTCCACTGCAAAAAATGCTTGAAAAGATAGAGGTCAATGATGAAACAAAAGTGCTCGCTTGTTATGATAAATTTTATAAACAAATTGCTATGGAGCATCTTACATCCAGAATCTCTTATTTTGCGCAAAAAATGGATCTTGAGTATCAAGAGCTCAAATTTAGAAAAATGAAGAGCAGATGGGGGAGTTGTAGTTCAAAAAAGGTCATCACTCTCAATACGATGCTCATGAAAGTAGAAAGAGAGCTCATCGACTATGTAGTTGTGCATGAACTTGCACACCTTGTACATATGAATCATTCGAAAGCTTTCCATAGTCTTGTAACATCGTATCTACCCGAAGCAAAATACTACAGACAAAAGCTCAAAAGCGCTACTCTTCTTTGAGAAAATACTCCTTATGGTATCTGCTTGAGGGGGACCAAAGCATCCAACCACTTGTGTTAGCATCCTCTGCTGCGCGGATCTGCTCCTGCACCTCGTATTTTTTATACTCACGTTTTTTATGCGCATAGTCTTTAAAATACTGCAACCAAGGGCGCACACGCTTT
Source organism: Helicobacteraceae bacterium (assembly GCA_021163845.1). Lineage (GTDB taxonomy): Bacteria > Campylobacterota > Campylobacteria > Campylobacterales > Sulfurimonadaceae > Sulfurimonas. The sequence continues at coordinate 11,431 of JAGGTH010000043.1, read as the reverse complement.
GGCTCTATATCTTTATACATATTGTTAAGACTTCTGTATATCACAGCGTAGGGATGCTCTGAGGGGTGCTCAAAATAAAAAGATCCACTCGCAAAACCTGAGGGGTAGAGCATCGGTGCGAGATAGTCTGCGTGAGCTCCCAAGGAAGAGATGGTTTGTCCTATATTATTATCCCCATCAGGTGTCCAACAAATATTGCCATAAGTATCTACTGAGATAAAGACCCCATGTTTTTGTAATCTTTGTTGCGCAAGATCCAAGAAACTCTCTATTGCTTTGACACGATTATACTGCGTATTCTCTTTGGAGTAGACCAAACCTTGACGTGCAGGAAAGCGTATATAATCAAAATTGATCTCATCAAAGCCAACCTTTGCAGCTTCTTCTGCAACCGAGATCGCATAATGGTGTGCTCTGAGATCAAAAGGATCGACCCATGCCATATTGTCATGGTTTCTCCAAATCTCTCCATCTTTTTTACGAATAGCATACTCAGGATTGCGAGCAGCTTGGAGTTCATCTTTAAAGGTCGCGATACGTGCTATGGTATAGATATTGTTCTCTTTCATCAGTCGCATAAAACCTTTAATATCCCTATTGGTTCTATTTTCATGCGCTCCATAACTATCTGCTTGCTCAAAAGATGTCAAAAAAGAGAGTGAGCCATATTCATTTTTAATATCCACAACCACTGCATTAAAATCAGAGTTTTTGATGAGTTTGAGTAGTCTTTTTGATCTTGGTGAAGTAGTATTAGCCGCCCAAAATGTCAAATAAAGTGCTTTAACCTCTATCGGTTCAAGCTCAAAAGTATTTGTAGTATTGTCATCGATGTGAAGCTTTTGCATATCAATATGAAAAGGTCTGTAGCCATACGCTTTGACAAAAAGAGTAGGGGCACTTGAATTGATATCAAAACTTCCATTTTGATCAGAAAATACACTTAGGTTAGCATCACTGATCTTTGCTCCAATAAGAGGTTTTTGGGTATGTTTGTCTAAAAGTGTTCCACTCAAAGCTGCTAGCAATAAAGTGGGAAAAAGTAAAAAAGAGAGGGTTGTACGTATCAATAAGAGCCTTTTATCGGTGGTTTAAAAAATATTTGAGGCTGACACGATCCCACTCTTTGGAAAGGTCAAGATAAGACTTAATAGATTGATACACATCTTGAAAATCTTCATTTTGAGCACTTTGCTCATTGAGAACTTCTACGAGTGATTTTTTGCCCGCTTCGATAATCTCTTGAGGATATTCTAAAATAGAAACACCGAGCTCTTTAAGTTGACTCAGCGCAAGAATATTTTGTGCATGAAACTCATAGGTCATATTGGAGTTCATCTCACTCGATGCAACCTCTATCATCGCTTGGTGCTCGCTTGCTAATTTTTGCCAAGAGTGCTTATTGAATGTCACCTCCAAAATAGAACCTGGTTCATGCCAACCAGAATAATAATAAGGTGCCACTTTATAAAAGCCCATCTTTAAATCAAGTGCAGGCCCTACCCACTCAGTTGCATCAATCACACCACGCTCTAGGGATGTATAGATCTCCCCCGCTGGAAGCAAGATAGGATTAACCCCCATTTTAGAGAAAACCTCTCCTGCCAGCCCAGGAATACGCATCTTCAGTCCTTGCATGTCTGCAAGTGATTTGATGGGCTTTCTATACCAGCCACCCATTTGAATATTGGTATTTCCGCCCATGAAAGGGTAGAGATTATACCGCGCATAATGCTCTCGCCATAATTCATATCCTCCACCAAAAAGCATCCAAGAGTTTATCTCCTCAGCGGTAAAACCAAAAGGAATCCCACTATAAAGGGAAAAAGCACTGTTTTTTCCTTTCCAGTAGTAAGGTCCTGAATGAAAAGCATCGATCTGACCACTTGAACATGCGTCAAAAACAGCCAAACCTGGAACAAGAGTATTTTTTGGATAGATCTTGATCTCCAGGGAACCTCCACTGATCTGATTGATTCTTTGTGCAAATTTCTCTACGCCTGTACCCATGATAGGAAAGTGAGCGGGCCAACTTGTAGCGAGCTTCATCACAACTTTTTTGTTCTTATTGATATGAACAGCTTTGGATGTAAGCTCTTTTTTTTCTGGATGTTTTGAATAGTCTATCGCTTGACGATTACTCTCATTGCACCCTCCAAGAGCAAAAGATGCGGATGTGAGTGATGCGGTTGTTAAGAATTTTCTACGATTCATATCTTGGCTCCTAAAACTCTAAAGTAAGTTGAGTGTGGTGATAAATAGGCCGAGATAAAATAGATTTATCCACTCCAACAATAAGTGCAAAATGAAATGTTGCTTCTCTTAAAAGAGAGAGAATTTCTTTTTTATTTTTATAAAAGAGAATATGCTCTGTATCCTCGATCTCATAAGAGGACTCAGGGAGAATATAGATGATCTTTGCCCAATTTGCTTGTTTTTTTAAAAAACTGATTTCACTTTTAATGAGTGAGTCATTAGGTTCAAAAATAAGTACCTTATCACTTGTGCCAAACTCTTTGATCTCAAACTTTTTATTGGTAAAGACCGCTTGAAAATGCTCTATAGGAGTGAATTTTCTCAGCCGAAAGTTGATCTTGAGTGTTTTATAAAGGTGTAAAAGTTCTTCAAGATAAGGGATAAAAAAAGGAGAGATAAGTTGTCTCTCATAAAAAACATTATCATAGATAAAAGATGTCTCAAAAAGTGTTTGCTCCATAATCGTAATGGGTTCAATCACATTACTTGAGAGCGTTTTAATATTTGTAAAGATATCTTTATCAGTAAGAGTAGGGCAAAAAAGGATATGGGTATTTTGACTTACATCCCAAAGTGATTTATAGGTCTCTTGAATATTTCCAGAAATAGCAATAAAATTTGGCTCTGTGATCACTTGTAGAGCAAGCTTTAAAATAATCTCATTGCACTCATACACACGCACTTCTTTTTCGATAAGACGAAATCGAAGTAATCGCTTGAGCGCATCTGTAACAGAATCGACCTTGATCCAAGCGATCTCTGTATCGGATATCTGTGTAGGTTTATCAAATAACACACCATAAGCACCATTAAAAATTGCTTCTTGGATCAGTGTCTCATCAAAAGCGATGAAGAGATCACCTCTTTTAATCGACTTGATCTCAAAAACAATATTTTCAAAATTATTTACAAATGGTTTGTTAACAAGGGTACCATGTGTAAGTGCTATGATGTTTTCTAGTCTCATCCAATCGGTGTGCCCGCTTTTTTAGGTTTTTCTGGACGCACAAGGCAAAGTCCATCTTCATCTTTTGCAGCAAGAAGCATACCTTCGGATACCATTCCCATAAGTTTGGCAGGTTTGAGGTTTGCTACAACACATACTTGTGTCTGCACAAGAGACTCAGCACTGTAAAACTCTTTGATCCCAGCGACAACCTGACGCAGATCCCCTTCACCAAGATCTACTTGAAGCTTGAGAAGTTTCTTACTTTTTGGCACTTCCTCTGCTTCTATAATGGTTCCAACTTTCAAAGAGGTTTCAAAGAACTGCCCGATCTCTATGAGGCTATCTTCCTCTTTTTTTGCAGCTTCTTGTTTTTGCACCTCTTTTTTATTTGGCTCTGCTTCTGGAGCTTCTGCCATCAAAGGCTCCTCAATACGAGGAAAAAGTGGCGGAACTTTTTTAATATTAAATAATTTTAACAGCTTTTTATCTACTATAAGCTCTTTGTAGCTCTGTGAAGAGATCTCAAAATTAAGAGCATCAGCGATAATCGCTGATGTTTTTGGCATCACAGGGGAGAGCATCAAAGAGGCTTTTGCTAAAACATTTGCAACTAAAGCAACAGTTGCGAGTGCTTCATCTTTTTTGTCTTCTTTCATTTTTACCCATGGTGCGTACTCTTCGATCGCTTTATTCCCGATCGCAAAGAGTTTCCACAACTCTTCAAGGTAGCGGTGTGTTTGAAGCCCCTCAATAAAGTCATCAAGAGAATCAAGAATCGCGTGCATCGCATCGAGCTCTTTTTTATGATATTTCTCTACATCCACACTGTCGATCTCATAGTCTGAGTACTTTCCGCTCATTCCGATGATACGGTTGAGAAGATTTCCTAGATCATTGCTGAGTTCAGAGTTGATTCTATCGATAAAAGCCCTTTGAGAAAAATCCCCATCTTGACCAAATGGCACTTCACGAAGCATAAAATAGCGAAGATTTTCCACGCCATAGACATCCGCAACCTCTTTTGGAGCGATCACGTTGCCTTTGGATTTGCTCATCTTCTCTCCATCACGCGTCCACCAGCCGTGTGCACCAATAGTACGAGGAAGAGGCAGATCAAGACTCATCAAAAAGGCCGGCCAATAGATCGCATGAAAACGTAAGATATCTTTTCCTACGAATTGCGTTGATGCTGGCCAGTATTTCATATTTGCCTCATCTGAACCATATCCAAGTGCTGTGATATAGTTGAGCAGTGCATCGAGCCACACATACATAACATGCTTATCATCATTGAGTGATGCAGGCATCTTTACACCCCAGCTAAAAGAGGTACGTGTCACAGAGAGATCACGCAAGCCCCCTTTGACAAAGTTTATTACTTCATTCGCACGAGAGCGTGGAAGAATAAAATTAGGATTTTGTTCATAATGTTTCAAAAGGGCATCTTCGTATTTTGAGAGTTTGAAGAAATAGCTCTCCTCTTTTACGATATTTGTACTTCTACCACAGTCAGGGCAAAACTCTCCATCTATGAGTTGTGTCTCAGGAAAAAATGTCTCACAACTCACACAATAATGCCCCTCGTAAAAGTCTTTATAGATATCACCTTTGGCATACATCACTTCAAATGCTTTTTGCACACCTTTTTTATGCTCCTCATCCGTTGTTCTGATAAACTTGTCATAAGAGATCTCAAACTCATCCCAAAGGTCTTTAAAAGTAGCACTGATCTCATCTGCAAACTCTTGGGTTGGTTTGTTGTTTTTTTGTGCAGACTCTTCGATCTTTTGTCCATGTTCATCTGTACCAGTCAAGAAGTAGGTATCCTCACCCTTGAGCTTTTCATAACGCGTCATAGCATCCGCAATAAAAGTAGTATACGCATGCCCAATATGTGCCTCGCCGTTTACATAATAGATAGGTGTTGTTATATATTTACTCACATTTTTTCCTTTTTTCGTCTCATTAAAATTCAAATCCGCCTGTCTCGCCTTTGGACATACTATTGTACACGGCATTGACGTAATCTGTGCGAAGCGTGCACTCCAAATAGTGCTCACATTTGCTACAGGATATTAAGTTTTTCTCTTTTTGACACTCTTGCACTTTGATGATCATCTCATCAAGATGGAGCTCAAATTTATCTTTGTTTTGCATAGACTTCTTTTACTCTTGCTATTTCGTAGTTAGACCCAAAAAAACAAACAGCTCTTTCATGCACATCGCAACAATCAAGCGCTAAGAGATCACCACAACCATCTATAGCATCGCCGCCCGCTTTTTGAAAGATAAATGCAAAGGGGAATACCTCAAAAAGTTTGCGAAGTTTTCCCTGAGGTGCATCACTTGTTGCTGGGTAGCTAAAGATCCCGCCACCTTTTAAGAGAATTTGGTGCAGATCTGGGACCATTCCACCAGAATAACGTAAGCGATATCCCTCTTTAAAGAAACTATCTACAAGCTCTTTATGAAATGGTGCCCAGTTTTGTTGTGTGCCACCTGGGGCGTTAAGTTTGCCTTTTTCACCTAGACGAATCTCTTTAACAAACTCAAAATCTCCCCCTTGAAGGAGGTGCATTTTGACTTTATTGTGGGCAAAAACCATCTCAACGCGAGGACCATACACTACATAACACGCTGCAACCATATTTTTAGAATTAAAACTATTTTCATAAATTCCAAAGATAGAACCAACACTTAAATTTACATCTATCAAAGAGGAACCATCGAGTGGATCGTAGGCGATAAAATACTTTCCACTCTCACGAAGTGCGACTGAATGCTCTTTCTCTTCACTTGCTATTGTATTGATAGAGGGAACTTGTGAGAACTCCTCTTCTATGATCATGTCACATTTAATATCAAGCTGAAGCTGTGTCTCACCCGAACTATTTTCTTGTTGTGAATACCCTATGTCTTTTGTATCAATCGCCTCTTTTATCCGTATTGCACTTCTTTGTATTGCGCTAAATATATCATCCATCTTTACACTTCCTTTGCATTTTTTAAAATCCACGCTATCACATCATCGGGATCATTGAGATCGAGTATATCCATACCCTCAGGTATCGTATATGCATCAAGATCGATAGTTCCATCGATCGCTAAAGCATCCATATATTCAAAATAATCACTCTCTAGATTATTACGAAATACTGATATTCTAGGAAGGGGTAGGTTTTTTAACCCCTCAACGAGCAAGATATCAAAATCATCAAAGAGCCGTATCATCTCATCGAGCTCTTTATGTCTTTGGGAGAAATAGGTAGTACGAGTAGGGGAGGTCACAATCACCTCCGCTCCCGTATCAGAAAATCTATAACTATCTTTGCCCTCAACATCAAAGCGTGCTTTGTCTTTTGGATCATGCTTGATAATAGCAATCTCTTTTCCATGTTCATGGATCAGTTTTCTTGCTACTTTTAAGATGATTGTCGTTTTTCCGCTGTTAGATGGTCCCGTAAAAGCGACTGCTACTCTTTTTCTCAATCTTTAGTCTTTGTTTTAAAATAGAGGGGATTATACAAAAGACTCATTAAAAAGTTGTTTAATAAGTTATAATTCTTTCTTCAATCTACAAGGGATGGTATGAAATTTCCAACAATACTTTTAACTTCTTTACTTTTTTTGAGCGGATGCTCCCAGCAAAATGCTTTTACAAAATTTGAACTTTCACAAGAACAAGAAGCTGCAATGGCAAGTGTGCAAAGTAGCAAGATCGCATATAATGACAAGGTCACAGGTGTTGTCTCTGTGATCTATCTCAATGAAGTGTATCCTACATCCTATAATAAAGAGGAGTATTTTTTACTCTATTTTTATCTCAAAGAGGAGCAAAAAGAGATCTTTGATCCTACTATATTAGAGCATCGAGATCTACAACTCATGCTCAATGAGGATAAACCGCTCAAGATCAAGCAACTCTCCCATAACAATAGATTTAGCCATTTGAGTGGTACACAAAGCAAGTGGAGTCGATATTATCTTGTAGCATTTCAAGAGCAAAGCGAGAATACGCTCTCTCTTGTTTTAAAGAATGGGGAGTATTCTTCCCAAAATATTGTTTTTAGGAAAAACGAAGAATAAGCTCTTTAGTGAGGCATCGCACCCAAAAGTGAGCTAAGGATCACAACTAAGATCTGCAAGCCTATAATGATCACAAGGGGAGCGAGATCGATCCCATTAAACTGTGTTTTGATAAATCTTCTTACAAACGCATACGCAGGGTTCGTTATTCTATATAAAAACTGAACGATCGGGTTATACGGATCTGGATTTACAAAACTCAGTAAAGCAGCGATAATAACCACCCAAATATAAATATTAATAACGCTCAGTGCAATCGCACCAAGCCCTTGAAGTATTTCCATAATGACACTCATTTTACAATCTCTCCTATATAGTTTCGTAGATGTTTATAGATAAGGGCTACATCCGGACCATTTTTGGCACCTGTAAGAAGCAGACGAAGTACTTGAACAACATCTTCTTCCTTGAGGTTTGACTCTTTTATTATATGATTTTTAAACTCATTATAGAGTTCAAAGTAGGGTGCTGATTTGACTGTTTTACGTAGTGTCTCTGCAGTCTCACCAAACTCTTCTGGAATCACCTTTGCAGCAAATATCGGCTCTATTTTTGAGCGTAACTCTTTTGTTGTAGCTGCTTCTTCAAGGTAGATCTTTGCAAGCGCACCGATCTCCTCATCTGCAAAACCAACATAACGAGAAAGCTCTTTATTATCAAGATTTTTTAGATGCTCACGGTTGATCGATCGAAGTGTATCTTTATCAAAAGGAGCAGGGCTTTGAGAGAGATGCGTAAGATCGAACCACTCTATCGCTTCTTTTACATCAAAGATCTCTTTTGGAGGCTTACTTCCTATTGATATTAAATAATTTGAAATCGCTGAGGGGAGGAAACCCTCCTCTAAAAGTGCTTTAATACTCACAGAATCACCAAGGATACTTGGGATGTGGGCATATTCTATTGTTTTGTCATAACTCAAAGATTTTCGGATATGTTCTTGTTTAGGAGTGCTATTTAAGTACTCCTCATCACGAATCACCAGAGAGATATCACTAAGCATATCATCTACAGCAGATGCAAAGTCATAGGTTGGGGTCTTATCGTGATTCATGATAATAAAGCTATCGACATCATCAGGCTCAAAACTGATCTCACCTTTGAGCTGATCTTTGATAATGATAGCAGTTTGAGGCTTTTTAATACGCACCGTAAAAGGGTTTGTATTGTCTATAACAAGCTCAGCGGGGAGATTTTCACATGCTCCATCGTATGTATCCTTACCTTTGTTTTCTAGGTACTCAGGAGAACAAAAACAACTAAAAGCTTTTTTCTCATGCAAAAGTTGCAATGCCATAGCAGAGTGAAAACGGTAGTTTTGGCTTTGATACAACACTTGGGAATACTCAATCTCAAAAAGAGCCAAAAGATCAAGGAACTCTTGATCTTTGCCCTCTATGTTCTTTTCTTTGTCTGTATCTTCAATTCTAACTATCAACTCCTCTTTACCTCCTCTGGCAACAATAAAGTTCAAGAGGGCGATTCGTAGATCGTTGATAGTCATATCACAAATAGGGCGACAAGTAAATCGTAGCATTCATATTCCTGCATAATATATTTTCGCAATTCTAGCAAGTTTTAACTAATAGCCCGCTAAATGAAGATCGAGCAAAACTAGAATAGTATAAGCTCATATTCGTTAGAATGCGAGTCTAATAAAGTATCATTTTTTCAAAAGGTTTAAAAACAATGAGTGAGCATAAAGATTTTTTACGTACGATTGTCGAGGAAGATTTAAAAGCAGGCAAATACCAAAAGGTTATCACCAGATTTCCTCCAGAACCCAATGGATTTCCCCATATTGGACATGCTAAATCTATCGCTATAAATTTCGGTATTGCACGTGATTATAAGGGGCATTGTAACCTTAGAATGGATGACACAAACCCTACTACAGAAGATACAAAATATGTAGAAGCACTCAAAGATGCTGTAGAGTGGCTAGGTTTTGAGTGGGATGGGGAAGTGCGTTACACTTCTGATTATTTCGACAAGCTTTACGAGTGGGCGAAAGAGCTTATCAAAATGAATAAAGCCTATGTAGATAGCCTTGATGAAGAGACAATGCGTGAATATAGAGGAACGGTAACAGAACCTGGAAAAAGAAGTGAGTATGCCCAGCGCTCAGTGCAAGAGAACTTAGACCTTTTAGAGAGAATGAAAAACGGTGAGTTTAAAGATGGTGAGCATGTTCTTCGCGCGAAGATCGATATGGCTGCAGCGAATATGAAGATGCGCGATCCACTTTTATACCGCATACGTCATGCGCATCACTACAGAGCAGGGGATAAGTGGGCGATCTACCCAATGTATGACTTTGGGCATTGTCTCTCTGATTATATCGAGGGGGTTACACACTCTATTTGTACCTTAGAGTTTGAAAACAACCGCGATATCTACAACTGGGTGATCGACACTCTAGGCTTAGAGCCACCACGTCCATACCAACATGAGTTTGCGCGCCTTGGAATCAACTACACTGTGATGAGTAAAAGAAAGCTTTTAGAACTTGTTGAGGGCAACTATGTCAATGGTTGGGATGACCCACGTCTTCCTACCATCGCAGGGCTAAGAAGACGTGGATATACACCTGAATCAATTCTCAACTTTTGTGAAAGTATAGGGATCGCAAAAGCAAATTCAACTGTGGATGTAGCACAGCTAGAGTTTTGTATCAGAGATGATCTCAACACAAAGGTACCGCGCGTAATGAGCGTGCTTGATCCACTTAAAGTAACTATAGAGAACTATGAGGGAAGTGAAGAGTTTGATGCGCCCTATTATCCTGAAGATATACCAAAAGAGGGCTCAAGAAAAGTACCGTTTTCAAAAGAGATCTATATAGAGCGTGAAGACTTCTGTGAAAATCCTCCTGAGGGTTACTATCGCTTGACACCGACGCAGTCTGTACGTTTGAGACACGGCTATATCATCACGTGTAAAGAGGTAATAAAAGATGCACAAGGCAAGGTCATAGAGATCATTGCCGAGTATAATCCAGACTCTAAAAGTGGATCTGATACAAGTGGTATAAAAGTAAAAAGCGCTATCCAGTGGGTAGATGTAGCGACTGCTAAAGAGGTAGAGATCAGACTCTATGACAGACTTTACAAAAACGAAGCACCTCAGACTCTAGAAGATCTCAACCCTGATTCTCTCAAAGTTATCAAAAACGCACTGATTGAGCCTGCAGTGATTACGGACAAGCCAGATGTGAGATTTCAGTTTGAAAGACAAGGGTACTTTTATGCTGATCCGATAGATTCTACAGATGCCCATCCTGTTTTTAATAAGATAGTGGGTCTCAAAGATTCATGGGGTAAAAAAGAAAAAGTAAAAGCACCAAGAGCTGAGCGTAAATCATCTGAGAAAAAAGTACAGATAGATGGTGAAGTGGAGCCTATGAGTGATGAGCAACAAAAACTCTTTGACAAATATACGAGTGAGCTTCAACTCAATAGTATGGTTGCAGATATCCTCGCTAGAGATGAGAAACTCTCTACTTTTTATGCTGAAGTACTAGCACTCAACAACTCAGCTGTAACGATCGCAAACCTAGTCGCAAATGAGGTCGCAAGAGAGTTAAAAGAAGCTAACAAGCTTCAGTTTAAGGCATCGGATGTGGCCCAACTTGTACAAATGTTAGATGAGGGCACTATCTCCAATAAAATTGCCAAAGAGGTTTTTGAAGAGATGGCAAAAAGCGGAGAGAAGCCTTCTGATATCGTTACATCCAAAGGTCTTGTGCAGATCAGCGATCCTGCAGCAATTGAGCCAATTATAGATGATATTATCGCTAAGAATCCAGAGAATGTGGAGAAGTTTAAAGCAGGTAACAATAAGCTGCTAGGCTTTTTTGTAGGGCAGGTGCTTAAAGCTACAGGTGGAAAAGCAAATCCACAAGTTGTAAACGAGCTTGTAGCTCAAAAGTTAAAATAAAGTATCTTAGAAGATCGGTTTTAATGCCGGTCTTTGTCTGTTTGTGTTTTTAGCTTCGTATGTAAGAAGAATTAAATCGTGGTTATTGTTTTGTAGATAATTATTGTTGGGGAAAATTTATTTGGATGGTGACCCCGAGGAGAATCGAACTCCTGTAACATGGATGAAAACCATGGATCCTAACCGCTAGACGACGGGGCC
>JAGGTH010000049.1 GCA_021163845.1 Helicobacteraceae bacterium | reverse complement strand
TATATGTAAAGTAGGATTCTTATTATAGAGTTTTTGGAAAAGTTGCTGTGCTTGCGTATATTTTTTTTGAATATAAAAAAATTCAACAGCATTTTTGAGATGATTTTTATCTAGAGACACTATTGCATAATCAAAAGCTCTGAGGGAGAATCTATAGTTGAGTACTTTTGCGGAGATATATTGATATAAAAAACCGAGTTTATGTAAAAAAGACATAACGTTGTGCGCTTGCCCATAAAGTTTTATGATGATAACATTTGGATTTTTGATATCTACTATATGATACAGGTCGGCAAGTTCATTGAGTCCAATAAAAATTTCAATTTTTGATTGAGAAGTATTAATTAATTTACTTAAGTCTTTGTTGCTTATATATGAGTCTTCTTTTGGAGAGTTTGGAAGCATTTTATTGATATATACTTGAGGTCCAAAAGCTATTATTTTGCCCACTTTCAGTTCTATACCTAAAAGTAAAGCCGCATATCCACCCATACTTGAACCTATAAAGGTTATATTTTTTGTCTCAAAAAAGCCACAAATTTTCTTGAGATGACCTGTAAGTTCTTTTATATCTTGAGAGAGCCCTGAAATTTTACCGTGATACCAACTTTTATTTGGATCTCGAATAAATAGTTTATTACATTGTAGCGTTTTGAGAAGTTTATAACCCATAAAACTTTTAGCATTTACGCCACTGAAAATGACAACTAATTGTTGCGAATCTGGCTGTTGTTCAAAAAGAAATAGTTCTTTATTATGTTGTGTGTTCATGCTTATCTAATTTAGGTAATAGTCTTGCAAAAAAACAAGCTGCATGTTGTACAGAATCTACTCGTACCCATTGACGTGTGAGTTTAAAACGAAAACTATGAAGCGCTTTTGTTGGATTTTTATGGGCATAGACAGATCGCTCATCGTGAAATGTTTTCATGAGTCCTTTTGCACTAAGTACCATATGTTTCATAATCCATTGTGCTTTTGTTTCATCTTTGAGATATTTTGCTAAATAATATGCACTAACAATACCTTCACAACGTGAGGCATCATGGTAGGCATGGTCTCCATAATTATAAAAAAAGCCGCCAACGTAGTCTTTATTTATCTCTAAAGTGTTACTTTGTTTATACATTTGATCAAACATCTGTTTTGTGTCATTATAGACAAAATTGATATAACTTTTTTTTGCCAGACCTTCAACTTTCACCCATTCTTCAATTGCTTGCATAAGCCAAGCATCAGCAGGAAGGGATGTAAACATATAATTGTATTTGAGAGGACGGATATCAACTAAAAAATCAAGCGCCATTTCAGCTTTCGAGCGAATACTATCTCTGAGATTAGAATCAATATTTGGCATATATAGGTAATATAGAGCCAAACCTAAAAGAGCCTCACCTGGATAGTAAAAAGAAAAAAGTTCTTTTTTTATAGCATCGTCAATGTTAATAAGGGCTTTCCCATTATTAAACTTAGGATGTATATAATAACCAATCATCTCTCCATCTTTGTCGATTCGACTAAGTATATGCCTCACAAGTCCATCAATTTCTTTTCTAAATTCTTGGGTTTGTGTGTGGATGTAGTAATGCATGAGTGCAACAAGACCAATTCCAGCTCCACCCAACTTAGATTTTTTATTAAAAAAAGGATAGCAAGCATACTCTTTTTGATACGTATGTGTCCTAAAGGTTGAGATCAAGAATTTTAAAGATTCTTTTGCTTTTTGTAAATAAAGCGTGTTTTGTGTAAGTTCATAACCACGTAAAAGAGTGATCGTTCCTCCACTATGACGTAAAATATTATTGTAGAGTGGGTGAACCATATTTGGATGCATATCATCAATAATAGTGTCTTTATAGGGGTCATAATAATAAAGAAAACTACCATCATCATTCATATGCCTAACAAGCCAATCAATACTCTTGATTGTCTTGTCAAAAATACTCTCTTTAGAAAACTCTATTGGAAGAGGATATCCTCGCTCAAGTTTGTAAAATGTATTTTCGTAGGAGATAAAGGCTTCAGACTCTATAAAAGTATATTCAATAGGTTCTCGACGCATAAGGTGTACACGTTCACTTATTTTGTCTGTCTTTTTAGCCACTCCACACTCTTTAGAGAGGTGATTAAGAAGTTGATTGACACTCATAATAGATTTTGTGTATCCTTCAGAGGGCATAAAAAAGCGTAATATTCCGTTATATTTGTACTTGAAGCCATTGACTCCAGGTTCAAACCTGTTTTGTGAATGCATTTGCATAGTTGTAAGATTGCGGATATTGCAAGGGTATTCTTTGGTTACAATTTCAAGTAATATTCTACACTTTCTGGTATCTTCAATTTTAAAGAGTGGAAATTTTTTGTGTTCTTTGAGTTTTTGTGTGATTCGATTGAGTGAAGTGACAAAAGTCTCTCTCTTTGTTCCCCAACGAATCGGTTTTATATCCTCTTGATAAAGTGTAAGATAGATTTGGGATATATTTGGATTGTAAGAGATGTGAGAATTATATTCTTCTGGTATGGCTTTATCTCCTCGTAAACATTCACGAAGAGCCTGTAGAAGTTGATTCATAGAGTAGTACCAAGCTATTTGAGTAAAAGAACAAGAGAGAGTCTGTCATTTACATGTAATTTAGTGAATATCGAACTTATATGTGCTTTGACGGTTCTTGTAGTTATATCTAAAGCATTGGCTATAGCATCATTGGTCATTCCTTTTAGAATGAGCTTTACAACCTCAATCTCTTTGTGTGTAAGTCTATTGTTGAGAAGTTTCATAGATGCATCACTGAGTGCTTTGTCTTTATTTTTAGCAAGAGCAGAAGTAAGTTCAGGATAGGTCCAGATTTTATTTTTTTGAACTGTTTCTATCATTTGGGCAAAATTATTTGGATGCATTCTAGAGTTTCCATATGCTTTGACACCGTGAGATATTAGCATCTTACCGGTCACAACTTCAGGGGACTTTTCGAGAACCAGTAAGTTTTTTGGCAGAATGTCAGATAGGATCAAGTTATTAATTTCTGACGCGACACTGTCGTAATCTGCGATAATCAAAGATTCTGGAAAAAGTTCTAATTCAGTTTTGAGAGATTCACTATCAAAGCAAATTTTTAGCTCTTCCAGCTGATGTCTCTTTTTCCACTCATCCATTATTTCCATGCTGGAACTAAAAAATATAATATTCATATCATCTCTCCGAAAAGACATAGTCTTTTGATTTTAAGATCGGTTTTAGTATATACTGCATGATCGTTTTCTTTCCTGTTATTATATCCACACTTACCGTCATTCCTGGAATAATACGCAGAGGATGTTCATCTGATCCAAGATGACTTTTTTCAGTTTCAACATGGATAAGATAAAAAGTGTTTTCATCTTTATCAGTGACAGTATCTGGTGATATAAATACCACTTTACCTATAAGCCCACCGTGGATTGCATAGTCATACGCTGAAACTTTCACCTTTGCTTCAGCACCAGGATGGATAAAAGCGATATCACTCGGTTTGATCTTTATCTCAAGTACTAGCTTTTTACTTGTGGGGACGATCTCAACAAGATCTTCACCCGGCTTTACAACACCCCCAATAGTATGGACATGGAGTTTTTGTACGATCCCATCTACAGGGGATTTGACTTGTGTTCGTGAAACTTGATCCGTAAACTCAATTTGTTGTGTTTGAAGTCTTGAAAGTTCAGCCATCACTTTTGTAAGTTCTTCTTTTGCGTTATTGATAAAGAGTTGTTTGGCTTCTATTCTTTTATTTCGATATTCTCTAATAGCTGAACGAAGTCTCGGAAGAGAAAGTTCTGCAGCTTCAATATCGTTTTCAATACCATTAGCTTCACGTTTGAGTTGTAGAAAATCCACTTTTGATTTGATCCCTTGTTGTACCATAGGGGCTGTCATGGCGATCTCTTCTTTTACATATTCTAAAGATCTTTTGAGCGCTTTAATATTTGCTTGGGCCTCTTTATATTCTTGTTTTCTTTGTTCAATTTGCTCTACAAGTGATCTGTCTTTTGCTTCATATTCGAGTTTATTAGAGAGATAAAATTTATGGTTAAGTGCAATTTGTTTTGTTAACTCTTCATCTTTTACCACTGGAATCTTAAACTCTTTTTGATTTGCTTCTGCCTCTAATCGAAGCTGTTTGGCACGGAGTTCTGCAAACTTTTTTTCATTTGTTTGCGATGCAGAAAGGGATTTCGCATTATTGATTTTTAGAATAACTTCACCCCTTTTGACAATCTGCCCCTCATTCACGAGGATAGATTCAATAATACCCCCTTCGAGATTCTGAATCACTTGATTTTGTCCATAAGGGATAGTTTTTCCATCACCGCGTGTTATTTCATCGATCTCGGCAATCGATGCCCATACAAGAAAAGCAAAAATTGTAAAGATCCAAATCTTGAGGACTTTACTTGTTTTTGTAGGAGTTCTCTCCAATACGGCAGAACTCAAACTATTCATAAACTCAAAGTCTTTTTCTGAATACTCCACAGGCTTATTGTTTTTTTTCAATTTTTTTGCCTCCGCCTTGTAGTTTTTTAAGTGCATCCTCTTTTGGAGCATCAATAAACACTCGTCCTTCATTCATCACAATGACTCTCTCTACAATTTGTAAAAGAGTCATTTTCTGTGTGACAAAAAGAGATGTTACTCCGTCGAGATTGAGAGAGAGTTTTTCTAAAAGTTTTGATTCTGTGATCTGATCCATCGCATTTGTTGGTTCATCCATAAGCATGATAGGAGCATCAAGCAAAAAGGCTCTTGCGACTCCTATACTTTGTTTTTGTCCACCGGAGAGTCCTTGTCCACGTTCACCAATAGGCATCTCATAGCCTTTTGGATGTTTTTTGACAAACTCATCTGTACCACTGATGTGTGCAGCGCGGATCATCGCAGCATCACTTGCATGGGATGCGCGGTAGATGATATTATCTTTGACAGTTCCTCGAAAGAGCATTACATCCTGTGAGACATAGCCCATATGTTTTCGAATATCTGCAGGATCGATCTGCTTAATATCTATTCCATCAATAAGGATCTGACCTGAATCTGGTTCATAGAGACCTAGAAGAAGTTTTTGAATTGTACTTTTTCCAGAGCCTATTCTCCCAATGATCGCTACGTGCTCGCCAGGTTCTATCCTAAAAGAGACATTTTTCAGTGAAGGAATTTCATTGCCTGGATAGGTAAAAGTAACATCAACAAACTCGATATGTCCTGTGAACTTTGGTTGTTGTACAAATTTTTTACCACTAGGTCTCTCTGAAGGTTTAGAGATGATCTCATTGAGCGTTTCATAAGATGTTTTCGTATCTTCATAGTTTGTCATAAGGGCAGCTACTTGCCCCATTGGTGCTAAAGTGCGTGATGTTAAAATTACAATTGCAATGAGTCCACCCATTGAAAGCTGAAAGTCTTGTATCAGGTAGACACCATATACAACAACCATGACAGTATTAATCTGAATAAGAAACTGCGTGACTGTTGGGATAGATGCAGATAAAAGGCGTGATTTTAGACTTTTAGTCGCTATCTCACCTGTTGATTCTTCCCATTTCCATTGTGCTAAACTTGTCGTACCCAGAGTTTTGAGCGTTTCAATATTGTTGAGTGTCTCAATAAGTATAGAACTTTTTTTAGCACTTGCTTCATGCGTACTTTCAATACTTTTTTTCAAAGGAGTTTTGATCAAAAATGCATACGCCAAAATAAGCCCCATAGTTACCATTGGGATCAGTACAAGATTCCCACCGATATACCAGATCACAGCGAGAAAAATGACCGCAAAAGGCAGATCTATAATGGCAGCCATCGTTGCATTGGTGAGAAAACTTCTAATGGAGTCAAAATCTTTTAAATTACTTGCAAAAGAACCAACTGAAGCAGGGTGATGTGCGAGTTTGAGGTCAAGAACTTTTTCAAAGATGATTGAGGACATGATCACATCACTTTTTTTCGCAGCACTCTCAAGTAAATAAGTTCGAGTGAACTTTAAAAAGGTATCTATCGAGTAGATGATCACAACTCCAATAGCAAAGACCCAAAGTGTTTCAATAGCGTTGTTTGGTACAACTCTATCATAGACATTCATGGTAAAAAGTGGAGATGCTAAAACAAAAAGGTTGATCAATAGTGAAGCATACAGTACATCTTTGTAGATTCCAGCAGAAAGTTTTATTGTACTCCAAAACCAATGTTTTTGATTGATGTGGAGTGTACGTGAACTCTCATCTGAATATTCAAACGCTTTTTTGACCATAAAGCCATAGCCGATATATTCATCTTCTAAAAGTTCGGTGTCAACCCATTGCTCGATCGCTTCTTCTGCAGGCATAATGATCTTGACCTGTGATTTGTCGTCACTAAATCGATCCAGGATACAAGCGCCTTGATTAGAGAGAAGTACGATCATTGGAAGTTGCAATGGAGATATTTGTGAAATAGGGCGTTTGACGAGGCTTGATTTGAGTCCAGCTCTCTCTGCAGCACGTGAAAAAAGCCCTTTTGCATTATTGATAGAAAAAAGCTCTGGGGCATCTTGCCCAGGCTCTATAGGAAGCCCTGCTGTAAGTGCTTCTGCAGAATAAGGTTTGTGATAAAGTTTCGTAAAGAGTACCAAGCAGTCAAGCAAGGCATCCATACGTAAATTATCAGTGTTTTCCATAATCATCTTTACCCTTTAGAAAACTATTTTTTTAATTTTTTGACAATTATATCTACACGGTTGTTTAATTTTACACCTTCACTCAGTTCATTTGTAGAGACTGGAGCGAGATTTGCCTTCGGATAGAGTGTAATACTTGATTCGAGTGCACCAGCTTCCACGAGTTTTGACTTTACACTGTCGGCTCTTTGTACTGAAAGTGTATGAAGCTCCTCATCTGAGAGGGCTTGGCTGTCAACGTGAGCGAGTATATCAAATTCTAAATTATTAAATCCATATTCTTGTATCTGTGTGATGAGATTTTGTAAGCGAAGTTCTGTTTCTTCACTCAAAAGGGTGTCTTCATCATCAAAAAGAAACCCATTATAACGCTCTATTGTTTGAATGTTTTCAGGAATCTCCTTACATCCATAGATATTTCTCATTTCAGTTGAAAGAGAGTTGTTACATAGATCTTCATCATCTGCAATGAGATCTTTATCTCTATCAAGAGAGATAGGAAG
This sequence comes from Helicobacteraceae bacterium, assembly GCA_021163845.1. Taxonomy (GTDB): domain Bacteria; phylum Campylobacterota; class Campylobacteria; order Campylobacterales; family Sulfurimonadaceae; genus Sulfurimonas. The sequence continues at coordinate 15,828 of JAGGTH010000049.1, read as the reverse complement.
TGTATCTACATGTTCTGGTGTTTGACCTGCAAGACCTACATTGGCAAAGACGATTTGTTTATCCCCTAATACAGTTTGTACAAGTGTTCCAAGCGCATCTAAGATTCTATACTTTGCTTCGAGCATACTATACTCAGTATTGATGATCTGAGATTTTGCTCCGATAAAATCATTTTGTGCAGAAAGGAGATCAAGAAGTGAACGACGACCTAGATCATACTCTTTTGCATAAAGAGTAAGTGTTTTGAGTGCAAAATCTCTATATTTGTGTAAATGGTCAAGTTGGTTACCAAGTTTTTCATTGGCTGCCCAAGAGAGGTTAAGCCCTTCGATCACATCTCTACGAAGAGAGTTCTTTATCTCTACCTCTCTATGAATCTCACTTACACTTTTTTGCAAAGCTGCTTGATCGGCAAAACCGTTAAAAAAGTTGTATTTAAGATATGCCATAGCACGGAAACGATCATCTTTACCTTCTACACCGCTTAGATTTTTATTCATAGATTGAGAGATTTCAATATCCAATTGTGGATAAAAAGGTGACTTTTTTTCATAATATGAGGCTTGTGCTGTTTTCATATTGAATGAACTCACAAGTAGAGATGGATTATTTTTGATGGCAAACTGTCCAGCATCTTCTATAGAAGCAGGAAGGGCAATATTGAGAACAGGCTTTTGCATTGTATCTGGATCTAAGTATCTTCCTAGGATCTTTTGAAAACTATATTGAACATCTAGAAGCGTGTTTTCTTGGACGATGTAGTTCGATTTTGCTAGGGAGAGGGAAGCTTCGATTTTATTGACCTCTGAGAGTGTTGTGAGCCCAGAGTCATAAAGTTTTTGTACTTTTGAGAAGATCTCTTCATTGATCTCGATATTCTCTTTTGCTATATTCAAAAGTTCTTTTTGACGCATCACTTGAAGATAGCTTTTTACCATTCGAAATGCTGTGTCATTCACTGTTTGGATGTAGCTATATGCTGAAGAAATAGTTTTATATTCGTGTTGTTTTACCTGATATGTGGTCTCAAAACCTTTAAAAAGGTTGTGCGTATATGTTAAAGAATTTTGATATACACTTAAGTCAAAACTCTGATCTGTAGCTCCAAGGGGACGAGCACTTTTGTCTGTTTTCTCTTGCCCTATACCTAATGAGAGATCTACTTTTGGATAGTATCCTGCATTTGCAATGGTTATATCCTCTTTTGTAGAGTTATAGTTTTTGAGTCTCTCTAAAACATTTGGATTTGTAGAGACAACTTCATTGACTGTAGTTTTAAGATCTTGCGCATTTAACAGTGTTGCAAGACAGAGAGTGAAAAGTATTGTTTTCTTCATATTTTTATCCTAAAAAGTATTTTTATTGAATCAATTCGACTTCGATTCTACGGTTGGCAGCACGCCCCTCTGGTGTGGTGTTATCAGCAATTGGATTTTTTTCTCCCATACCTATGGATGTAAGTCTTGTTTCATTTATACGGTAGCGAATGAGACCTTCTTTCACCGCTTCGGCACGTTTTTGTGAGAGAATTTTGTTTGCTTGAGAGTTTCCTGTACTATCTGTGTATCCGTAGATTACAACTTGGTAGCCCTTATTCTTTTGGAGAAATAGTGCAAAAGTCTCTAGTTGTTTAATCAAAGCATCATCAACATTATACTTTCCACTCTCAAACTGGATATGTAAGTTTGCTGTTTGAGGACATCCATACCCGTCGACAACAAAGTCCTTACTCGTGTCTGGACATTTATCTCTTGCATCTGGAACACCATCACCATCGCTATCAAGTTGACACCCTTTTTTATTCACTTTGATACCTTGAGCTGTATTTGGGCATTGATCTTCTTTATCAGGCACTCCATCGTTGTCAGCATCATTGAGTAAAACACAGCCCTCTTCATCGACACTTTGCCCGCGTGGAGTATCTGGACACTTATCATTTTTATCTAAGACTCCATCGTTATCACTATCGAGTTCTACTATCACTTCAATCGGCGCTTCTTCAACGGCGATTGGCTTGATAAAAGGGTAGGCTGTAGCTTCTATAGGAGTCTCAGAAGCGTGTGCACAAAGTACAAACAAAGAACTTATAACAAGGGCGGGTATCTGTTTCATTTTCTTCCTTAGTTTAAAGATATCACAAACGTGATACAAGATTATTTTGTGTTATTTTATCAGACAAAAGTGTGGAAGTAGTGATTTTTATATCAATCTCTTTGAAGAGACTCTTTATGTTATAATCGCGCACTTAAAAAAGAATGGATAGGTGTATGCTCTCATCAGATGTAAGTAATATTCTAGCTAGCAAAGAGAAACTTTTGACACAGATATATTTTGATCTGCAGCAGTTCTTTGAAGCGAAATATGGCAATGATACAGTTGTTTTTATGGAGATAGGGACTTTTTTTGAGGTCTATGAAGTAAACAACGATGAGATGCAGGTTGGAAAAGCCAAAGAGATTGCAGAACTTCTCAATATTCAACTCACCAAAAAAAATAAAAATATAGTAGAGAATTCAGAAAAAAACCCACTCTTAGCGGGTGTGCCAGCTGTCTCATTTGAGCGCTATCTCAATCGCCTGATCCAAGAGGAAAAATACACCATCGTGGTGGTCAAGCAAAAAGGAACACCTCCAAAGATCTCTCGTTATATCTCCCAGATCGTCTCCCCTGGAACCAATTTTGACTATATAGTGGATAATGATGATAATTATATTGCATCTATTGTCGTTGATAAATTTAAGGGGATCTATACTGTAGGCTATAGTGCAATTGATGTCAGTACCGGTAAGACACAAGCTTATGAGACCCATTCCACTCGCGAAGACCCCTCTTATGCGCTCGATGAGATCTTTCATCTTTTGACAACATTTCGAACATCGGAGGTTGTGCTTACCTTTTTAGATGGGGTGGATGATCAAAGACATGTTTTGCAATACCTTGAGATCGCAGAACATTACCACTATAGTGTGAACAATGAACGTCCTCGTGTTGAGTTTCAAAATGAGCTTTTTGCCCAAGCATACGGGATACAATCACTCCTAAGCCCTATTGAGCACTTAGACCTCGAACGTAGTCCTATGATCACGGAAGCTCTTGCAATATTGATCCATTTTGTAGTCGAACACGACATCCATATTGTCCAAAAGCTTGGTCGCCCAAATATTATAGACAATCGTCGTTTTATGTACCTTGGTAATAATGCCCTCGAGCAGATGGGGGTGGTCTCTAAAGATAAAAAGGAGTTTACCCTTTTAAAGATGCTTGATAAAAGCTCCACAGCAATCGGAAAACGCCTACTCAAAGAGAGGCTCTTAAATCCCATCATAGACAAAGAGGAACTAGAGCGTCGTTATAACCTTATCGAAAAGGTCTCTTCACATGTGCGTTATCTTGATGAAACGATGCGCGGGATCTATGATCTTGAACGCCTTTCACGACGCTTAAGCCTTGGACGCTTGCACCCTTTTGAGATGAACCATATTTATGAGTCGATGCTCAGTGTCAAAGAGATGCTGAGTTATGTCAAAAAGCACAAGATCCAGCGTAGCCCTTTTCATGAGAGTGAAGTGGATGAGTTTTTGCGCGATATTACCAAAAGTATCGATCTTGATATCTCTCGGCGCTTTACCAATGCAACGGTCGATGAAAACTTCTTGATGGCGGGTGTAGATGAAGCGATCGATACTCTTGTGGCTGAGAATAACACTATGCTACGCGCTTTTGAAGATATTATTAAGCGCATAGAGGAGATGATCGAGACAAATAATAGCACAAGTGCCAATCGCTTTGTGACTCTGGGGCTTTTGGAAAAAGAGGGCTATTATATCTCGCTAAGTAAGACACGCTTTTCCCTTATAGAGAGTAGTTTTAAAAAAGATGAGGAGTTCTCCCTTTTTAGTGTCAAAAAACTCACTAATAATGTCAAGATCACCTCTGAGTTTACAGACAAACTCTCTGATAATATTATGAAAAATCGTCGCAAAATCGTCTCTTTGGTCAAAGAGCGCTACATCCAACTACAAGGGGTGTATGAGCGACGTTACTCTTTACTTTTTGATAGAGTGATCGCCTATATTTCAGATCTTGATGTGGGGGTAAGTTCTTCTAAAGTTGCTCAAAATTACAAACATTCACGCCCAATGATCGTAGAGGCAAAAGAGGATGAGAATTTTATGCAGATCATGCAACTACGCCATCCTCTTATTGAGATCCAAGAGCGTGGTGGACTTTATGTACCCAATGATATTGTAATGGGAACACGTGATTATATGGATCTGCCACATCCTAGTACAGTGATGCTCGATGTTTCTGTACACGATGGACATGATATCAATGGGGTCCTACTCTATGGGATCAACTCAAGTGGAAAAAGCTCGCTGATGAAGAGTATAGGGATCGCCACACTTATGGCACAATCAGGTTTTTTTGTGAGTGCAGCGGTGATGAAATTTACCCTCTTTGATTCGCTCTTTACCCGTATTGTCTCCAAAGATAACCTTGCTAAGGGACTTTCAACCTTTGCTGTAGAGATGTTGGAGCTTAAAAATATTTTTAATCGTGCCACGGTACGATCGCTCGTTCTTGGTGATGAGATAAGCCATGGTACAGAAACACTCTCAGGCGTGGCGATCGTTGCGTCAGCTATACGTAAACTCTCCGATGTGCGATGTCTCTTTTTGTTTGCGACCCATCTGCATCAACTCTCTACTATGCACGAGATCACATCTCTAGATAATGTGGTTGATCTGCATTTAAGCGTAGAGTACGACGAGCTAAAAGATGCCCTTCTTTTTAATCGAGTATTGCAAGCGGGAAGTGGAAGCAGTATCTATGGGCTTGAGTTTGCCAAATCCTTGCATATGGATAGTGAGTTTTTAGAGACGGCAAACCAGATCCGCAAGCGTTTAGCCAATGATTTTGATGAGCTTGAACTCTTGGTCAAAAAGAAAAAAAGTAAGTACAACAAAGAGCTTTACGTTACTAAGTGTGTAATTTGCGGCGCTGTAGCTGAGGATGTACACCATATCTCTCATAAATCCCTCGCCGATCAAGCTGGCTTTATCGGGCATTTTCACAAAGATAATAAACACAATCTCGTGCCACTTTGTAAGGAACACCACAAAGAGATCCATGAGGGCAAGATCAAAGTGGATGGTTTTATTATGACAAGCAAGGGGCTTGAACTTCAATTTGAAGAGCAGATGAATAAAACCCCAAAGGCGCATAACCTAGAACCTGAGATCAATGAGCCAAAAGAGATGAAAGAGCAAAAGAAAGAAGAGGTAAAGAAGTTTATCTTGGATGATTGGTGATTTGCTCTAAAAAAGTATAATGGCATTTTGAATTTGAAGGCAGTAAAAAAGATGAATATAATAGAACTTTTCAAATATATGATAGGGTGTAAAAGTGAAACACCAAGTGATGGTGGTTTACTCGATTTTATTGAAGAATATCTCCCAGATTTTACAGCTATACGTGTGGATGTAGAGGATGTAAAAAACCTTTTTATCTACAAAAAATTTGGTGAGGGGGAGCATCTGTGTTTTGCTGGACATGTGGATGTGGTCCCAGCGGGAGACAACTGGGATACTAATCCTTATGAAGCGGTAGAAAAAGATGGCTATATCTACGGACGTGGCACACAAGATATGAAAAGTGGCGTTGCAGCATTTACCCAAGCACTCAAAGAGGTGGAAGATTTTGATGGTACACTCTCTCTTTTGCTTACATCCGATGAAGAGGGTGAGGCTATTAACGGAACGGTAAAAGTTTTAGAGTTTTTACAAAACAATGATCTGCTTCCTGATGCTGTTGTCGTGGCTGAACCAACCTGTGAAGAGGAGTTTGGTGACGCTATCAAAGTAGGGCGACGCGGCTCTATTAATGGCTACATTACAGTTCATGGAAAACAAGGACACGCCGCTTACCCAGAAAAAGGGATCAATCCTGTCAACTTAATAGCCCCTCGCTTAGCGAATATGGCAGGTGTGGATCTTGATAATGGAGATGAGTACTTCTCCCCCTCAAAGTTTGTTGTCACAGATATTCGTGCAGGGATGCAGGTGACTAATGTTACGCCAAATGAATTGAAGATGATGTTTAATGTACGTAACACAACACTCACAAGCCAAAAAGAGGTGAGGGAGTTTGTGGCAAAAAATCTTGAGGGGATCTCGTATGATCTACGTCTCACACAAGGCTCGTATCCATTTCGTACTGATACAGATACAAAACTTGTAAAAAAGATAGATGAAGCTATTGAAGCGGTAACTAGCCTTCGCCCAAAACATTCCACAGCAGGGGGCACAAGTGATGCACGTTTTATCGCACCTCTTGGTGTGGATGTGATCGAATTTGGGGTAAAAAATGACACGATCCACTCTGTCAATGAACGAACTACAGTAGCTGAGGTGGAAGGTTTATATAAAGTGTTTAAAAAATTAATAGAGGTTTGGAACTGATGAAAAAAATAGTTGTACTATGGGGGTTTCTCTCCACTTTACTCTTTGGAGCAAATTTGGATTGGCCAAATAACTATGAAGCAGCACTCCAAGAAGCCAAAAAAGAGAATAAAAGTGTCTATATGCTTATTACAAGCCAAGATTGTCGTTGGTGTAGAAAATTTGAAAATACTACACTTCAAGAAGAGATAGTGATAGGTAAACTCAAAGAAAAGTATATACTTTTACATGTCGATAGAGATAAAGATGCGTTTCCAAACAAGTTTAAAAGAGAACGTGTTCCTAGACACTATTTTATTAAAGCAAATGGGGACGTGATCTACTCTTTTTTAGGCTATTGGGATAGAGAGGACTTCTTTTCATTTCTCAGGGAAGTAGAAAAACGTTATGAAAAAATACAACAAAATGAAGGAGAAAAAAATGAAATTCGTACAAACAAATAAAGCGCCATCGGCAATCGGACCCTACTCACAAGCGGTAGTAGTGAATGGGATGGTATACACTTCAGGACAGATCGCACTTACAGCAGAGGGAAGTGATGAACTTTTAGCTGAGGAAGTAGTGGTGCAAGCGGTTCAAGTATTAAAGAATCTCGAAGCGGTGCTTACAGAAGCGGGAAGCTCTTTAGACCAAGTGATCAAAACGACGATCTTTTTAGCAGATATGGCTGATTTTGCTGTGGTCAATGAGATCTATGAAGAGGCGTTTGGTGCGCATAAACCTGCACGCTCTACGGTAGCTGTCAAAACGTTACCAAAAAATGCACTTGTTGAGATCGATGCAATAGCACTTGTAAAATAAAACAATGAAAAAGCAAAAAACTGTCTCTTTAGTGCTTGGAAGTGGTGGAGCAAGAGGGCTTGCTCATGCTGGTATTATCCGTTGTCTTGAGGATCATGATTATAAAATTGTCTCTATCTCCGGATCTTCTATAGGGGCACTTATTGGTGGTTTTTATGCAGCAGGAAAACTTGATATTTATGTTGATTGGCTCAAAGGGATCTCTACATTTGAGATGTTAAAGCTTCTTGACTTTAAAGGGAGCGGGGGTTTGATCTCTGGAAAAAAACTAATGACAAAGCTTGAAGAACTCGTTGGGGATATCAATATTGAAGATCTCGATATAAAGTTCACCGCGATCGCATCAGATATCAATGTAGAAAAAGAGATATGGATCAATCAAGGCTCTTTACTCAAAGCGATTCGTGCTTCCATTTCATTGCCACTTTTTTTCACCCCTTATGAGTATAAAGGAAAGCTTCTTGTCGATGGGGGTGTTCTCAATCCCGTTCCTATTGCTCCCTCTTTTCATGATGATGCAGATATTACAATCGCTGTGAACTTGAGTGGGGAGAGTACGCAAGAGACACTAGATGTGGATGAGGAGGATGAAAGTTCTTGGATGCGCTCTGTTACAGAGTATTTTAAAAAGCTTTCACTCCCTGAGCCATTAGTATCACAAAACAGTATGTCCCTTGTAGCCAACAAGTCTTTTGAAACAATGCAAGGCTCTTTAGCACGCATGAAGCTCGCAGCGTATCCTCCAGATGTACTTTTGGAAGTTCCACGTAATTTATGCAAAATGTTTGATTTTCAAAAATCGCAAGAGCTTGTAGAGTATGGGTATAAACTATGTGAGAGAAATGAATTTTTAAAATAGTGCTTTTGTAATATACAAGTTGATAAGGATATGTTACAATAAATTTTGATCTGTTTATTTTTAAAAGAGAAGCATTATGGCACTACAATTAAGTATTATTTTTCTCCCTTTCTTGATGGGAGTCTCATTGTTTTTTCCCTCTTTTGAGTGGAAAAAAGTGCTTGTTATTTTGTATATCTTTGTGCTTATGATTCTTAGTCTTTTGCTCTTTTTTATTACATCCGAACATTTTTCTTATAGTTTTTCTTCTCATTGGCATAGCTTCTTTATTTTTTTGGATTTTGTTTTGCTGGCTTATTTTTTTTATGTTGGTATGAGAAAAAAACAAATGCTCATAGTTGCTTTAGCCCTTTTACAATTTCTGCTTTTTGGCTTTGTCCTTTCGCTCGAAAATCTCTTGATTGGTGCGGATATACTCCTTGATCGCTCCATACTTTTTATGTACCTTTTAATAAATATCGTTGGGGGAACCATTATCATTTTTGCTTTGAAGTATATTGAGAGTGAAGCATTTTCACAAAGAAAAAAAGATGCTTTTATTGCTTCTCTTTTTCTCTTCATAGGGGTGATGAATTTTATTGTTTCAGTCAATAGTATAGAGCTTTTTTTCTTGCTTTTTGAAGTAACGACCCTTTTATCGTATCTGTTGATACGTTATAGAGGAGACACTCTCTCTATCACAAATGCTTTGCGTGCCTTGTGGATGAATCAGATCGGGGGTGTAGCAATCCTACTTGCTTTAGTTTGCTCACTTGCGGTGTATAAAACCTTATCATTTGATATTTTATTAGCGCAGTCGGGCACTTTTTTTATGTTTGCCCTTATCTTTTTGGCTTTGGCAGCTTTTGTCAAGGCAGCGAGTTTGCCTTTTGAGAAGTGGCTTTTGGGTGCGATGGTGGCACCTACACCTGTGAGTGCGATACTTCACAGTGCGACGATGGTAAAGATCGCACCCTTTTTAATGCTCAAACTCTCTGGTGGGATGAATGATTTTATCTCTTTGGTTTTTGTACTTTTAGGGACATTTGTCTTTTTTGCCGCTTCTCTTTTGGCTCTGAGTAAAGATTATTTCAAAGAGATATTGGGGCTCTCAACCATCGCTCTTTTGGCACTTATGATGGCACTTGCATCTTTGGGGACTCCTCGAGCGATAGAAGCGGTATTGTTCTTGATGCTCTTTCATGCTATCTCAAAAGCACTTTTATTTATGCAAGCGGGTATCTTAGAAAAAACATTTGCACTCAAATATGTCCAAGATATTGATGGACTTATCAACTATTCGCCTAAGCTTGTGTTCTTTATTCTCCTTGGCTTTGCCTCTTTGACATTGCCCCCATTTGGTGCTTTTATAGGAAAATTTATGGCGATAGAATCGATTGCTGCGATGATAAAACTCCAGCCACTCTACGCTTTTGCTCTGATCTTTACCGCCCTAGGGAGTATCTTTTTAACTCTCCTTTATTTTAAGGTTGTCACCAAGCTTTTTGCTTTGGATGTAGATGCAAAAAAAGAGAAGGTGCAGTTATCAAAATACTACACCATCCCCTCATGGTTTTTAGTTTTTTTACTTTTTGTTGGGGTGGTATTTACTCTGGCATCAGGAACACTCAGCCCTTTAGAGATACTTCTGCCTTTGGTGATCTTAGTTTTGATCCCTCTGAGCTTTTTTCTTTTTATATTTCCAAAAGCACAGCGTGTGCGTGAATATCACTGTGGTGAAAAAGAGAGTGTAGAACTTGGGATGTACTCTTTTGATATCAAAGAGCGTTACACTTATTACTTCTATGCACTTGTATTTCTAGGTTTTGCTCTAGCCTTTCTTGGAGTGCTTTTATGATAGAGATCATCCTTATACTCTTAGCCCCCTTTGTGGGTGGATTGCTTTATGGTTTTGAACGAATCGTACGTGCAAGGATGCAAAATCGTCAAGGTCCACCTCTCTTGCAGCCCTTTTACGATATGTTTAAACTCATGGACAAACAAGCACTAATGATCCATCCTTATCATACACTTTTGGGGATACTCCATTTTTTAACTCTTTGGATCGTTGTCGCACTTGTGATATGTGGAGCGAACCTTTTATATATTGTGTTTTTACACCTTTTTTCTTCCCTTCTTTTGGTTGTAGCGGGATATAGTGTACGCTCTATCTATTCGCATCTGGGGGCAAATCGTGAGCTTTTAAGTATTGTTGCGTATGAGCCACTCTTGATCGCTTTGAGTGTCGCTTTTTTCATTCTTTATGGCTCTTTTGATATTGAAGTGATACGAGAAAATAAGAGTGCACTTTTAGAGCTTTTCCCTCTTTTTCTCGCTTTTTTACTTCTTTTGCCTATTAAGCTTAAAAAATCACCTTTTGATGCAGCCGAAGCACATCAAGAGATCGTAGGTGGGGTGGAGATAGAATATTCTGGGATCTTTTTTGAATTTTTGTATATGGCAAAATGGCTAGAGTATATTTTTGTCTATCTTTTACTTTTCTTGTTTGCTGGGGATAGTCTCTTGATGGCTTCTATCTTGGGAGTTATAGTATTTCTTGGGATCAACTTAGTGGACAATGCAACAGCACGGGTGCGTATCGATCATCTCTTGGCTATTGTGATGGGTATTGGTCTCACTTTGGCTGTGCTCAATCTCATAGGACTCTCTTATGTTTAAAAAATTTCGAAAAAAATCACCTTGGATCCTGCACTATAATGCAGGCAGTTGCAACGGATGTGATATAGAGATACTCGCATGCCTCTCACCAAAATACGATCTTGAGCGTTTTGGGGTGATCAATACAGGAAACCCAAAACAATCAGATATCTTTTTGGTCACAGGACCTGTGACGATGCGCTCACGTGAACGTCTTGTGGAACTTTATACTCAAATGCCTGAGCCAAAGGTGGTCATAGCGGTTGGGAGCTGTACCTGTACTGGGGGAGTATTTCGCGATATGTACAATGTCGAAGATGGAATAGATCGCTACATCCCAGTCGATGTCTACATCCCAGGATGTGCAGCTTCCCCTGAGCTTATTATCGATGGAGTTGTCAAAGCTTTGGATATCTTAGAGAAAAAAACAAAAGAGAGGGAAAAACCATTTCGCCTCTTTAAAGATTTTACTCTCAAAGATGGTATAGTAAGTAGAAGAGAGAGTGCCCTACGCATAGGAGATGATGATGCAAAAGATTGAGATAAAGATAACAAAAGTGCGTGAAGAGATTGCGAGCTTTTATGAGCCAAAAGTGTGGCATTTTTTGACCCTCAATGGAGTAGCTCTGGATGAAGAAACTCTTGAAGTGCAGTGGATCTTTTCACGCTACGAGGCTCTTGATGATGTGGTGATCTATTTTTCTAAAATCAGTTATGACACTTTGATCCCCTCTATCGTAGAACTTATCCCCTCCGCAATCATCTCACAAAGAGAACTTGTGGATATGTTTGGAGTACCTGTTGAGGGAACTGAGAAAGGGCTTTATCTCGATGAAGACTCGATGCAAAAGCCACTTGCAGGATGTAAGTTATGAGTAAAAAAACAATTAACATCCCATTAGGTTCACAGCATATCTCTTTACTTGAACCCGTACGTTTTAAGTTTGAGTGTGAGAATGAAACGATCGTGGGGGTAGATTCGGATGTAGGTTTTGTGCACCGCGGAGTAGAGCGCGCCTGTACGACAAAGTTTAAATACGATGCGATAGGTTATGTGGTCGCACGTATTTGTGGCTTGTGTGCCATCACTCACTCTTTGAGCTATACAGTAGCAATTGAGAAGCTTATGGATGCACAGGTCAATTCAAAAATACAATATTTACGCACACTTTTACTTGAACTTGACCGTATCCACTCCCATATGCTTTGTCTCTCACACACTGCAGAGAGTGCGGGATTTGAAGCGATGTTTATGCGTATTATGGGAGACCGTGAAGATATTATGGAGATCCAAGAGCTTCTCACAGGCAACCGGATACAGTTTGATTATATAAGCATTGGGGGAGTGAACCGTGATATCGATTCCCAAAGAGCCAAAGAGATTACGCTAAGACTCAGAGAGCTTGAGAAAAAGATATATGGCTATATTGAGGAGTTTGAAAACAACTGGAGCCTCTCCTTAAAATATAAGGGAATTGGAAGACTCAGCCTTGATGAGGCGTATAAGTTCAATGCGATAGGACCTTTAGCGCGTGCGTCTGGTTTAGCTATCGACGTACGCAACGAGATCGATTATCTCCCTTACAAAGAGATCGGTTTTGAGATGCAACTTCATACAGATGGAGATATCCATGCACGTAATAGTGTACGACTTGCTGAGATACTTAACTCTATTGCTATGTGTAGAAATATTTTAGAAGGACTTCCTGATGGGGATATCTTTACAAAAATAAAAGGCAAACCTACAGGAGAGGTGCTGGTGCGTTATGAAGCACCAAGAGGAGAGCTTATGTATTATGTCAAAGGGAATAAAACGGCAATGCTTGATCGTGTACGTATTAAAACACCAACATTTGCCTCTATTCCAGCTTTTTCACATATCTTTATGGGGGAGAACTATGCGGATGCTCCTGCTATTTTAGCTTCGTTTGATCCATGTCTCTCGTGTACGGCAAAATAGGATGAACTAAGATGTTACGCTCACTTTATTTGGCACTGAAAAATCTTTTTTCAAAACCGCAGACCATTGACTATCCCCTCACTCCAATCCCAAAAGATAAAGAGTATCGAGGCTTGATCGAATATTCAGAAGAGGATTGTATCTATTGTCTCAAATGTGAAAAGGCATGTCCTCCTGGAGCGATTTTATTTGCCCCTACGCCAAATCCAAGTGAGAATGAAAAGAATAAAAAAGGGCTAGAGTATAACTACAACCCTTATTTGTGTATCTATTGTGGAGAGTGTGTGCGCGCTTGCCCTAAGCCTGAGGAAGCACTTTGGCAAAGTAATAAAAAGCAAGAGGTGGCTCTAAAAGAGCAAGAGGTCAATGAGAAGTGGTTTGCTTTAGAGAAGAAACATCAAGCATTTTACCAAGCAAAAAGAGAGAGTAAGAGTTAACCAGATTTGTATATAATGGTTTTTAATAAAACTAAAGGAGTTGGTATATGAAAAGAAAAATAGTTATTGCAATAGGTGCATTAGCACTTGGTATAAGTTCGTTGGTTGCATGTCCTAAGATGCAGTGTAATCAAGGTATGGGATGTAATGGCAAAGTAATGGGCATGAAGAAGATGCAAAACAATTATGACCGTTTTAAAGGCAATGTGATGCGACTTGATCTAAGTGATACGCAAAGAGATGCAATCCGTGCTCTTTTTAGATCATGCAAAGAGAATCGACCAAATCCATACGATGCTTTTAGCGATACAGCATTTGATAAGGCGAAATATATCGAGCTTGCAAAACAGAATAAAAACACGAAACTTGAGCGTCGTGCTGACACGATGGAAAAAGTATATGCGCTCTTAACACCTGAGCAAAAAAAAGAGCTTAAAGTAGTACTAAGTCTTAAAAGTACGATGAGGGCTTGTGATATGTAAAAATCTTTTTGGTCTTATTTTGATTATGATATCGAAAAAGAAAAATCTATAGAGCAAAAGCTTAAGCAAAATTGTAGATGTTTTAGAGCTGAGTATCAAAGATAAAAAGTTGTGTGTCTCTCGATTCTCTTGAAAATCATACAGGTCGATACAATAGAAGGTATATACAAGAGTATTTGATCTTCATAACCCTTGGAAATATGATCAGCTCTAGGAAATAAAGGAAGCTTAATGTTGCGTATTTTTAAGTATCGGAATGGTTAAGGGGAAGAGGGATGCAAGGTAGGACAATTATTTTTATAAAGACTCTTCTGTTATTATTTTTATGTAGCTCTTTTACTAATGCGCAAAATTTATATCTTGAAGTAGATAACGATCTTATGCTCTCTTCGGATGATGCCTATACGGGTGGAATTGCACTTACATATATAGGAGATACATTCAGTGAAAATGACACTGGGGTATATCATGAATATACTTCAGTTATGCGATCTATTTTTTCTACAGTTCTACAGGATGATATATTCTCTAAGAAACTTAACGCTTCAATCGGGATACAACATGTTACCATCACACCTTCGCAGATCCAACAAAAAGAGCCTTTGTATAGTGAGATCCCTTATACTGGAATCTTAACAACACACTTTTCACTATTTGCATGGGATAGTGATGCTTTTGAACAATACCGAATAAGTGTTGGAGTTATCGGAAGTAATGCTTATGCACGAGAGATGCAAGAATGGGTGCATAGAGTCACAGGAAGTGAAAAAGCTCAGGGCTGGAACAATCAAATGGGAGATATCTTTACTTTAGGTGTAGCGTATTTAAGAGGGATGCGAAGCTATGAACGGGAGTATGAAGATGGCTACTCTTTTGAGTGGTTCAATAGTTATTATGCGGATGTGGGTAATGCTTTTGTGGGTGCTGGTTTAGGAACACTAGTGCGTTTTGGATCGAATGTGCCAAATAATTTTGATGTTCCAAACGTACTTTTTAATCATGCAGCAAATAAGGTACTTAATATGCACGATCGGAATCAAGCTTTAGGCTGGTCCGTAGAACTAGGAACATCGATCAATGGTACTGGATATTATTATCTTTATGATGAGGGGAAACAGCAAGGTTATGATGTTGATATCCCAAGATTGATACTTACATCCAAAGTAGCTTTGAACCTTTATGTGGAGAATCTTAATTTCTCCCTAGAGCTCTATCCAGTAGTAACAAGAAAAAATAATATACATTCTGAGAGTTGGGGACGTTTTAGCCTTGGATGGCATTATTAAAGAAAAAGATAAAAGATGAACAAAATAATGACACTCATTGATGAAAATGGAAGCGAGATCTGTTAGTTATAACGAGAGTTGGAGGTAACTCTCGTTATAACTTTTTCACTAGTAGAAAACTTTTCTTTCTCCAACTCTTTGGATCGGTCGATTGTTCGTGTGGTGGAGCACATTGAGAAACTCTTGTACTTGTTCTTTTGAGACGGTGTCGTATTCTTTAAAAACAAACCATCTTACACCCTCTGTACAAGGAGGTGTTGTAAGTGATCCCATAAAACGGAAATAACTTCTGTCGTGTGGAAGTAAAAAGTCTGTAATCTCTTTAGCTGGGATGTGGAAATCTACTTTAGAATCTATCTCCTCTTTCATATGTTCCCAAACATGATCAAGTACAAGATTTGGCTTCCCCTCTTCAAATAGGATCGCTACAACAGCTAAAGAACCATCAGTCGCTACATGAACTAAGTGCGCTTCAAGTGGAAACTCAACTCCTTCAATCTCATTCTCACTTGGTGAGTGAAAGTGAAACTGTTTAAGGAAGAATTTTTTGTTATCTATAATGATGTAGCTTCCATCAGCCATATTGACCTGAACTGTGTGTCCATTGTTGATCACATGAGTGGTTTCACTATCATAGTGAAATTCGATAGGTTCTAACTCTCCCTTATGTACTTCGATCTCATGAGTGATATTGATAGGGGATTGTTGTTTCCCAATCGCACACTCTTTAAACTCTGAGTCAAGCTCTCCCCAGTGTTGTGGACCTTCATGTCCTGTATAGCCCCACTTATGCGTAGAAGCAACTAATGTAGAAGCGATGAAAATCGCACAAATCGCACATTTTTTGAATGAGACCATTTTTAACCCTTATATTGATTTGAGGCAATTATATGTATAGAATATG
>JAGGTH010000069.1 GCA_021163845.1 Helicobacteraceae bacterium | reverse complement strand
TTCTAGGCTATTTTAGCATAAAAACTATTTTATATTCTAGAGACCCTCAAGAAAGTTCTTTTAAATGTAGTATGTTATATAATCGCTTTATAAAAAATATTTAGGAAGTGTTCAATGAGTAAAGGTATCTTAGATATAGTAAAGCCAGGTGTATTATTTGGCGAAGATGTACAAAAAGTGTATCAACATGCAAAAGAGACTGGGTTTGCCATTCCCGCTGTCAATGTGGTCAATGTTGAGTCTATTAACGGGGTTTTAGAAGCTGCAGCGAAAGTAAAATCCCCTGTAATTATCCAATTTAGTAACGGTGGAGCTTCGTATTATGCGGGCAAAGGTCTTTCAAACGAGGGTGAAAAAGCTGCGATCATCGGTGCTGTGAGTGGTGCGCTTCATGTGCATATGATGGCTGAGAGCTATGGTGTGCCAGTTATTTTACATACAGATCATGCTGCAAAAAAACTTCTTCCATGGATCGATGCACTTTTAGATGCAGGTGAAAAACATTACGAAGCACAAGGAAAACCGCTCTTCTCTTCTCACATGCTTGACCTCTCTGAAGAGTCACTAGAGGAAAATATCGCGATCTCAAAGTCTTACTTGGAGCGTATGAGCAAGATAGGGATGAGTATAGAGATCGAGCTTGGTGTGACAGGTGGAGAAGAAGATGGCGTTGATAATACAAACATCGACAACGCTCTTTTATATACACAGCCCGAAGATGTGGCTTTTGCTTACAAAGAGCTTCGTGAAGTCTCTCCACATTTTACAATCGCTGCATCTTTTGGAAATGTGCATGGTGTATATAAACCTGGAAATGTTGTACTCACACCAAAAATATTAGATAACTCCCAAAAATATATCCAAGAAAAATTTACAACGGCACCAAAACCAGTGAACTTTGTTTTTCATGGTGGTTCTGGTTCAGCTCCAGAAGAGATATCTGAGGCTATCGAGTATGGCGTGATCAAAATGAATATCGATACAGATACCCAGTGGGCGACGTGGCAGGGAATCAAAGACTATTACGAAAAAAATAAAGAGTATCTTCAAGCGCAAATCGGAAACCCTGAGGGGGAAGATAAGCCAAACAAAAAATACTATGACCCTAGAAAATGGCTTCGTGCGGGACAAGAGACTCTTATAGCTCGCGTAGAACAAGCTTTTAAAGACCTCAATGCCATAGGCAGAAATTAAGCGATCTTCTTATAAATATCCATGATACTTTGTGTATCTGGATGTTGCAGATAGTAGCGCATTAAGAGTTGTTTTAAGCGATTTTGATTAAACCTCCAGTAGTGCTTCGCATCAAAAGACTCTTTGGCTTTGATCGCTTCAAAAAGCTCTTTTTCATTGAGCAGACCTTTTTTCTCAGAAATCACATCTAACATTAACCTTGTTAATTCCTCTTGGGATGCTTGTGTTGTATCATCATCAGCCAGTCTTTTTCGTGGCAAAAATACGTAGATCTTCCAGATACTTATCACGAATAATGCAAGAAAGAAGAACATCATGATCGTAGAGGTTTCAAGTTGCATTTTTGTATCCATTTCTTTGAAATTTGGTTAAAATTCTACCATAGGAAATAAGATGAATGATAAAGTATTTACAAAACCGATCAAAAAGCAGTTTGAATTTGATCAAGAGGTCGCGGCTGTTTTTGATGATATGCTTCTAAGAAGTGTCCCTTTTTACAAAGAGTCACAAAAAATTACCGAGTTCTTCGCCCTCAAAAAGCTTCAAGAGGGTGGTATTATGTATGACCTAGGATGTTCCACTGCTACGCTTCTTTTAAGTATTCATAGAAAGCTAAGTAGCCAAGCAAAACTTATAGGGATCGATAACTCTGAGGCGATGCTTGAACAAGCGCGTAAAAAATCTGAAGCGTATGGTGCGGATATTGAGATCGTTTATGGGGATATACTTTCTTATGATTATTTGAGTGCGGATCTCTTTGTAAGCAATTATACGCTTCAATTTGTTCGCCCTTTAGTACGTGAAGAGTTGGTGAAAAAAATAGCGAAGAGTTTAAATAAAGAGGGGCTTTTTATCTTTAGTGAAAAAGTGATCAGCCACCATCCTAAACTGAATAAAGATCTGATCGAGTGTTATTATGATTTTAAAAAAGAGCAGGGATATTCTGAATATGAGATTATGCAAAAGCGTGAAGCCTTAGAGAATGTACTTGTTCCTTATAGTGAGGAGGAGAATATCACTATGGCAAAGAGTTGTGGTTTCTCTCATTGCGAGGTGATATTCCGTTGGGCAAATTTTGCAACATTTATAGCGATAAAATAAGCTAAACGTTCAAAAGTTTACCAAACATTCTTTTGCCCTTTTTCTTTATCACTCTCTTCACCTTTTATGTATCTTATTGCGTCATCTGTGTATCTTATTGCATTATCCGTCTGTTTGCTTATATCTTCATAAGTAACAATATTGTCTTCCCCACATTTTTTATGGTAATAGCCCTGCAAATCATAGTACTCTTCACAATCACTATAGTATTTTGCAGAGATACCGTGTTTGTTTACACAGCCCGTCAAAAAAAGGAAAAATATGCTGAGCAAGACTATTTTTATCATGAACGAATTATACCTAAACTTTGAAACTTTCTTTTGTTTTGCAGTAGCTTTGTAGAAAACATTCGTCACATTTTGGATTTTTTGCACGACAGATATATCGTCCAAAAAGTACCATTCCTTGATGCAGTGCCTGAAGATTGTTCTTGAACTTTTTGACAAGAGTCGCTTCTGTTTTAAGGGCTGTAGTATCATCACTAAGTCCTAAACGGTGGGAAACTCGAAAAACATGGGTATCTACTGCCATAAGATTTGCACCTGTATACTCAATCATCACTACGTTTGCAGTTTTTTGCCCAACACCTGCTAGAGTGATAAGTTCCTTTTCATCCATCGGGATCTCCCCATTATATATCTCTACGACCCGTTTTGCCATCTCTATAATATTCTTCGCTTTATTATTAAAAAATGAGCAGCTGTTAATAAGAGCCTTTACATCCTCTATATCAGCTACAGCAAGCGTTTGTGGATCAGGATATTTTTCAAAAAGAGCAGGGGTAATGAGGTTTACTCTTTTATCAGTACACTGTGCAGAGAGAGCAACAGCTACGACAAGTTCATAGGCATTTTTATAATCTAACTCGGTTACAGCATCGCTGTATCTTTGGATAAAGAGCTGGTGTATCTCTTGAATCTCTTTTTTTGTTGCTTTTTTCACACTCTCACTTTTCCTATTATATCTTCATTTTTAAAAACAGTATTTTACCCTTTTCTATGCTATAATCAAAACAATAGATTTCGTATAAGGTGTGGTCTTATGAGTATGTTTTCCTTTCTGAAAAAAAGTGATAGTGAAGTAAAAAAGGCGGTTGATTTTAAAAGTTTACTTACAAAAGATGTGTTACAAGAGGCACTTAACGTAACTGACAACATGGTTTTGCTTTTTACAAAAGCAGATGGGTGGATAGGTGCAAACGGAGCTTTTTATAAGACATTTGGTTTTACAAGTATTGAAGAATTTAGAAAAAAATATGAGAGTATTCGTGAACTTTTTTCAAGCGAGAGTGAAGAGGTCTTTACAGAAGATGATAAAAGTTGGCTTGATTATATCAAAAAACATAAACAAGATGGCTATGCTTTGAGTATCTATACGCCTAGTGGAGAGACTGTACAGCTCAGCGCAAAGTGTCACACTTTTCATGCACCGCAAGAGTTTTATCTTTTAGAATTACAAGATGTCTCAAAGTTATATGAAGCAGAGTTGAAAACCAAAGAAGTTGAAAAGCTAAAGACGAAATTTTTATCTAATATCGGGCACGAATTTCGTACACCTATGAATGGGATCTTGGGGTTTGTGGAACTTCTTAACAAAACTAACCTTGATGCAAAGCAGACTGAATATCTTCAAATGATCAGTCGTTCATCGAAGAATTTGATGTCTAATATTGAGATCCTTTTGGATCTGGCACAGATGCAAGGTGGACGGCTCAAAGTAGATACTGCACCATTCTCACTTCTACACGAGATGGAAAAACTGAGCTATGAATTCTTTTTGCAAGGGATTGAAAAAGGGATCAGTGTACAGTCTTTCATAGACCCAAAACTTCCTAAAGAACTCGAATCTGATGCAACAAAGATCAAACAGATTATGAGTTCTTTAGTTCAAAATGCATTGAAGTTTACCAAAAGGGGTGGGCGTGTTGTGGTTGAAGTGAAACTTCTTAAACGTCAGCTCAATGGAGACTGTAGTATAGGTTTTGGAGTAAAAGATAATGGTAGAGGGATTGCCAACGAACAAATAGCACTTATTACAGAACCTTTTACAGCAGGAAATCAAGCGGATGAGAGACTCGGTGTGGGGCTGAGTCTTTCTAACGGACTTATAGAGCTTCTTGGTGGCAAGCTTAAGATTCAAAGTCAAGAGAATGTAGGAAGTTACTTTAACTTTGTACTCAATTTTAAAGCATCTCGAGGACAATCCTATAAAATGATGCCGAAGAAAAAAGTAAAAGTACTTCTCTTAGATAGCAATAAAATAGATGATGCAAATTTCTTGACGATCTATTTGCGGGCTTTTGCTGTGGATGTAGTCAAAGCAAATGTGTTAGATGAGACTATATATGATGGCATTGATGCTCTCTATATCGTTGCAAATCAGGCAGATTCTTCGTGGATGCTTAAGCTCGGAACATTTTCGAAAAAATCTTCGATCGTTATTTTGCTTGATGAGCAAGAGAAACTTCAGACAAAACTTACACATATTGTAGATGAGGTGATTAAAAAACCACTTTTGCCAAGCAGTTTTGCTAAACATCTCAATAAGATGTACCATATCGAAGAGCTACAAAAAGAGGAGAAACTTCATCTCAAAGAGAGAACAACAGCCTTGGTAGTTGAAGACAACCTGATTAATCAAAGACTGATCAAAATATTATTGCAAGAGTATAATATAGCGGTAAGAACTGCCACAAATGGAAATGAAGCAGTAAAGCTTTGTGAGCAAAATAGTTTTGATATTATTTTTATGGATATTGATATGCCGGAAAAAAATGGTATTATTGCAACGCAAGAGATCAAAGACACCTTAACGGCAAACAAGAAGATGCCTATCGTTGCTCTTACAGCAATGGCTATGGAGGGTGACAAGGAGATGTTACTTAGTGAAGGACTTGATGATTATATCTCCAAGCCTCTTACAAGGGAAAAGCTAGAAAATATTTTAAATAAGTACTTGACAAGTACAACAATTGCAAAATAATCTTATTCTGTTTATTAACTATTAATTAAAAGTTAATAAAATCTTATAAAACAAAAATATCATAGGGATGAAAATGAAGAAAATGACAAAAACACTGGTATCGACACTCTTATTGACATGTACGCTTGCAAGCGCACAAACATTGGTAACGGTAAACGGTACACAAATTACACAAGAAGAGGTTGATAGCGCGCTTATGAATGCGACGCAGGGGAGATTCAACGAAGTTCCTGCTGAAAAACAAGCGGAGTTTAGAAAACAAGTTTTACAACAACTCATTGCTAAAGAGCTTGTGTATCAAGACGCGGTAAAAACGAAAGTGCTCGAATCAAAAGAGTTTAAAGATGAATTTGAAAAAGTACAAGAGAATATCAAAAAAGAGCTTGCAGTGCAAGTATGGCAAAAAAGAGAACTTGATAAAGTCAATGTAGCTGATAAAGAGCTCAAAACTTACTACGACAAAAACAAAGAAGAGTTCAATGAAAAAGAGAGTGTACGTGCACGCCATATTCTTGTAAAAACTGAAACAGAGGCGATGGGGATTATTAATGATCTCAAATCTCTGAGTGGGGATGCTTTGCAATCAAAATTTATCGAGCTTGCGAAAACAAAATCTACAGGTCCTAGTGGTCCAAAAGGTGGCGATCTTGGATATTTCGCTCAAGGACAAATGGTTCCAGAGTTTAATGATAAAGTTTTTGCTATGAAAGTTGGCGCTATTACTAAAAAACCTGTAAAAACACAGTTTGGTTATCATGTAATCTATCTAGAAGATAAAAAACCAACGACAACAAGATCATTTACAGAAGTGAAATCCTATATTGAGCAAAGACTTAAAATGGAAAAATTTAAAACTGTAATGAATGATAAAATGGAAGAACTAGAGAAAAAAGCTTCTATTAAATAGAACATAACTTTATGAAAGACTCTCCTATCTCTTCGATCATTTTGAGAGAAAGAGAGTTTTTTGTTAAAAGGGATGATCTCATTGATCCCTATTTAGCAGGAAACAAATACCGCAAACTTTATACACTCCTTCACACACCACCGGAAAAGTATCATACTCTTATCTCTTATGGAGGCACACAGTCTAATGCAATGCTTGCTATTGCTGCTTTATGCAAACAAAAAGGCTGGAAGTTTTTGTACTATACAAAAGAGCTGAGTCAAGTACAAAAACAAAATAAAAATGGGAATTTTGTCATCTCTTTAGAGCTTGGGATGTACCATAAAGAACTAGCACAAGAAGAGTATCGAGATTTTATAGCATCTTTGCGTTTACATTTTGATGAAAAAGTTTTTGTCTTGGATCAGGGGGGAGCAAGTATGAATGCAAGAGAAGGGATGGAGGTACTAGCCAAAGAGATTCGAGAGAGCGCTTTGGACGTTGATGCGATCGCTACACCTTCAGGTACAGGTACCACTGCTTTGTATCTCGCCCATGCCTTGCCAGAGTACACAATATATACAACGCCTTGTATAGGAGATACTAGCTATCTTCAAGAGCAGATGCTCGCACTTGCTCCAATCCCAGAGAACCTTATGATCTTAGAAAATCAAAAGAAGTACCATTTTGCAAAGCCCTATAGAGAATTTTTTGAGATTTACCAAGAGCTTTTTCAAACAGGAATAGAGTTTGATCTTCTTTATGCACCTGGAATGTGGAAGGCTCTTTTAGAACAAACTAGCCAAAAGATTCTCTACATCCACAGCGGGGGAGTGAGTGGCAATGAGAGTATGCTTGAGCGCTATAGAGCAAAAGGTTTTTTCAAAGAAATGTAACGTTTTCGCTGATATCTATGCGCGCTGGCTTGTATGTATTGATTTTGGCAGTTGTATCAGGGTAGCCCAAAACGACACTATATAAAAGTGCAAGATTATTTGGTGTGCCTAAAACATCTGCTACTACTCTGCCATACTCAGTAGTAGAACCTTGTGGGCAGCTTGCTACACCATACTCTTGCGCTGCGAGCATAATGGTCTGCATATAAGCGCCACAATCGATAAAAGCTCCACTTGCTCCATCGATGAGTGTTGTATCTGTAAAGACAAAAAAGACAGTTTTTGCACCAAAGAAACGGAAGTTGTCTTTCCACATCTCTGTACGTTTTTGTATATCTTTTCTCCCCACATCCATAAGTGTATAGAGTCCTACACCTGTTTCGATACGTCTTTTTTTATAAGGGTTGATCCACTGAAGTGGATAATACTGGATAAACTGATCGTGCTCTACACCTGCGTCCATCTTCTCAATGATCGCATCACCAATTTTCTTTAAAAGCGCTTCATCACTTACAGCATAGACGATCCATGGCTGCATATTTGCACCACTTGGAGTCATATTCGCACTTATAAGAATTTTTTCTTGAATCTTTTTGGAAACACCTTCTGGCTTGAAAGCTCTGATAGAAGAACGGTTTTGTATCGCTTCTGAAATTTTCAATATTCACATCCTAATAAATTTTATGATATTATAATATAAATTGGCTGAAAGCTCATAGCTTAATAAATTTATGCAAAAGACTTGACAGTCATAGACTCAATAAGATATAATTTTCTTATATCAAACAAAAGGATTATTTATGAAAAATATATTTGAAAAATTAACACATAATATGACTGAAGCGATCGAGTCTTCTATATCACTAGCACTACACAATAAAAATCAAGAGGTAGAGCTTGTGCACTTCTTATGGGCACTCCTAACAAACTCAAATTCTGTGCTCAATCAGATGTTCAATAAAATGGGGGTGGACAAAACAGCTATAGAGTTGGATGTACGTTCTGTTTCAGAAAAGTTACCAAAGTCTTCGAGTATCTCAAAAGAGAATATTAGATTATCAAAAAACTTTGCAAGTTCGCTTGAGAATGCTGCTGCACTTATGACGAAAAATGGGGATAGTTTTTTAGCGGTGGATACTTACATCCTTGCAAATCTAAAAACAGAGCCTTTTGCAAGCATACTCAGTAAGTATATTGACATGAGCGAGCTGGCAAAAAATATCGAAGCTTCTCGTGGGGGAGCAAAAATTGATTCACAAAGCTCTGATGAGACTCTTGAGAGTCTTGCAAAATATGGAATAGATCTCACAAATGAAGCGAGAGAGGGGAAACTCTCTCCAGTGATCGGGCGTGATGAAGAGATCACACGTATGATGCAGATACTTATTCGTAAAACGAAAAATAATCCGATGCTTCTAGGGGAACCAGGAGTTGGGAAAACAGCACTTGTAGAGGGATTAGCGCAAAGAATCAGTGATGGGGATGTACCAACATCCCTGCAAAACAAAAAAGTGATAGCACTAGATATGAGTTCACTCATTGCAGGAGCAAAATACCGTGGAGAGTTTGAAGATCGTCTCAAGGCTGTGATTGATGAGGTGAAAAAGAGTGGAAATATCATCCTCTTTATCGACGAGATACACACTATTGTAGGTGCGGGTGCAAGTGAAGGAAGTATGGATGCCGCAAATATCTTAAAGCCAGCTCTTGCACGTGGTGAGTTACATACTATTGGAGCGACAACACTCAAAGAGTATAGAAAATACTTTGAAAAAGATGCAGCACTTCAAAGACGTTTTTTACCGATCAACCTTGATGAGCCAACGGTAAATCAGTCGCTACAGATTCTTCGTGGGATTAAAGAGAGACTTGAAACTCACCATAATGTAAATATTACAGATAGTGCACTTGTGGCAGCAGCAAAACTCTCAGATAGATATATTGCAGATAGATTTTTACCTGATAAAGCGATCGACTTGATCGATGAAGCCGCAGCAGAGTTGAAGATGCAGATAGAATCAGAACCTACCGCACTCAGTGTTGCAAAAAGAAAAAGCTCAGAACTTCATGTAGAAAAAGAAGCACTCAAGATGGAAGACACACCTCAAAATAAAAAGCGTCTTGGGGAGATAGAAAAAGAGCTCGCAGATGTTGATGAGGAGGTGCAAAAACTCCAAGCACAGTTTTCTAATGAAAAAGAGGTGTTTGAGAAGATCTCTAGTATTAAAAATGAGATTGAGGCCAAACGCCGTGAAGCACAAAATGCGAAAAATAAATCAGAATATAACCGTGCTGCAGAAATAGAATATGGGGAAATTCCACAGCTTTTGGAGGAGGAAAAACGCCTCAATGAAAATTGGGATAAGCTTCTAGCAGAGGGAACCTTACTCAAAAATTCCGTAGATGAAGAGATGATCGCTTCCATTGTTTCTAGATGGACACAGATCCCTGTGAAAAAGATGCTTCAGGGGGAGAAAGAGAAGATCTTAAATGTTGAGGAGGAACTCAATAAAGATGTCGTAGGTCAAAGCAAGGCAACACACGCTGTAGCACGTGCTATTAAGCGTAATAAAGCGGGTCTCTCTGATAGCTCTTCACCGATTGGAAGTTTCTTGTTCCTTGGTCCAACTGGGGTTGGAAAAACGCAAACGGCAAAAACACTTGCAAAGTTTTTATTTGACAGTGAAGATTCGATGATCCGTATTGATATGAGTGAGTATATGGAAAAACACGCAGTCTCTCGTCTTGTCGGAGCTGCACCTGGATATGTAGGCTATGAAGAGGGTGGACAGCTCACAGAAGCAGTACGCCGTAAGCCTTATAGCGTAATCCTTTTTGATGAGGTGGAAAAGGCACATCCAGATGTATTTAACATGCTCTTGCAAGTGCTTGATGATGGACGTTTGACGGATAATAAAGGGGTAACGGTCGATTTTACTAATACGATCATTATTCTTACATCCAATATCGCAAGTGATAAAATCATTAACCATGCCAACGATGAAAAGCTCGAAGAGATGGTATTGGGTGAGCTTAAACAAGCTTTTAAGCCTGAGTTTTTGAACCGCCTAGATGATATTGTTATCTTTAATGGTCTGGGGCGTGAGCAAATTATAGGGATCGTCGATATTTTCTTTCGTGATATTGCAAAAAAAGTAGAGCAAAGAGATATTACATTGACTTTGAGCGAAAGTGCAAAAGCGTATGTAGCAGAAGCTGGATTTGATCCTGTTTATGGGGCGAGACCATTGAAGCGCGCTCTTTATGAGATAGTAGAAGATCGTCTCGCAGATCTTATCTTGGATGGAAGTGTTACAGAGGGAAGTCGAGTACTCTTTGATAATGTTGATGGTGAAATTAAGGTGAGTGTTAGTTAACGAAGAAGGATTATGATTTGATATGGTTTTCTATAGGTTCTGGTTTTCCTAAGTGAAAACCTTGAGCATAATCTACTTCAAGTTCTTTCACGATATCATAAATCTCTTGGGAAGAAACAAATTCCGCAATCGTTTGTACATGAAGTTTTTTCGCTAAAGAGACTATAGTTTCGACCATTCGTTTGGAGTTTTCATCTCTGTCTATATTGGAGATCAAAGAGGAGTCGATTTTAATATAATCGATTGGAAGATTGAGAACATGTGAGAAGTTTGAATAGCCACTCCCAAAATCATCAAGTGCCATTTTGATCCCATAAGAACGCACTTTTATACAAAACTCGTATACATGAAGATAGTCTTTAAACTCCTCGGTTTCCAAAAGCTCAATGGTCAAAAGATCATTGTATGCAAACTGGTCAAACTTTTTATAGAGCATCTGCAGTGTTTGCTCATCATCAATATCGTCGATAGAGATATTAAGCGAACAGGGAACTTGGTATTTTTGGATCATATCAAGGGTGTTATTGAGGACGACTTTGGTCAGTTTATGGTAGAGACGATTTGCTTTGGCTACCTTGATAAAGTTAAAAGGTGGGATAACCGTTCCATCCTCTTGTACGATGCGAACCAAAGATTCGTATTTGTGCTCTTTCGTCTCATCTTGTAGCGGTACAATAGGCTGATAATAAGAGATGACATTGTCTGTTTCAAAAGCTTTAAGCAGCTTTTTGTGACAGTCGATATCATCCTGATGGATCCTCTCAAGCTCTTTATCATCACTAAATACAGAGAGAGGAATATTGCGCTTTTTTGCATCTTTGAGTGCCATGTCTGCATAAGCGAGCATCTTGTTATCCCCTGAAAAAGAGATACCAGCACTCATGATAAAATTAAATTTTTTGTCTTTATGTTGAAATGTTTCATTTGCGTAGCTTTGAAGAATATTCTCTATTTTACGAATAAAGTTCATATTATAAAAGGTGCTAGAGTTTTTGACAGCAAACACAAACTCATCTCCTCCAATATGGTAGAGAAGTGTGTTGCTATCATCTACTTGCTCTTGAAGAAAAGCAGCACTCATCTGAATCGCGATATTTCCTATCTCTTCACCATAAATATCATTAAACTTTTGAAATTTATCAATATTTAAAAGTGCCATTTGTTGAAAAGCTACATCATGGGTATCTTCTAGAAGTTTGTTTCTATTAGGCAAAGCTGTGAGGAAATGAGTATAGATTTTGTTGTGAAGTTCTTGCGCTTTTTTAGTGATCTCTTGTTCAAGATCTTCATTGTATTGCAGAAGTTGTGCTTGAAGTTTATGTAATTCTTCTTCGGTCTCTTCAGCTTTTTGTAACTCTTTTGTAGATTTGTTGTGAAGTAAGGAGAGTTTATAGACAACAAAGAGGATCAGCATGACAGCCATGATAAAAGAATAAAGGGTGTCTTTTGTGCTTCTTTCTTGGATCTTACGTAAAGTTGCTATATCTGCTTTGAGTTCACTTTCAGAGAGAACTATGAGTTTATTCGTTTCATGGGAAAGTCCTTGAAGGGTCTCCTGATCCAAGATTAAACTTTTGTCTTCAATATGCCCTATAAATAGATTCGTTTGTTCAATCGTTTTAAATGTTGTATAAAGAGAAAAGGAGAGAAGTAGAATACTGATGGAGATGATAATATAAAGGTTAGATTTAAAATTCATAAGCTATTTCTATCTCCTAGATTCTTTGGATGTAAATAAGTTTAAGTGATAAGGGTGCAATTATATCTATGCAATCTTAAAGAAGGGTTTGAAAAATTTGCTATGAAGCTTAACCGCTCTTTAAGTAAATATTTAGTAGCATTTCACTCTTAAAATTAAACAAGGATATGTCATGAAAAGAACATACCAGCCACATAACACGCCAAGAAAAAGAACTCATGGTTTTAGAACGCGTATGGCAACGAAAAATGGTCGTAATCTTATCAACCGTCGTCGTGCCAAAGGTCGTAAAAGATTGTCAGTTTAGGTGGATTTAATACACTGAAACTTCATAAGGAGTTTCAGTATATTTATAAAAAAGGAAAAAATATACACACATCTAGTGTCGTGCTTTTTTTCCTTCCTCAAACAGGAATTCGCAAAATTGGATTTACTGCTACCAAAAAGATAGGGAATGCAGTAAAACGAAATAGGGCCAAAAGAAGGCTCCGAGCACTTTTTTGTGAATACTCTCATGCTCTCAAAGATGGTACATATATATTTGTAGCCAAACAAGCTACTGTAGAAGTCAGCTATCAAAATTTACACAATGATTTTCAAAAATTACTGCAACGCTCCAAAGCACTGAAGGAAAAATCCTTTGATTAAAAAGTTTTTACTCAAACTGCTCTGGCTGTATCAAAAATTTTTCACTCTTATAGGTTTTGGATCGTGCCGGTATTATCCCACTTGCAGTGAATACGCAAGATTAAATTTTGAAAATAATTCCATTTCAAGTGCTTTTTACCACTCTTTTACTAGAATACTACGATGTAATCAATTTTATGATGGAGGGATAGAGTATCCAACTCTAGACAAACTTCGATTAAAGCCCAAAAAGCTTGGGGTTGATTCAATAAAATATTGGTTGGTTCCAAACAAAAAAAACCGCTACTATATTATAAAAAATTTTTCATACAAAGGGTAAATGTGTTAGATAAATTGACACCAAATCAAAGACTAATGCTCGCAGTTGCATTGTCAATAGTTTTTTTCGTAGCTTATACAGCAATTTTTCCACCAGAACAAGAGTTGGCTTCTGCCCAAAATAATCAAGTAAATAGTGAAAAACCACTCGTTCAAGCACAAGGCGATGCGATAGCAACACAAGCGGATGTAGGACACTCTATCGCTGCAGATGAAAAAGTATCTAAAAGTGCTTCCAACACAATCGTCAAGATCTCAAATGAAAACTTCATTATGACGATGGATACACTCGGACGTATCTCTTCAAAAGAGCTTTTAGAAGAGAAGTTCAATGATGGGGATGATAAACATTCACAACTAATTCCTGCATTTAAAACAAAGCCTCTTTTTATCCGTTTTGCTGATGAAGAACTGAATAAAGAAGCGGCAAAAACTCCTTATACAGCAAGTGTCTCTGAGATCAATCTTGCAGATGAGCCACAAAAGGTCACTTTGACACAAAAGCTCTCTAAGCTTACAGTGACAAAAGAGATCACATTCTACAAAGATAGCCATTATGACGTGAGCATCAATGTGTCAAACGATGCACGTTACTATGTATATTTGGGTCAAAGACCTGAGATCACTGAGCAGATGATGACGGTGTCGGGTGCCATGGTCTATACAGATGATGATCTTGTAACGATCGTAGAAGATGGAGACGCAGAGGGGCGTAAGCTCTTTAGTGGCGTAGAGCTTATCTCTGCTTTTGATCAATACACAGCGACAATTATGTATGGATTTAGCAAAGATACAAATATCGTTGTAGAGAGAGATAGAGAAGATAACCCTGTTGTCTATTTTGAAGCGCTTCCTACGATGAATTTTCATGGTTATATTGGTCCAAAAGATTACAGAGTATTAAAAAGTATCAATCCTGTCCTTACCAATGCGATCGAATATGGTTGGTTTACTTTTGCTGCAAAACCACTTTTTGCACTTCTTCTTTGGCTCCATGGGATCTTTGGAAACTGGGGTTGGTCGATCGTTGCACTCACGATCATCATAAGAATGGTACTTTACCCTTTGACATACAAAGGGATGGTATCAATGCAAAAGATCAAAGACATCGCACCGAGAATTAAAGAGGTTCAAGCAAAATACAAGGGTGATCCACAGCGAATGAATGCTGCTGTAATGGATATGTATAAAAAGCACGGTGCAAACCCACTTGGTGGATGTCTTCCTATGTTACTTCAGATCCCCGTATTCTTTGCAATTTACCGTGTACTATTAAATGCGGTAGAGCTTCAGGGTGCCGAGTGGGCACTTTGGATCGATGACCTTTCACGTATGGATCCAACTTTCATCCTACCAATTCTTATGGGTGCGTCGATGTATTATCAGCAAAAACTGACACCAAATAACTTTACAGATCCGATGCAAGAGAAGATATTTAAATTTTTACCGATCATTTTTACATTCTTCTTTATTACTTTCCCATCAGGTTTAGTATTATATTGGTTCGTAAATAACTTATTCTCAATCGGACAACAGTTTATTGTAAACATTCAGTTTAAAAATGCAAAAGAGGCTCAGGTACTTGCGCATAAACACTCGGAGAAAAAAGATGATTAAAGTAGAGTCAGTTACACTCGAGGATGCATACACAGATGCTGCATCCAAACTTGAGTGTTCTGTAACAGAATTAACTATTGAAGTGGTTCAGTATCCTAGTAAAGGGGTGCTAGGACTCTTTAAGAAAAATGCAATTATAGTAGCAACAAAAAGTACACCCTCTCAAATACAAGAGACAAAAGAAATTATAGAAAAAAAAGAAGAAAAACAACAAAGTAGGTCACTCCCTCCAAAGCAGAAACAAGAACATACACAAAAAACACATACAATTCTCAATGATACTATCATGCCAGCTTCTTTTGTGAGTACACAAGAAGAAGACGAGGAAGAGGAACATTATGAGCCAGTTTATGCAGATGACTTTTATGAGGAAGATCAACACATTAGTGAGGCGATCTCTGAAGTTGCTCGTGAGGTAAAAAAAGATATTAATGAACTTTTCAAGCTTATCTGTTTTGATATCGAACCTATCGATGTAAGTGCATACGATGATAAAACCCTCCTTATAGAGTTCAAAGGGGAAGATGCAGCACTTCTTATAGGAAAAGAGGGCTATCGTTACAAAGCACTCTCTTATATGCTCTTTAACTGGATCAATACTAAATATCAAGTGGGATTACGTCTTGAGATAGCAGAGTTTTTGAAAAATCAAGAGGAAGCGGTTTCCCGTTATTTGGAAAATGTAAGAGAAAATGTGAATCGTGATGGAAGGGCACAAACGAAGATTCTCGATGGTGTTCTTGTGCAGATCGCTCTTCGTGAGCTTCGTGAGATCTATCCAGATAAATACGTGGCGATCCGCTCCACTCGTGATGGTCTGAAGTATATCATTATAAATGATTACCACACAAACTAATGAATGACACAATTGCAGCCATTGCCACTGCCAATGGCATCGGTTCTATCGCTATTATACGAATAAGTGGTGATAGAGCCTTAGAGATCGCAAAAACACTCACGAAAAAAGAAAATTTTACTCCACGCTATGCTACTTTAAGTACTCTGTACAACACAGAGAATGAACTTATAGATGAATCTATTATTATCTACTTTCAAGCCCCTTTTTCTTTTACTGCTGAGGATGTTGTCGAGATCCAATGTCATGGTGGTTTTATTGTCGCTCAGTCCATCTTGAAGGCCGTTCTATCACTAGGTGCGCGCTTGGCAAATGCAGGAGAATTCTCAAAGCGAGCCTTTTTCAATGGGCGCATAGATCTGAGTGAAGCAGAAGCGATCGCCCAACTCATTGAAGCAAAAAGTGAAGATGCTGCGAAGATACTCGCACGCCAGATGAAAGGGGAGCTCAAAGAGTATATTGAGCATATTCGTGATGCTATTATTCATATCTTGGCATATTCTGAGGTAAGTATCGATTATGCAGAGGAGGATCTCCCCGAGGATCTCATAGCCCAGATCGAGCAAAAACTTCTAGAGCTTCAAGCTTCTTTAGAATCAACACTCATAGCTTCTGAGTCGCGTGAGGGATTAATGCAAGGTTTTCGTGTAGCGATCGTTGGAAAACCAAATGTAGGTAAAAGCTCTCTTCTCAATGCTCTTGTGAATTATAACCGTGCAATTGTAAGTGATATTGCAGGGACGACGCGTGACACGATAGAAGAACAGGTCAAAATAGGGAGCCATCTTATCCGTATCGTCGATACAGCAGGGATACGTGAATCAAGTGATGCGATAGAACGCATAGGGATCCAAAGAAGTTTAGAAGCGATCGAGCAAAGCGATATTGTGATCGCACTCTTTGATGGCTCACGCTCACTTGATAGTGAAGATGAACAGATACTCTCTTTGCTTGATTCTCATACGCAGGGGAAGAAAGTTTTCATTATCAAAAACAAGATAGACCTCGAGGAAAAATTTGTACATCCCAAGATCACTTTCGATCTAGAGATCAATTCAAAACAGAGTGTCTCTGCATTGATCAAAGTACTGCAAGAGTATATGGATAGTAATAACCTCAGTGATGAGATCATGCTTGTCTCCTCGCGTCAAATAGCAGCGGTAAAAAATACACTCACCAATATCAAAGAATCCCTAGAACCTCTGCACGATCAAGAGCTAGAGATATTCTCTTTTCACCTTAATGAAGCGATAAAAGAGATGGCAAGCATTACAAGACCTTTTGAAAATGATGAGATGCTTGAGAAGATGTTCGGCTCTTTTTGCTTAGGAAAATAGGTGAAGTATATAGCCATAGATCTAGGACTTAAGCGCATAGGGCTTGCCTATTCTGCACACAAAGATATTGTAACGCCACTTCCTGCAATTCTGAGAAAAAATCGCAATCAAGCGGCAGATGAAGTAAGACAAGTGATAAACGAGTGGAAGCCAGATGCTCTTGTAGTAGGGATTCCTCTTGGTGGAAGTAGTGAGGAGGAGATGAGAAGACGCATCACTCACTTTATGAACCTTGTTGCGTTTGATGGAGATGTTTTGTATCAAGATGAAGCAGGAAGCTCTGTAGAAGCTGAGAATTTGATGAAAGGGGAGATGAAGTCTATTCGTGATGGGCGGATCGATTCTCTCTCTGCTATGATTATTTTACAGCGCTACCTTTACGCACATAAAAAAGCTTAGGATGTAGAGAGATCTCTACATCCTAAGTGTTATAAAACTTCAAAAAACTCCGCAGCATCAAGCTCATCGCCATTTAATTTCTCTTTTGCAAAATGACTTTGTGTTTGGATGAGTTCTTTGATCTTTGCTTGGCAGTAACTAAAAAGAGTGTTATAAGCCTCTTTGTTATCAGCGATAAATCCAAGGCCACTAAAGCGGTATGGATCCTCTTGTTCTATACATAGAAGTATCCCTTCACATTGCTCTTCTAAAACACCGATAAGCTCTCGATAACTTATCTCAAATTCAGTCGCATTCCAGCCTATATCTTCAAGAGATGGATTGGAAAACTCAGCGACACCATCGGCTGTTGTATCATCATAAGAAGCACGGTCGATATTGAGTCGAATGATCTCTTGCCAGTTTGAAAAAGCTTTTACAAGTACTCTATCATCATCTTCTACCACCTGATAGCTCTCCCCTAAAAGAGAGTGAAGTGTCGTTGGAGTCGATGGTGCGAGTGCACTACTTGGTTTTGGTGTGTGCTTGCCTTGAAAGATGAATGGATCTTTTTTATCAAAAGGTGCATAAAGTATCTCACCTTTTGTGGTGATCGCAAACTCTTTAGAGCTATTAAAAGCCTGAAGGAGTGCAGATTTTTTAACAGTAATAATCTCTTTAAAAAGGTTGAATTTTTTCATTTTTGCCCTTTGTTTTTTGTGACATTATACAGACTATGAAATTAAATGAAAAAAGTTTCACCAAAGTATAAGCTTGGTCTAATAAAAGTTTATAGTTTCTTTGAGTATAATGCGACAAATTTTTAAAGCTCTTTGGGGCTTAAACTATGCAAGGAAATGAAATGGCATTAGATGTTTACTATGACAAAGATTGTAATTTAGACATAATCAAAAGTAAAAAAGTAGCAATGATCGGTTTTGGATCACAAGGTCACGCACACGCGGAAAACTTAAGAGATAGCGGTGTAGAAGTGATCGTAGGTCTTAGAAAAGGTGGATCTTCATGGGCAAAAGCTGAGGCGAAAAACTTCACAGTTATGACTGTAGCTGAGGCAAGTGCTGCTGCTGATGTTGTTATGATTCTTTTACCAGATGAAAACCAAGCAGAGATCTACAAAGAAGAGATCGAGCCAAACCTCAAGCAAGGTGCTACAATCGCATTTGGACACGGATTTAACATCCATTATGGAAGAATCCACCCAAGAGCTGATATCAACGTAATGATGGTAGCTCCAAAAGCTCCAGGACACACTGTAAGAAGTGAATTTGTTCGTGGTGGTGGTATTCCTGACCTTATCGCTATTGGTGCAAATCCAAGCGGTTCAACAAAAGAGTTAGCTCTCTCTTACGCTTCAGCAATCGGTGGTGGACGTACTGCAATTATTGAAACAACTTTCAAAGATGAGACTGAAACGGACCTTTTTGGTGAGCAAGCAGTACTTTGTGGTGGTGCAGCGTCTTTAGTTCAAGCTGGTTTTGAAACATTAACAGAAGCTGGATACGCTCCAGAACTTGCATACTTTGAGTGTTTACATGAGCTTAAACTCATCGTTGACTTGATGTTTGAGGGTGGAATCGCTGATATGAGATACTCTATCTCTAACACAGCTGAGTATGGTGACTATGTTTCTGGTAAACGTGTTATCAATGCAGAATCAAAAGCTGCAATGAAAGAGATCTTAAAAGAGATTCAAGATGGTAGATTTGCAAAAGACTTTATCTTAGAAGGTCAAGCAGGATACCCAAGAATGAATGCAGAACGTACAAATGCAAGAGCTTCATTGATCGAGCAAACAGGTGTGCAACTTCGTTCGATGATGCCGTGGATATCTGCAAACAAAATCGTAGATTCATCTAAAAACTAAAAATAGCGACGCAAATTCTGCGTCGTTACACTCGTCACCTACTTTGAGTAGGCTTCCTCGTTAGACTCCTTGAATTTTCATCACTCTTTTTAGTTTTTCAATCTTCCATTTAGCAATCAAGTGCTTTTTTTATGCTAATAGTTTTTGGGCTCTTATGAGGGTTGAAAAGAGGATCGCTTCTTTATCTACATCCGAAGACTTCATTTTTAATTCACTACTCAAAAGAAGATCGTGGAGTTTATAGTAGGTATTTGGTTTTATCTTTATCGACAGTGCTGCTTTTTCATCCACGACAAAACCTGGGGCAGGGTAGCCTAGTATCTCGAGTGCATTGGGTGCGCCATTGACTCGGATGTAGATATTAAACATATAGAGTTGTGTGAGGTAGGCCGTGATCGTGGTAAGGATACGGATCTCATCCTCTCCGTGTTCGAGAAGATTTCCGAGATCCTCTTTAAAGTCTTTATTTTGGAGTATCTTTTTGATAAGGTCATCGATCCCGATCTCTCCTAAACCAAAGACGAGGGCATCGATATCTTTGGTGCTGATAGCTCTATCAAAGACCTTGAATTTCTCAATCTCATTGCACGCAAGAGCGACATCTCCATTGTGTATACCCAAAAGGTGAGAGATGGAAAATTTATCGATCTGTACATTGTTTTGTTTGGCAAGATCGAGGATGATCTGTTGCGCTTCATACTCTTTTGGATGA
Source organism: Helicobacteraceae bacterium (assembly GCA_021163845.1). Taxonomy (GTDB): domain Bacteria; phylum Campylobacterota; class Campylobacteria; order Campylobacterales; family Sulfurimonadaceae; genus Sulfurimonas. The sequence goes on along the minus strand of JAGGTH010000069.1, from coordinate 3,204 downwards.
AAAAAGCGGACACTCATTGTGCTCTTTTTAGCAAAGGCTTTCGCATAAGTTTTGTGATCTGTTCCATAGTAGGCGTAGATGAAGATGTTCTCTTTATTCTTTTCACAAAGCTCTATGAGTGTATCGAGTTCTGTTTTAGCGATCTTTTTTTCACTTTTGATGATAAGTACACTTCTATCTCCAAAGAGCGAAGCTTGGGAGAGATGCGCTTTTGCTGTGGCAAAATGGTACTCATCATGGTACATAGAGAGGGCGGATGCATCAGCAATATTGCTCAGCAGTCTTGTGTATAAATCGATGAGAAAACTACTCTCTCCAAAAAGAACAAAGTTATTGGAGAGTGAGCTGTTTTGGATATGTTTGTCGAGCTCGCTTTTATACACTAAGCATCACCGATCTTTCTGGCTTTGGCATAGATTTTTGCTTTGGCGATATCGACACGCTCTAATATAACCTCTACATCTTCAAAAAGAACAACATTATCGTGCCCTGTAATATTGAGGCGCGCCCCTATGATCTCATCATGGAGTTCTGCTTGGATCTCAGGATCAGTTCCTGTAATCCTCGCTTTGAAAGTCTCTCCAATATGCTCACTTGCCCAGCGTGCAAATTTACGCGCCATATACTCCACTTCGATCGTACTTGCCTCACGCTCTTTTTCACTGATGGTCAATGAGAGTGCTTCGATATTGCGCAGTACATAAGAACCCTCTTGGGTGTCATTGTTTGCGATCGCTTTGAGCAAGCGGTGAACAATGAGATCAGAGTAGCGTCTGATCGGAGAGGTAAAGTGCGTATAGCGTTCAAAACCAAGTCCAAAGTGCCCTGCATTGATCGGTGCGTAGCGTGCTTGCATTTGTGAGCGAATGATAAGAGTGTCAACTTCGGCTTGAAGATCCATCATCTTCGCTTGTTTTTGGATCTCCGTAATGGTCTCTTTGAGGGAGTCCTTGATATCGATCGACATCCCAATCCCTGCGAGCTCTTGATAGAGTTTTTGCAACTTCATCTGATTTGGTGGCTCATGGATACGAAAGATCCCTCTATCAAACTGTGCTGCAGCCTCTTTGTTTGCTAAGAGCATACAGTCTTCTATTAATGCATGAGATGGGGTCTCCTCTGCATATTCTGTATGGGTGAGATTTGTATTTTCATCAAGAAACATCTCTAGTTCGTTCGAGCGAAAATCATACCCCACTTTGAGGCGCTTTTTCTTGAGTGCATCGGTCACTTTTTTGAGTTTAGGAAGATACTCAAAGATGGTCTCTTCATCTTTTGTTTTTGCTTCTAGATTTCCTTCTAAGAACTCATCGATCTCTTCATAGTTAAATCTTCTGTGGGAATGGATGATCGCTTCATATACTTTTGAGCTACTCACCTCTAAGCTTGCAAGATCAAGCTTGATCTCAAACACATAGCTGAGTCTATCCACATGGGGTTGCAAGGAACAGAGTGTTTCACTTAGCTGACGTGGAAGCATAGGGATAGAACGGTGAGGAAGGTAGATAGAAAAGCTTCTATAGATCGCTTCGTTATCTATCGCACCAAAAGGTTTGACATACTCGCTTACATCTGCAATACCAACATAGAGAGTAGTGTTTGCATCATCCCAGTAGATCGCATCATCATAATCTTTTGCAGTCACTGGATCGATGGTACAAAAAGGGAGTTTGCGAAGATCTTTTCGGTTTGGATATTTTGAAGCATCTACTTCAGAAAATGAGGAAGCGATCTCTAAAACATCCTCTTCAAACTCATCATGCTTATTGAATTGGGCGAGAACGATCTTCTCATCGACGAGTGGATCTTTGATATTGCCGAGTTTCTCTTCGATCGTACCGTTTTGGTTATTGATCTTAAAGACATCACCCTCTTCGTAGCGCTCAAACTCATGAGGCTCGACCTCTACTCCCGCGGGGTACTCTGTTTTGAGATCTACAAGTGATTTGTGCCCCTCTTTGATCATAATATAGCCGACACTATAGCTCACTGCACGTCCGACAACTTCGATCACTTTTGCTTTGGGTGCACCACGTTTGCCAAGGATACGTTGTGCGATGATGAGATCACCTTCACGAGCATTATGCATATCACCCTCATCTATGAAAAGATCACGAGTGAGCTCCCCTATGACATTTAGATAAGCAGTTCCCTTTTGGACGATCCCTAGTGTTCCTGCGCGGTATTTGGAGTTGAATTGATAGAGATTCTCTTTGTGTGTGATATATTTTTTTGCAAGCCAGTCGTTGATAAGAGGGCGCTGTTCTTGGCTAACATCTTGCTCATTTAGACCTACGGTCAAATGTATGAGAAGTGACTTCATACTTTACAACTCGTAGTTTTCTAGTGCTTTTTCAAAACTCGGCATATCAAGTTCATATTTTGTAATGAGCGCTTTTGCTTCCTCTACACTTTTTTCAGTCATTTCACCGTTGATCTGAACGCAAGTACGAACAACGTGAAGTATTTTTGCAGCTCTTTGGTATTCTGGCTGAGCATCCTCAGGATGAAGACAATTGCGAATCACATCGATAAGCCCCTCTTCAAAGCGCCAGTGTTCAAAGATACTTGCACTCACTTCCGGAGTGTCTGCATCTACGATTTTTCTCTCTGAGAGTTCTACATCTTGAGTCTCTTTGAGTGCATCACGAAATGCTGTTTGAGAAGATTCTGCAATGATCTGCTGAGAGATAAGAACCTTCCCTATTTCGACCAAAAATGCTGCAGGAGAGAGTACACCTAAGAGTTTGTTCTCTTTTTTTAAACACCACGCGATCATAAGCGCGTGTTGTTTTTTTGAGAGGTTAGAGAACATCTCAGGAGTGATCCCATAGGGGGAAAGATCAAGTGCAAAACTTTTTTTGACAATACTTGCAAGTGCAAAGCCTCTCACCGTTCCCATCCCAAAAAGACCTACAGCTTGGCTAATAGCATTGATCTCACGAGAAAACCCATACAAAGGAGAATTCGCAGCTTTTAAAATATCTGCTGTTAAAAGAGGATCTTTTTCTAAGATCTTTACCATATCGTTAAAACTACTATCAGGGTCTTGATATACCGCTTCGATCTGCATAGCAGATTCAGGTAATGGGGGAAGCTGTTTGATTTTTTTTAGGATTGCATCATTCATATTGTAACTCTTTTGTTCTAGGTTGTAGAAATTGTATATTATTATAGTGAATAGAATTAAAAATAATTCTGAAT
>JAGGTH010000070.1 GCA_021163845.1 Helicobacteraceae bacterium | reverse complement strand
AAATAAACCAAAAGGGAATCGAATGCAAAGAGATGCAATGTTGACACAGCTAGGGTATAAACCAAATAATGCCTTGCTCAGCCAGTTAGAAAGAATTGAACAAAATACAAGTGGCTATGAGAAGATACAAAAACACATTATGGACCTGCACAATGCACTCAAGGTGGATGGCTCTTTTGTAGCACTTTCAAATTCAGAAGATTATTTCAAAATAAAAGTGGAAGCTCCAAGTTCTGCACTTGCAGAGGAAGCGCATGAAAAGATCCAACATTTTAGCAATAAGTTTAAAGTAAAAGTAAAAAAATTAGAGAATAAAGAAACTTACTATATCGAAGGTTTCCACCATTAAGGGGTCTTGTTGAAAGAGCCAATGAGCATCGAGGGCTATGATATTTTAGTCGAAGAGTTTAAATATCTGTTAGAACATGAAAAGCCTAAGGTCTCTCAAGAAAAACTTGTCGCAGCAGCTCTTGGAGATAGAAGTGAAAATGCCGATTATCAAGCTGCCAAAGAGAAATTGCGCTTTATTGATAAAAGGCTTTTTTATCTTAACTCTATGATCCAAAAAGCACATATCATTGATCCATCTAAATCTTCTCACGAACGAGTTGGCTTTGGAAGTTCTGTGCGTATTGAAGATATTGCTACATCCCAAGAGAATATATACACTCTTTGTGGAGTACTCGAAGCTGAGCCTGAAAATGGGCTGATATCTATCCATTCACCTTTAGCGCGTGCAATGCTTGGCAAATGTGCAGAAGATGAATTTATCCTCAAGCTTCCTCAGGGGAAAAAAGAGTATGAGATAGTTGAGATCTACTATCAAAACATCTTCTCTTTAAAGAAAAACATCCGCACAAAAAAAGATTTTAGTTTTCATTAAAATTCCTTTTACTACAAATGCGGTATAATCCCCGTTTAAAAATCAAAATTTCAGGAATCCCCGTGAGCCAACAATTACCAGATATTGAAAAACAGTTAGCTAATCATAAGCTTTCTCAAGATGATTACGCACATATTAAGCGTATACTTGGTCGTGAACCAAACTTAGTAGAGTTAGGTATTTTTTCAGCTATGTGGAGTGAGCATTGTTCGTATAAATCTTCAAAAGTACACCTCAAAGGTTTCCCGACCAAAGCACCATGGGTAATTCAAGGTCCTGGTGAAAATGCTGGTGTTATCGATATCGGTGAGGGTTATGCTGCTGTATTTAAGATGGAGTCACACAACCACCCAAGTTTTATTGAGCCGTATCAAGGTGCTGCAACAGGTGTTGGTGGGATCATGCGTGATGTCTTTACTATGGGTGCGCGCCCGGTTGCAAACCTTAACGCACTTCGTTTTGGAAATATACTTAACAATGACGCTACATCCAAACATCAACGCTACTTAGTGCGTGGTGTTGTTGAGGGGATCGGTGGGTATGGAAACTGTATGGGTGTTCCAACTATTGGTGGTGAGACAAGTTTTGATGAGTGTTACAACGGAAATATCTTAGTAAATGCTTTTACTTTAGGGCTTGCAAAAAGCGATGAGATCTTTTATGGAAGAGCTGATGGTATCGGTAATCCTGTCATTTATGTAGGGGCAAAAACTGGTCGTGATGGTCTCGGTGGGGCTGTTATGAGTTCTGATAGTTTTACAGAAGAGTCAAAATCTCTTCGTCCGACGGTGCAAGTTGGGGATCCTTTTACTGAAAAACTTCTTCTTGAAGCGTGTTTAGAGCTTTTTAAAACAGACCATGTTGTAGGTATTCAAGATATGGGTGCTGCGGGTCTGACTTCTTCATCTTTTGAGATGGCTGGACGTTCAGGAAGCGGGATGATCATGCATCTTGATAAAGTCCCAGCTCGCGAGGAGGGGATGACTCCGTATGATTTTATGCTCTCAGAATCTCAAGAGAGAATGCTTCTTTGTGCAAAAAAAGGGAGCGAAGAAGAGATCATCAAGATCTTTGAAAAATGGGATCTTGATGCTGCTGTGATCGGTGAGGTTACTGCTACTGGAAATATGGAGCTTTTTTGGCACGGAGAGAAAGTAGCTGAGGTTCCAGTGGACCCTGTAAGTGAGGAAGCACCAGAGCTTAATCGCCCCATGAGTGAGCCAAAATATCTCTCAGAGATCGGCAATGTAAGTATCGATGATTTTGAAAAAGTAGCGAATCAAGAAGCATTTGCTAAGCTTACAAAATCCATGGAAGTGGTGGATAAATCTTGGATCTACACGCAGTATGACTCGATGGTACAAACAAATACGATCAAAAAAGGTGGGATGCTAGACGCTTCTGTGATCCGTGTCAAAGAAAACGGCAAAGCACTTGCTATGAGTGCGGATTGTAATGTGCGTTATTGCTATATCGATCCTAAAGGTGGCGCGGCAGCTGCCGTGATTGAGTCTGGAAGAAATGTTGCGATGAGTGGGGCAAGACCTTTAGCGATCACTGATTGTCTCAACTACGGAAACCCAGAAAACCCTGAGGTTATGTGGCAGTTTGGGCAAGGATGTCTTGGGATCAAAGAAGCATGTGCAGAGCTTACGACTCCTGTTATCGGTGGAAATGTGTCTTTATATAATGAGACAAACGGTGTTTCAGTTTTCCCTACACCATCTATCGCGACTGTAGGTGTCAATGATGATCAAAATAATGTATTGATGTCTAGTTTTCAAAACGAAGGGAATGTACTTTATCTTGTAGGAGAGAGTCGTTCTGAGTTTGGTGGATCTTTGTATATGAAAGAGATCTGTGGTACCGTTGCAGGAAAACTTCCTGAGATCGACTATAAAAAAGAGCTTGCACTTTGGGATCTTGTGATCGAGGCAAATAAAAAGCATCTCTTAGAGTGTGCAAAAGATGCAAGTAGTGGTGGTGTTGCTATCGCTTTAGCCAAAATGGCAGCGACAAGTGGCTTGGGGTGTGATGTGACGATGAGCGTAAATGACGCACGTGACATCTTTGCTGAGAGCATGAGCCGCGCTATCATCGAAGTTAAACCAGAAAACTGCGCTGCATTTGAAGATATGCTAGGCGATCTTGCGTGTGAGCAGATCGGAACAGTAGGTGGTGCAGAGATTAAAATCAATGATGTTTGTATGAGTATGCAAACACTCAAAGAGAACTACTTTACAACATTTGAAAAAGTGGTACAACAAGACCTCTAGAAATCTTCTAGTTTATACACCTCATACGCCACCTCTTCATAGGGGTGGTTCTCTTTTAAAACCTCTACAGCTTTATGGATTAGTTCATCCCTACAGATTATCTCCACTCTATACTCCTCTAAAACCTCTAATTTGTTTAGTGATCCGATGTGAGGATTTGCATCACCGATGGGTTTGAATTGTCCCATTCCGAGTGTTTCAAAACTGCAACACTCATATTTGTCGAACATCCCAGCACCCAGAGCAAATAACGCCTCTTTTGTTTTCTCTTTTGCCTCTATGGGTACAAAATAGATAAGCTTATACATCCCAAGCCTTAGTTTAAATAGGAGAGAAGTTCGGGATCGAGCTCTTTTTTGTGGTTAGCAACATCGTCGATACTTTTGTATTCAAAACCACTTTTTGTGTAGCAGATCACGCTCTCATCTTTTCCACGAAGTAAGCCATCTACTGCGTAGTTGACAAACTTATACGCCATAAGTCTGTCGTAGATACTTGGGTTTCCACCCCTCTGGATGTGACCGAGAACACTCACACGTGACTCCATCCCTATCTCATTTTCAAACCAATCAGCGATCTCTTGAGAATCCTGCTTGATCCCTTCTGAGACTATGGCGATAAAATATTTACGCCCATTTTGTATCTGTTTTTTAAACTCCTCTTTGTAGCTATTTAGATCGTATTTTAGCTCTGGAATAAGGCAGAGTTCAGAACCTGATGTGAGATGAGAAACAAGGGCGAGATAACCACAATCACGCCCCATCGTCTCAATGACAAAAGCACGCCTAAAGGAAGATGCTGTATCACGAATAGCATCAATGGAGGTCTTGATGATGTTGAGTGCGGTATCGACCCCTAGGCAGTAATCAGTTCCATTGATATCATTATCGATTGTAGAGGGGATACCACAAAATTTTATTCCGTGTTCTTTGTAAAATATGTGAAGTCCTCGAAACGAGCCATCACCACCTAGAACGAGTAACATATCAATATTATGTGCATCGAGATTCTCTTTTGCCTTTTGGCGAAACTCTGCAGACATAAAACGCTTGCTTCGAGAGCTACGGATAAAAGTCCCCCCACGTATCATCACCCCAGCGACATCCTCATAACTTGCTTGATAAATTGCATTGTCGATCAAACCCTCATACCCATCATAAATAAGAAAGGGCGTGAGACCTTTTTTTTTGGTATATTCCACAAAATGTTTGATAGCGGGATTCATTCCCGAGACATCCCCACCTGAACATAAAATAGCGATATTCTTCATTGGACAACCTCTTATTCTATTTTGATTAGTTTACCATTTTCTTATCTCTAATTCGTTAAAATTTCATAATTTATTTTCACAAGGTCATAAATGAAAAAAAGAGCATTAGTAAGTGTAAGCGATAAAAATGGTGTGGTTGCTTTTTGTCAATCATTAGAAAAAAATGGTTTTGAGATCATCTCTACAGGAGGAACCTATAAGATCCTCGTAGAAAACGGTATCAAAGCGATAGAGATCGATGAAGTGACAAAGTTTCCTGAGTGTTTTGAGGGGCGTGTAAAAACTTTGAACCCTTTTGTTCATGGTGGAATCCTGCACCGCCGTGACAAGCAATCTCACCTCGATCAAGCAGCAGAGCTTGGCGTAGAAGCGATCGATCTCGTGTGTGTGAATCTTTATCCATTTAAAGAAACGATCGAACGCACGGATGACTTTGATGATATTATAGAAAATATCGACATCGGTGGACCTGCGATGGTGCGCTCTGCTGCAAAGAACTTTGATAGCGTTTTGATAGTAACGGATGTTGCAGATTATGACTCTGTGATCGATGCGATCGAGAATGAAAAGAATACCAAAGAGTTCCGTCGTGGATTTATGATCAAAGCGTATGAGCATACAGCTGCGTATGACTCTATGATCGCAAACTATATGAATGAGCGTTTTAACGAAGGTTTTGGCGCGAAGCAGTTTGTGGTTGGAAAAAAAGTGATCGATACGCGTTATGGGGAAAACCCACACCAAAAAGGTGCACTCTATGAGTTTGATACACACTATAGCGATCACTTTAAAACACTCAAAGGGGAAGCGAGCTTTAACAATCTCAATGACCTCAGTGGTGCGGTGAAAATTGCTTCAGCATTTGGAGAAGCAAATGCGGTATGTATCACAAAGCATGGAAATCCATGTGGTTTTGCTATCAAAGATGATCTTGTAGAGGCATACACTGAAGCACTCAAATGTGATCCTGTTTCTGCTTTTGGTGGTGTGGTCGCGGTCAATGGTGTGGTGACAAAAGAGCTAGCACTCAAGATGAATGAGATCTTTTTAGAAGTGATCATCGCGGGACGTATCACAGAAGAAGCGCAAGAGGTATTTGCGAGCAAAAAGCGTATCAAACTTTTTGAGATGGGGTCTGATAAACTTGTTTTAGCAAATGATAGGAAAGACTTCAAACATATTGATGGTGGCTTTGTCTATCAAGATGCTGATAAAGTAAGTGACGATGAGGTGCGCAACGCAAAACTCGTGAGCGAAAAAGCCGCTACATCCCAAGAGTTCAAAGATATGGAGATCGCATATAAAGTAGCATCTCTTACAAAATCTAACTGTGTGGTCTATGTGAAAAACTCTGCGATGGTAGCTGTTGGAATGGGGATGACTAGCCGCGTGGATGCAAGCCAATGTGCGCTTAAAAAAGCAAAAGAGATGGGACTTGATGTCAAAGGTGCAGCACTTGCTTCAGAAGCATTCTTCCCATTTAGAGACTCTATTGATGCAGCGGCAGCTGCGGGTGTGAGTGCAGTGATCGAACCGGGTGGTTCGATTCGTGATGATGAGATCATTGCGGCTGCGAATGAGTTTGGGATGAGTCTATACTTCTCAGAAGTACGCCATTTCCTCCACTAAGATAAAAATAGCAACGCTTCTTCTGCGTTGCTGCGCTCGTTACGCACATGAGTGCGCTTCCTCGCTTGCGCCTTGAATAAACGTCACTCTTTTTATCTTGCTCTTTCTATATTTTACAATTTTTTATTGCTTAGGGTTGATTGACATTGACTCAACTCTTATGATATAATACTACTTAATTAACAAACTTTATAATTTTTAGGAAACAACAATGAGTAAATCTTTATATGAAACTTTAGAGATCTCTGAGGGTGCGAGTGAAGCAGAGATAAAAAAAGCGTATAGAAAACTAGCAAGACAATACCATCCCGATGTAAACAAAGATAAGGGTGCAGAAGATAAATTTAAAGAGATCAATGCTGCGTATGAAATTCTGAGTGACAAAGAGAAAAAAGCGCAGTACGATCAGTTTGGTGATGGGATGTTTGGGGGTCAGAATTTTCATGACTTTACACGCTCTCATGGGGGTGCTGGTGCATCGGATCTTGATGAGATTTTACGCCAGATGTTTTCTGGTGGGGGAGGTTTTGGCGGTTTTGGCGGAGGCGGCTTTGGTGGCGGTGGTTTCTCTCGTCAACAACAGGTCAACCTCGATATCGAATCAAACGTAACTATCCCTTTTAGTGTCTCTATTCTTGGAGGTTCTCACTCTGTTTCAGTCAACGGTGAGCGTTTTGATATCAAGATCCCAGCAGGTGTGAAAAGCGGGGAGAAGATGCGTGTCAAAGGCAAAGGTCACGTTCAAGGTGGTGTCGCAGGAGATCTCTTTTTAAAGATCACTGTTGCTTCTAGTCCTGAGTATGAACGAGAGGGGGATGATCTTGTCAAAAGTTTTGATGTTCCTTTATATGCTGCACTCTTTGGAGAGAAGATAAGCATCAAGACCTTAGAAAAAGAGATCAAGCTTAAAGTACCTCAAAATACCAAAAATGGACAACGTTTTCGTGTTAAAGAGATGGGTGCGATGAACCGTAAAACAAAAGTGCGTGGGGATCTTTATCTCAAAGCAAATATCGTTTTACCAAAAGTAGAAGATCTTGATGAAAAACTTGTAGCAATGATGCAAGAGAAATTACCCAAAGAATAAAAGGAGGCTAGGATGATACACCAATACGATGAGCCGGTTTATTTGATCAGTATAGTTGCAAAGATTTTAGATATACATCCACAGACCTTGCGTCAGTACGAGAGAGAAAACTTGATCTCTCCATCGCGATCCAATGGGCGTATTCGTCTTTATTCACAAAGAGATATCGATAAAATAAAATTGATTTTAAGACTTACACGTGAGCTTGGTGTTAACCTTGCAGGTGTTGATATTATCCTCAGACTTAAAGATAACGTAGATGAGATGGAACAAGAGATAGCATCGCTTAGACACGAGGTCGCAAAATCAAAAAACTCCCACTCAGTTTCTCCAGATAAAGCTCTTGTGACCAAAAAGAGTATCTATGAGATGGTGATCTTTAAAAAGTAAAAAGACTACTCTTTGAGTCTTTTTATTTTTGCTCCTACATTTTGAAGCTTTTTCTCTAAAGAGTCATATCCACGATCTAGATGGTAGATTCTATGGATGTTGGTTGTTCCCTCAGCTACGAGTGCTGCAAGTACAAGCGCACTTGATGCGCGAAGATCGGTCGCCATGACATCCGTTCCGCTGAGTTCAGTTTTGCCATTGACGGTAGCTATATTACCATTGAGAGAGATACTCGCTCCCATACGTTGGAGTTCACTCACATGCATAAAACGATTTTCAAATAAACGCTCTTCGATAATGGAAGTACCCTCAGCTTGTGTTGCAAGTGCTAAAAATTGCGCTTGCATATCGGTAGGAAAAGCAGGGTATTCTTGGGTCGTAATCTTGATTGCTTTGATTTTTTTGGATGGATGGATCGTGATCGTATCTTCAGTAATATCAAATTTTGAGCCCATCTCTTCAAGCTTGGAGATCACAGCGCCTAAATGGCTTGCTTTTACTTTTTCGAGGGTGATCACAGAGCGTGTAATAGCTGCTGCACAAAGGTAGGTTCCCGCTTCGATTCTATCAGGGATAATACTAAACTCTTGGATATCTAAGAGCTCTTTATTTGTCCCATGAATGGTAAGAATAGCTGTACCAATCCCCTCGATCTTTACGCCACTTGCATTAAGGATCTCACACAACTGTACCACCTCTGGCTCGCGCGCTGCATTGGTGAGAACCGTTTTTCCTTTTGCCAAGGCTGCTGCCATCACGATATTGGCTGTTCCTGTAACGGTGATCTTATCAAAGCTGATCTCACACCCTTTGAGACCTTTGGGTGCACTTGCTTGGATGTAGCCTGCTTCGATATTGATCTTTGCACCCATCTGCTCTAATGCTTTGAGGTGAAGATCTACTGGACGCTGACCAATAGCACAACCCCCTGGAAGAGAGACCTCACAATGTCCAAAACGAGCGAGGATCGGACCGAGGACGAGAATAGATGCACGCATAGTCTTGACAATATCATAGGTTGCTTTTGTCTCGGTAAGCTTGGATGTATCCACAAGTACATTTTTTTTGTTAAAAGTACATTGTGCACCGAGGTTTGAAAGAAGTTTAAGGAGGGTCTTTATATCAACCACATCGGGCATATTTTTGATGCTGACTTGGTTTTTAGCAAGAATCGTCATCGCTATAAGTGGCAGCGATGCGTTCTTTGCGCCTGAAATCGTGATACGTCCGTTTAGGTTTTTAATACCTTCTATTTGTAAATAATCCATAGATCTCTTTGATAAAATTGTTTAAGTTGTGACATTATACCAAAGTCTATGAATAGTATTCTTTTGCTATACTTTTGCCAAAGGAAAAAACACTATGAGTTCAGCACTTGATAGATTAAAAAACTTGACAAGTAAAATCTCGAGCTATGAGATGGCTCGCAAAGAGAATAAGATCATTTTACAAGAGCTTTTTTTCGAACTTGGTATAGATAAAAAAGTACAAAGTTTTGAGGAGCTTTTTGAGTTTAAGGCGATCAATCTCTCCGGTGTATCCTTGCAAAGTGAAAGCTTAGGAGAAGTAAGAGAGGGAAAATACCTTCAGATCCTTGCTATTGCTTATGATAAAGATGCAACGATCAAAAGTAAGAATATCTCTCTCGCGTATTTTGGAAAAGCGCAAAATGTAGAGAGCTCTTTCAAAGATAAAGTAGTCGAGTTTGTTATCCGTTATCGTTTTGAAAAAAGTTTTATCACACTTGAACATTACCATGGGATGTTAGAGGAATTTAAAAAATAGATGGCACGATTTTATTTTTTGTTATGGCTGAGATGGGCGAGTGTACTGAGTATAAAAAGTGTGCTATTAGGTGCTTTACTAGCCACACTTTTTGTCCTTGGGCTTTATATCAAACAAGATATGCCAGCTCTTAGCCAAGAGGTGCAGATCGCTTTGTGGGATCTTTTGAGCTTTAGTTTTGCCTTTACTTGGAGTTTTGCTTTTTTACTTTTGCTATTTCGTCGGCTCAAATTTATCTTTAACACCTGTATCAATGGATATCAACTCGAACTCTTAACATGCAAAGGGGATGAGAAGATCGATCCTATAGGTTATGGGGATATGCTCAAAGTGTGGCGAAAATGGCTGATGCTTCTTATTTGGCTTGTTGGAATATGTATGATACTAGGAATTATTTTGACCAAACTCTTTACATCCTATGAGGGTGTTTTTGAGTGGTTTAGTATCTATTGGCTTTATGCTTTTATCCTCGTGAGTGCGTCCTTGTCTTTTGTGCTTCTTGGAAGTTGGTGTAAAAAAGTAAGGCTGACTCGATGCTCATAGCTTTGGATGTAGAAACTACAGGCCTTTTAGAGAGTGATGTGATCTGCTCTCTTGGGCTTGTGGGTTTTGGTGAAGATAGCTTAGAAGAGATCACCCATTACACTTTAGCCAATGAGGGGAAAAAGATACCACCAAAAGCTTCGAGTATTCACCATATCACCAACGAAATGATCAAAGATGCTTCAGTTCTCAAAGCAACAGAGGCGTATCAGTTTTTGCAAACTCATAATAGAAAAGAAACGGTACTCATAGGACATCATATTGGTTTTGATCTTGGGATGTTAAGTCGCACTGGTTTTGAATTTGTAGGGCAGAGCATTGATACACTTCGTTGTGCCCGTCATCTTATCAAAGAGTGTGAGTCCTATAGTTTGCAGTTTTTGCGCTACGAGCTCAAACTTTATAAGGTTGATACACAGTTTTTTGCCCACCATGCACTTGGGGATGCCTTACTTGTAAAGCTTTTGTATGAGTATCTTTTAGAGCTAGCCCCGCACAAAAAACTTTTAGAGCTCAGCACCCAAAAGGTACTTTTAGAAAAGTTTGAGTTTGGCAAATATTCTGGGCGTTATATTGAAGAGATCAGTATGGTCGATCGAGCATATTTGGAGTGGATGATCCATACTATTGTGGATTTAGACGAAGATTTGCGATATAGTATCGATTATTATTTACAGGGGTAGTTATGAAAGTAGCCGTTGAGTGTAGATCACCGTTACTGCAAAAGTCATTAGAACTTTTTTTATTTCGTTATTTGAGTTCAAAAAAACATTGTGACATTGTTGTGCGCGATGAACCATGTTTAGAGGATTCTCGATGTTTTTATATCTCAAGTAAAGAGGATGCGGATCTTAAAAAGCCTTTTTCAAAATCGCAGTTGATCCTCGCTTTGGAGAAAAAATACAAGGGCGCGAAACTTGTATCGGATGTAAAAGATCAGCTAAGCGAAGTGCGTGAAGAGTCTATGGATTTTGAGATCTTAGAAAAACGTATAGAGTCCCTAACACGAGAGTATCAAGAAAATATTTTAAACGCTGTGAGAGCATTTTATGAAAAGTAAAACAATTATCAAAAAAATAGTAGCCGGAAAGTTTAAAGGTAAAAGTTTGAAACTTCCCTCAAAAGAAACAACTCGAAGTTCAAAAAATATTGTCCTAGAATCTTTTTTTAATACACTTCAGTTTGAGATCATAGATGCCAATTTTGTAGAGGTGTTCTCCGGAAGCGGCTCGATCGGGCTTGAAGCGCTTAGTCGCGGAGCCAAAAAGATCATCTTTATGGAAAAAGATAGAGACGCCCTTCGTGTTCTTAGAGAAAATATCTCTGTGACAGATCCCTCCTCATGTGAAGTGCTTAGTGGAGATAGCTTTGTGAACATCAAAAGTGTGATCGCACAACTCAAAAGAGATCAAGAGGATGCGTATTTTTATATCGATCCCCCTTTTAGCATACGAGAGGGGATGGAAGATATCTACGAGCAGATGATCGCAATGATCCGCTCTTTGCCCCAAGAGATCGTCAAACGTATCATCATCGAGCACATGAGCGGCTTAGAACTTGCAGATACAATAGGGGAGTTTAGCAAGTTAAAATCAAAGAAATTTGGAAATACCACACTCACTTATTACGGAGTCGATGAGTTGGAATAAATCTTGCTATATCTTTGCTTAAGAATGGCAAGGATACGCAATGAAAAAACTCATACTCTTTTTACTCATCACTTCTACTATTTATGCAACAAAAGTAACCGATGTCTCTAACATTGTCGGTGTACGTGATAATCAGCTTATAGGCTATTCTCTTGTTGTTGGTCTTAAAAAAACAGGGGATGGAACCACTTCACGATTTACTCTGCAATCGATCTCAAATATGCTCCGTGCTATGAATATCGATATGAGTCCTCTGGATATCAAATCTAAGAATGTCGCGGCTGTTGTTGTGACAGCTAACCTCAAACCTTTTGCACGTCAAGGGGATAAGTTTAATGTCAATGTATCTTCTATAGGGGATGCAAAATCTCTAGAGGGTGGAACACTCCTTATGACACCGCTTAAGGGGGTTGATGGAAAAATTTACGCACTTGCTCAGGGAAGTATCAGTATAGGTGGAAAAAATGATAGAGGAGCAGGCAGTGAATCACATCCAACCTCTGGACTTGTTTATGATGGAGGTTTAGTAGAGCGAGAGATTAATATTGATCTTTACAATCAAGAGTTCACAACTCTCTCTTTAAAAGAATCTAATTTTCAAAATGCTGTAGCGGTACAAAATGCAGTGAATGATTTTTATAATACACAAGTTGCTGTTGCTCTTGATTCACGTACTATCAGACTCAAAAGACCACAAAATAGATCGATGATCGAGTTTTTAGCTGAGGTGCAACATGTAGATATTGATTACAATCCTACCAGTAAAATTATCATTAATGAAAGAACAGGAACAATCATTGCTGGGATTGGAATACAAGTCAAGCCTATTGTAATGACCCACGGTGATATTACGATAAAGATTCAAGAACAACTTGAACTTGACCAACCGGCTGGTTCGGTTGCTGTAGATCAAGATATGGTAATTGGGCTTAACGAAAATGAGCTCTACACCAAAGAGGGAACAACAACTGTTGCCAATCTTGTACGCTCTTTGCAAAAGCTTGGGGCTACACCAAAAGATATTATATCTATACTTGAAGCGATGAAAAGTGCAGGTAGTATCTCAGCAGATCTGGAGGTGATTTAGATGAGTTTTTATGGAACAAACTCTTTGGACTTATCCGCTACATCAATGGCGCAACAACATGTTTTACCAAAGATAGATCCAAAAGCAGAGGATGCAGCATTACGTGAGCAAACAGATGCCTTTGAAGCGGTGATACTCAAGATGATGCTTGATAATGCAATGAAAGATGAAAAAAATCTTTTTTCACAGCAAAATGATCCAGGCGATAAGATATACAAATCTATGTATAGAGACGAACTGGCAAAATCAAGTGCGGGTAGCTTTGGTTTTTCACAGATGCTTTATGATTATTTGAGTCAAAAAACTTAAAGAACTTTTACTTTGTGCCGATATAGTTGTACATGAAAAAACTAGCAAGATAGTTTAAAGGAAGAGGTATGATTTCACAAGTAAATGGTTCAGCTATTGGTCGTGCATACGCGAACAATGGAGTGGAACAAAAAGAAAACCAAAAAACAGAGAAGCAAACAAATGTTTCAAAACAAGGTGATATGAGCAAGATTGAGAAGATCAAAGAGTCTATTGAATCTGGCAATTATCAAATCAACTTACAGGCTTTATCTGA
Source organism: Helicobacteraceae bacterium (assembly GCA_021163845.1). Lineage (GTDB taxonomy): Bacteria > Campylobacterota > Campylobacteria > Campylobacterales > Sulfurimonadaceae > Sulfurimonas. Next base: position 10,213 of record JAGGTH010000070.1, on the reverse strand, counting down.
AAAAATTGCCCAAGAGTTGCTATAAATATTATTTTATAAGTAGGGGTTACTATGTTGTCTTATCATCTGAAAAGTGCGTTAAATGATTTACGAGATCTTATCGAAATAACAAAACAAGATATGGCTGATATCAAAGAAGCTAAACATGATCCACAATTTGACAGACTTTCATTAAAAGATGAAAAGATCAAAAGTTTTGAGACAAAAAAAGCGATGATCGATTATGAGATCTCAACCTTGATGACAGCTCAACCACAAAAAGAGCTCCCAGAACTTTTAAATGAAGAACAACACCAAATGCTTAGTGAGCTCAAAGAGTTACTTACAACACTGAGAGATGTCAATAAACAATATGCAAAACTTGTTCTCTCAGTAAGTAACTTATACAATTCCTTTTTAGAAAAACTTGTTCCAACAGAGATGCAGGGATATAACAAGGTGGCATCTAAAAATCCATCTATCTTAGAAGTGAGAGTCTAAATGGCTTCTATTTTTAATGCACTTCATATTGGTTACTCAGGGCTTAATGCCTCCCAAGTGGGTATCAATACAACATCGCACAATATTACTAATGCAGAGAGTGAAGGATATACACGTCAAAGAGTAGTTACGGCCGCTGCTACTCCAACCTCTATGGCTCCAGGAAATGTAGGAAATGGAACTGAAGTTACAGAAGTAAAACGTATCTTTGATAACTTTGTATTTGATAGGTACTCTTCAATGGCTTCGAGTAAAGAGTTTAGTGATTTTGAAAAAAAGACACTTGAAGAGCTTTCGACCTACTTTCCAGAGATTGATGAAGTGGGGATCAAAGCTGATCTAAAAGAGTATTATAACTTTTGGCAAACGTTTTCAGATAATCCAGATAATGACTCCATTAAACTCGCTCTTGTAAAGCAAACAGAAACATTGGCAAATCATATATCTCAAACACAAGACCAAGTTTTACGCCTCCAATCACAGGTCAATGATCAGCTGAAGGTCAATATAGATGAAGTGAACTCGATTGCGAAAGAGCTTGCTGACCTTAATAAAGCTATAGATATTGCTGAATCTGGCGGTGGATATGATGCTAATGATCTACGTGATAAAAGAAATGTTCTCGAATTGAGTCTTTCACGTCTTGTGGGAGCGAATACATCTTATGGGCAACTAGAGTCAAATATACAGATAGATAGCTCTTCAAATACAAAAACAGGCAGCTATACTGTGAGTATTAATGGCTTTAATATTGTTGATGGTGCGACATATCATCCTATCCATATATCAAAAGATGACAATCCAAATGGGTTTTATGAGATGTCTTATGAGAGACAAGATGGAACGCTTATTCCGATGGGGGAAGTGATTAAGGGTGGAAAAGTAGGAGCTATTTTAGAACTTCGTGGAAAAACACTTGCTACTGATAGTGGTGTTCCCTCAGATGGTGTATTGCAAAACACAGTTTCTCAGCTAAATGCCTTTGCGAAAGGTTTGATAGAATCAACAAATAATCTTTATGCGCAGGGTCCTAAAACCTATATGGAATCAAATACTATAAATGTAAAACCTACATCTTCATTATTTAATTCTGAACTTAATCTCAAAGAGGGCTCTTTTGAAGTGGTAGTTTATGATATTGACGGAAATGAAGTGGGTGCACGCGAGATCAATATCAATATAGCTACGACAATGACAGGTGTGGCAGGTTCTAACTCAATTGAGGGACAACTAAGTGCCCAGATCGATGATAATAATGATGCGAATGCAAATAATGATGTAGATGATTTTTTTGTCAATGGTTTTAGTTACACCCCCAATGAAACTGGAGGCTATACTCTTGCTTTAAGTATGGATCCTGCTTCAAAGTCTAAAGGATATACATTTTCAATTCGGGATGTATTAAAAGATGAAGGTCTTGATAGTGGAAGTAATTTTGCAGGTGCGTTAGGCTTGAGTCGTTTTTTTGATGGCAATAATGCAAAATCTATGCGTGTTAATGCTGATATTCAAGCAGATCCTGATTCTCTTCGTGCAGGTGTGAGTAACCTCTCTGGGGATAATAAAGTTGCTTTGGATATGGTGCAAAGCCAATATGAAAAATATAACTTTAAAGTGGGTAGAGATGTTTTCAATACTACATCCTATGGGATGTTTGACGTTATCTCAACTGGGGTTGGGACAGTCACAAATGCTGCTATATTTAAAAATAATACAGTGACAGCACAGTTCAGTGCGACAGAGTTTGAATACGCATCAATCTCTAAGGTGAGTATCGATGAAGAGATGACCAATCTTATCAAATATCAAACCTCTTATGGTGCTGCAGCAAAGATCATTACGACTATTGATCAAATGATGCAAACACTGCTTGGAATTAAAACATAAAAGGTTGTTTGTGGCTTTGCCTTTTGTAAGTATCGCGATACTTTTTCTTGTATTTTGTTTCTCTTTTTTGGGCTCATACTTTTATGCTTTGAGTCCTTACAGCTTAGATAGCACAGCAATATTGCAAGCCCCCTCTTTTGAGCATCTTTTGGGCACTGACAGATTGGGACGTGATATTTTGGCACGCCTCATCGAAGGGGGTAAGATTTCTCTTATTATTGGTGTGGGAAGTGCACTCATAGCCTCTTTAATCGGTTTGATACTCGGTGTTATCGCTGGCTATTTTCGAGGACTAGTTGATAAGACATTTGTTGTGATAGTAGATCTTTTTTTAACCTTTCCTACATTTTTCCTTCTTCTTGCACTTGTCAGTTATGTGAATGCTTCTGCTTTGATCCTTATTGTGATTATCTCTATTACGGGATGGATGACAACGGCGCGATTGATCCGTTCACAAAGCTTTAGTATTACATCCCAAGCGTATATTAAGATCCTCAATATTGCCAAAGTGAACAGATGGAAGATCTTGTTTAAATACTACGCACCGCTACTTGCCCCTATCTATTTTGTGAGTTTTACTTTTGGGGTGGGTGGTGCTATACTTGCAGAATCTGGTCTGAGTTTTCTGGGGCTTGGGATTGTTGCCCCACAAATGAGCTGGGGTACGATTCTTAGTGGTGGTAAGGATGTTGTAGAGATTGCTTGGTGGGTCAGTTTTTTCCCAGGGCTAATGATTTTTCTTGTCACTTTTTCTTTGATCAATATCTCCAATTACTTGCAACAACTGACCAATAAAAAACAGATTCAAAACTAAGGAAAAAAAGATGCAAGAGAGCAAGATAGGATACATCTTTATTGTCTTGGCTAGTATTGTGATAGTTTTTGCTGGTATAAAGAGTGCTTCAGAGATCATTGTCCCTTTTTTACTCTCTTTGTTTTTGGCAATTATTTTAGCTCCCCTATATAATTTTTTTAGAAATAAAAAACTTTCAGAGAGTCTGTCTATTCTTTTGGTCATTACTCTCTTTTTAGTTATTATTTTTTTAGTGATGAGTCTTATAGGTTCTTCTGCCCGTGAATTTAGCTCTAAGATTGATTTTTACGTACAGCAACTCACTGCATACCAGCTTCAACTCTTAGATCTGAGTGCACAATATGGGATAGAACTGCCAAAGGAAGAGTTTGTATCGATGGTGGATACAAAATATATTATGAACTTTGCAAGAACGATTTTTGATAGTCTAGCCTCAGTTTTTACAAACGGGTTTGTGATTGTTTTAACTGTTATATTTATGATCTTGGAAGGGACACATTTTACACAAAAACTGCATGTCTCAGATTCAAAAAAACAGACGGTACAGCAAGTAAAAGAGATCTTTTCTAAAATCAAAGAGTATATGGTCCTTAAAGCGATTATCTCTTTGATCACAGCACTTGTCATATGGGTCTCTTTGTTCTTTATAGGAACAGACTACGCGTTTCTTTGGGCATTTCTTGCTTTTTTACTCAATTTTATTCCAAATATTGGCTCTATCATTGCAGCGGTTCCTGCTGTTCTTTTGACCATCATTCAGCTTGGAAGCTTTTCTGCTATACTCGTAGCTATTTTGTACACAACGATCAATGTTGTGATCGGCTCTATTATTGAACCAAAAATTATGGGCAAAGGTTTGGGGCTCTCTACACTTGTTGTGTTCTTGTCTTTACTCTTTTGGGGATGGCTCTTGGGCCCTATCGGGATGTTACTCTCTGTACCACTTACAATTATGGCAAAGATCATTTTAGACTCAAATCAAAGTACACAATGGATAGCAACACTTTTGGGTGATGGAAGTAATCTTACATCCAAAGAGAAATAGCTTGGGATGTAAGTGTCATTCTTTTGCTATAATTCGCTACTCTAAAAGGAATACAAATAATGATTTTAATGATAGATAATTATGATAGTTTTACATACAATATTGTGCAGTACTGCAGAGAGCTTGGTGCTGATCTTAAAATAATACGCAACGACGAGATGAGTGTTGAGGAGATCGAGGCACTAAGCCCTGAGAAGATCATCATCTCCCCTGGCCCTGCCTCTCCAGATGAAGCGGGTGTGACACTTGCAGTGATCGATCACTTTAAGAATAAGCTTCCAATTTTAGGGATCTGTTTGGGGCATCAAAGTATTGCTCAGGTCTTTGGAGGGGATGTGGTACGTGCGAAGAATATGATGCACGGAAAAACTTCTAAAATGGAACAAGTAACAGAGTGTGCTATTTTTAAAGATCTGCCTAAAGAGTTTACAGCAACGAGATATCACTCTCTTATTGTTTCAAAAGAGAATCTTCCAGAAGTGATCGAACCGACAGCCTACAGTCAAGATGACCATGAGATCATGGCACTTAAGATAAGAGATAAAGATATTTATGGAGTCCAGTTTCATCCAGAGTCTATTATGAGTGAGTACGGACATGAAATTATCGGGAACTTTTTAAAATTATGAATTATAGAACCATCTTTTTCCTCTTATTAGGATTAGATGCAACTATACTTTTATTTCAAACTTCAGAACTCTCCATCTCTTATTATGAGGCAAAACTTCTCTATGGGGACTTCTCTTTACTGCAAACTTTAATAAAAACTTCACTCTATTATTTTGGCAATAATGATTTTGCCTTGCGGCTCCCCATGATCGTTTTGCATCTTTTGAGTGCTGTCTTACTCTTTGAAATATCCAAGGAATATCTCAAAGAGAACAAAAATAGACTTTGGCTTCTTGGTATTTTTATGCTTTTACCTGGAGTTGTAAGTTCTTCTTTAATCGTCAATGAAGCTGGGCTAGTGATCTTTGGACTTTTCTTCTTTATTTATCTCTATTCACGTGTTCCTCAATCTTTCCTTTATGTGCTTCTCTTTTTGTATACTCTAGTGAGTGGTGGATTCATGTATCTTTTTTTGGCGCTTATGTTTTATGCGGCATATAAAAGGGAAAAGCGCTTTCTAGGGTATAATCTGTTTTTGTTCTCACTCTCGATGTATATGTATGGCATTGATACTCACGGTTCTCCAGAAGGACATTTCTTAGATAGTATGGCGCTCTATTCTGCTATTTTTACACCTATTATCTTTATCTATATCTGTTATGTACTTTATAGAAGATATCTTACCAAAGAGATCGATCTTGTTTGGTTCTTGGGTGCGACTGCTTTAGTCCTTTCCCTTGTACTCTCTTTTAGACAAAAAGTTGAGATAGAGCATTTTGCTCCTTATCTGATCGTAACACTTCCGCTTGTGGCAAAAACCTTTAGCTCCTCGTATCGTGTACGTTTGAAACAGTTTCGTAAAAAATACAAAACCATATTTATTGTTTCACTTCTCTTTTTGCTCGCTAATAGCTCTCTTGTTCTTTTTAACAAGTATCTCTATACCTTTATAGAAAATCCAAAAAAACACTTTGCATATAATATGCATATAGCTAAAGAACTTGCACTTGATCTTCAAGCAAAAAACATCCATTGCGTTGATACAGATAGAAAAATGTCTCTACGATTACACTTCTATGGTATTTCAAAATGTAACGATTTTGTCTTGTCTGATAGAGTCGAATTGAGTTCAAAACTACCTAATGTAACAATAAGTTACAAAAAACAGCCTGTATATTCTGCTAATGTTACAAAAGTAAACAAAAAATAAAACTATCATACTCTATCTATTCACATATGATAGTAATTGAATAAGATATGCTAAAATCTTTTCAAACATTAAGATAGGGAGTGGCAATGGCTCAAAAAGCGATAAGAGAATTTGACGCAAAGTCAATTTTGGCTAAGCATTGGGATAAGTATTTTCCAAATTTTACTTATGCATATGAAACTGTTCTAGTTCAAAATGGATCAGAACTTCAAGCAGCTGCAAAAGATAAAAAATGGTTAAATGAGAAAGCATTGGTTGCAAAACCAGATATGTTATTTGGAAAAAGAGGAAAAAATGGTTTGGTTCTTTTTAGAGATCAAAAACCAGGTGATGTTTCTTTAAGCAAAGCAGTGTCGTGGATAGATGAAAAATCTAGTGCAGCACAATCTGTATATTTCTCATTTGATGGTGATACTCCAACTGGTGAAGCAAAAACTGATATGTTGACTCATTTTGTTGTTGAACCTTTTACTCCACATACACAAGAGGAAGAATACTACATTTCAGCAACATGTGTTGGTGATGATGACATGCTTTATATGTCAGCTGAAGGTGGAATGGAAGTTGAAGAAGGTTGGGATGAAAAAGTAACAGAAGTGGCTTTTTCAATTACTGACACAGAAGAGGAGATTGCAGCAAAGATCCGTGCAAACGTACCTGCGGATGTAGCAGATGCTGACAAAGAAGCTTTCGCAGAATTTGCTATCGGTTTTTTCAAAGCATATAGAGAGTTAAATTTTGCATATCTTGAGATCAACCCTTTTGTACTTCAAGGAAGCAAAATCGAGCTTTTAGATATGGTTGCAAAACTTGATGATACTGCTGGATTTATGATGAGAGAAGAGTGGGGCGATGTAGAGTATCCAACATCGTTTGGTATGGAAGAAAAATCTCCTGAAGTTTTAGCGATTGAAGATGCTGACAGTAAATCAGGTGCTTCACTTAAGCTGACAATCCTTAAGCCAGAAGCAAGAATCTGGACGATGGTAGCAGGTGGTGGTGCATCTGTTGTGTATGCAGATACTATTGCTGACTTTGCAGGAATCGATGATTTGGCGAACTATGGAGAATACTCTGGCGGTCCAACAACGAGTGAGACGAAGTTTTATGCTGAGACACTTTTAGATCTTATGACACGCCAAAAAGATGCACAAGGAAGAGATAAGATCCTTATTATCGGTGGAGCTATTGCGAACTTTACAGATGTTGCAAAAACTTTTACAGGTATTATTCAAGCCTTTGATAACTATGCAGACAAGATGAAAGAAGTTGGAATTAAGATCTATGTTCGCCGTGGTGGACCAAACTACGAAAAAGGGCTTAAAGATATCAAAGAAGCAGCTGATCGTTTAGGTTTATACATTGAAGTATATGGTCCAGAAACTCACGTAACTGACATCGTGCGTATGGCATTAGAGAAGTAAGGAGAAGAGATGGCACAATTATTTACTAGAGATACACAAGCGATTTTTTGGAACAACAATAAAACAGCGATCCAAAGAATGCTTGATTATGATTATACAATCAAAAGAGATAAACCTTCTGTGGCTGCAATCGTTGCACCTACAAGTGGAAATAAATTTGATAAGTTTTTCTATGGTCCAGATGAGATCATGATCCCACTTTTCAAAAACACAGCCGATGCAAAAGCAGCACAGCCGCAAGCGGATGTACTTTTAAACTTTGCTTCATTTAGAACAGCATACGATGTAACTATGGAAGCTCTTGAGATCGGTGGATTTTCATCTATTATGATCACAGCTGAGGGGATTCCTGAGAGACTTGCACGTAAAATGAATGCAACTGCAAGAGAAAAGAATGTAACAGTAATCGGGCCAGCAACAGTTGGTGGTATCGCTCCTGGTGCATTTAAGATTGCAAACGTTGGTGGTACGATCGAGAATATTGTAAACTCAAAACTTCACCGTGCAGGTTCTTGTGGACTTGTCACTCGTTCTGGTGGTCTGTTTAATGAACTTTCTAACATTATCTCTATCAATGCAGATGGTATTGCAGAGGGTGTAGCGATTGGTGGAGATAGATTTGTTGGATCTGTATTTATCGATAACCTTTTAAGAATGGAAGAAAACCCAGAAGTAAAATATATGCTTTTGCTTGGTGAGGTTGGTGGTACTGAAGAGTACAAAGTGATCGAAGCGGTAAAATCTGGTAAGATCAAAAAACCAATCATCGCATGGTGTATCGGTACGATCGCGAAATACTATGATAGTGGTGTTCAGTTCGGTCATGCAGGTGCGTCTGCAAATGCTGAGCGCGAAACTGCAGAAGCAAAAAATAAAGCGATGGCTGAAGCGGGTATCTTTGTACCAAGTTCATTCAATGACTTACCAAACAAAATTGCTGAAGTGTATAATGATCTAAAAGCAAAAGGTGTTATTGGTGAGATCGAAGAACCTGAGATGAATGTTTGCCCTAAAGTAAGAAAGTCAAAAGAGTTTATTTGTACGATCTCTGATGATAGAGGGGATGAAGCTACATATGCAGGCTTCCCAATCTCTTCTGTGGCAACTCCAGATACTGGTAAAGGTATCGGTGATGTTATCTCTTTACTTTGGTTCAAAAAACAGTATCCAAAATGGGCTACAGAGTTTATTGAAACTGTACTTAAAACTGTGGCAGACCACGGTCCTGCAGTTTCTGGTGCACACAATGCGAAAGTTACTGCACGTGCAGGTAAATCAGTAGTTGAATCACTTGTTACGGGTCTTTTGACTATTGGACCTAGATTTGGTGGAGCGATTGATGGTGCAGCAGAGTATTTTAAATATGCAGATGATCATAAATTAACTCCAGCAGAGTTTTTAAACCATATGAAAAAAGAGGGTGTTCCAATTCCAGGTATTGGACACAGAATCAAATCTCTTAAAAATCCAGATCTTCGTGTAGAGGGTCTTAAAAAATTCGCAGCTGAAAATTTCCCTGCGACACCATTACTTGATTATGCACTCACAGTTGAGCAACTTACAACAAGTAAAAAAGAAAATCTTATCTTAAACGTTGATGGTACTATCGGTATCTTAATGGTAGATATGTGGAGAGCATTAGGCTATACAGAAGAGGAGATCAACGAATTTATCTCTTCAGGTACACTCAATGCTTTCTTTATCGTTGGTAGAAGTATCGGATTCATTGGTCACGTACTTGATGAAAAACGTCTTGCTATGCCAATGTATAGACATCCAATGGATGATATCCTTTATGATGTGCAAGTAGCAGAAAAAATCTAATCTTCATTTTTAACTATCACTCGAAGCTTTCACTTCGAGTGATTTTTTCTATTTTTCCTCACTTTTAAATAAAATAAAACATAAATTAGCTATTATGGTTTTATGAAAAAATCATTTACATTATTAGAACTTGTATTTGTAATAGTGCTTATATCTATTATTGCTATGGCCGTTTTACCACGAATTAATACTAATAATCTGCATGAAGCAGCGATACAAGTAGTGTCACATATAAGGTATACACAACATCTTGCAATGACTGATGATAAATATAATCCGGATGAAGCACTTTGGTTTCACAGACGTTGGACGATACGCTTTCATGAAAATCTAACCTTTAGTAATGTTCTGCCGCCAGCGAAAAACTATCAAAAAGTTTGGGCTTATACGATATTTAGTGACTTGCCAGATTATAATAGACATCATCCTGATCTCAATGGTATGGCTCGTAACCCATCAAACTTTGATCAGTATTTAAGCGGAGGAGTCAACAACACCCTTCATGTAGAAGATGGACAGTCTATGAAAAAAATGCGCTTGGGGATCCATTATGGGATAGAAGATGTGGCTTTTAGTGGAGGATGTCGCTCTAATGTTCGCTACATACATTTTGATCATCTAGGTCGGCCAATGAACTCGTTTCCTGAGACCACGCCGTATGAATCTGCATCAGCTGGATGGCATAAACTCATACATCAACGTTGTGTGATTACCCTGACATCAAAAAATAATGAAAGCTTAGCCATCGCCATTGAGCCAGAAACTGGATATGCACATATACTATATTAATAGAATTGTGTTACTTTATAGAAAATTTATAAATTTAAAAAAAAGACACAAACTCCATCAAATATTAAGCATTTTCTAAGTTATATCCCCCTATAATTCCCGTCCACAAACAGAGACACCCAATGAAAAGC
>JAGGTH010000101.1 GCA_021163845.1 Helicobacteraceae bacterium | reverse complement strand
GCTTTTCATTGGGTGTCTCTGTTTGTGGACGGGAATTATAGGGGGATATAACTTAAAGTTTAATTAAATAAATAAGAAATATTCGAGTAATGAAATATTTCTTTTCTTATATGTTTTTTTACACACTAAATAGAACAAATCCAGCCACCACCAAGGAGCTTATTGTCATCATAAAATACCGCTGCTTGCCCCATAGCTACACCAAATACACTCTCTTTGAGTGTTACTTTAGCTTTCTCAGCGTCTATAACAACATGACAAGGTACAGCTTTTGTTCTATATCTTAGTTTTACAGTGGTATCAAACTCTTTTTCTTGGGTAAACATATTTAAGTTCTCTAATTCAACCTCTCTACAAACCAGTTCCTCTTTTTTACCAACTACTATTTGATTCTTGTTCGCATCAATAGAAACCACATAATGAGGGTCATGTGCACCATTGACTGTAAAGCCTTTTCTTTTGCCTATAGTGTAATGCATATACCCTTTATGCTCTCCAACTACTTTACCCTCTGTATCAAGAACCTCTCCCCTTTTATCAACATCGACATACTCTTTTAAAACATCTGTATAGGTAGTTTCTACAAAACATATCTCACTAGACTCTGCTTGAGAAGCAAAAGACTCTAAACCATCTATAGAAGAAGCGAACTCTTTTATATCACTCTTTTTTCTAGTCCCTAAAGGAAAAAGAAGTCGACTCAAAATTGATTGATCTACATAAAACAGAAAATAGCTTTGGTCCTTTGTGTCATCATCCGCTGTATAAAAATATTTTCCATCTGTTTTGATATAGTGTCCTGTTGCAACATGGTACGCTCCAATAGAATCCGCGAACTCTACCATCGCACCAAATTTTAGATTTCTATTACAAAGGGCACAAGGATTTGGAGTTTTTCCGCTTTTATAGGTTTCTATGAATGGTTGGAATACTTTTTCATCAAATGTTTTTTGAAGATCGAGGACGTGAAGTTTTACACCCACAAAATCTGCGGCTTTTTGCGCACGAGCGAGGTGAATTTCATGATAGCCTGGTTTTGAGTGTAGTTTCATATATACACCTTCCACCTCATAACCATCATTTTTCAATAATAAAGCGGTTATTGTTGAATCAACGCCTCCGCTCATTCCAACTAAAACTTTGTTTTTATCCAACATTTCTAAACCTTTAGATATCTTTTATAAACGAATAATATCTATTTATTTATTATCTTTTTGTATGTTTTTTTCTTTAGAAAAGTCATGTAAGGATTTATAATAGGATGTATCATCAAGACCAAAATCTTCGAGTGCGCTCATCTGAGTCGCCAAAGATTCTACAATCTCTTGGGCTACGCACTCAATATCATCAGTCAGTTTGATCATATCGACATCTTCTTGATCGATCATACCACTTGCATAAAGTTTTGTATTAATAAAATCCAAGAGAGGCTGATAAAACTCTGTCCCGATGACAAATATTTTCACCCCAGTTACTTTTCTTGTTTGGATAAGAGTCAAGGCCTCAAAAAGCTCATCGAGTGTCCCAAATCCTCCTGGCAAAATCACATATGCCATTGAATACTTTACTAACATTACTTTTCTAGAAAAGAAATATTCAAACTCTAAATCTTTTGTAGTGTATTTATTAGCGACCTGCTCAAATGGAAGATTAATATTCAATCCAACAGATTCTACATCTTTATGCTCTTTTGCCCCTCTATTTGCTGCTTCCATGATTCCAGGTCCACCACCTGTCATAATATTAAAGCCTTTGGAAGCCAAAAGGGAAGAGAGTTTTTGTGCTTGTTGGTAATAATAATTATCTTCTGGTGTTCTTGCACTTCCAAAGATGGTTACTGTTGGTCCAAGTTCACCCAACTCGTCAAAACCTTTTACAAAATCTGCTAAAATACGAAAGACACTCCACACATCCGCAGATTTAATATCCTTGATATATTTTTTAGCAGCCTCATTCTTTTTATTTTTCAACTTATCCCTTTAATTGGTTCAATCTTTCTTTTTTTGTTCCAATCGTTGTGATCTGTACACCAAAGTTTCCATCCACGATCACAACCTCTCCTTGCGCTATCACATGATTATCTACCAAAATATCCAAAGGATCGTTCGCTAACTGATTCAATTCAATCACAGAACCGATATCCATATTTAAAACATCTTTAAGAAGCATCTTTTTCTTTCCAATTCTTACACGCACAGGAAGCTTTACATCCATAATAAGTGAGATATTACTCATCTCTTCAGGACTAAGATTAAGACCTGATGCGATATGTTCGTTTTGTCCCTGTGATGATGAAGAACTGCGAGACTCCTCAACAGAAGGAGTAGTTTTATCCTCTCCACTCAATGCTTTTTGCAGTTTTTCATCCATTATGAACATCAAAAGTGAATCTAATGCACCCAAATGAAATTTATACACGAACATCTTGCTATAAGATTCGAGGCTTACTTCAGATTCTGAATTTACAAACTCGATATCTTCTATTTTAAAAGAAAGAACAGGCATCTCTTTTTGTGCAGAAAGAGTGTTGGAGATCGCTCCAAAAATATTTGAGACTATCTCTTTGGTCGCATCGAGATCATCATCGCTCACATCTTCTCTATCGCTTGCATCCTCGCCCATCATCATATCTGATAAAGAAGCTGCAAGATTTGGAGGAAGTGCTACCATAGCATGTGCATCTACATCCCCTGAAATACTCATTTTTAAAAGAACAATAGGAGGAATAATATTAGAGATGATACTAAGGTTTTGCTCCTCTTTGAGTTCAAGTGTAGGTGCTTGTCCTACAAGAGCTTCTATCGTACCGACTGTTTCACTTTCAAATAGCTTCATAAAATCACTCATGCCCTAATCCTCAAATATATTTTTCTTTTCTTCTTTTTTCTCTTCAAACTCATCTTCGTCTTCATCAACATCCACATCGATCATAATATCTTTTACACCAGATATTTTGTCATGTCTGAGTTGTTCAAAGTTTTCAAGAGCACGTTTGACAGCATCTTTTTCTGTATCAATTACTTCAGTGATCTGAATCGATTTTCTAAATCTTCTTAAGCCGATCTCACCTTTAAATCTCTCTTTGCCATCAATTCTAACGGTTACAATATCATCTGCTGGAGAAGAGAGGCGAATCACATCATCTACTTTAAGATCTAAAATATCACGCATTGTAAGCTCAGAATCACCAAGGTTCGCTTCAACATTTACTTGAGCACCACCAAGGAGAACTTGAAGTTCTGTATTTCTGCTTTTCTTCGAACTTGTTTCATTGAGCATCAAATCACGTGAAGCAAGTTTTGGAAGAACAGGTTCTAGTGAGATAACAGGATAACATATATTCATCATCCCTGAACTATGCCCGATAATAATCTCCATAACCACCATTACAACAATCTCATTTTGTGCAACGATCTGTACGACATTAGGACTTGATTCTTTAGATTCAACCGCTGGATAAACCTCCATAACTGGACCCCATGCATCTTTGAGCGTACTCATCATAACACGTAATATAGTTTCAAAGAGACTTAACTCAATATCAGAAAACTCTCTATTTGCATCAAAAGGTTCCCCTTTTCCGCCTAAAAGTCTATCAAGCATTGGAAAAGCAATCGATGGATTGATCTCTATAATTCCGCTTCCCTCTAAAGGCTTCATTGAAAATACATTAAAGCTTGTTGGATTGGGAAGAGACATCAAAAACTCTCCATAGGTCATCTGATCGACTGAATGTAACTGAATCTCAACAATAGAGCGCATTATGGAAGATATCTGCGATGCCAAAGAACGTGCCATCTTATCATGAACTCCACGAAATGCACGAAGCTGTTCTTTTGAAACCCTATTTGGTCGTTTAAAATCGTAGAGTGTTACCTGTCTTTGCGGTAAAAGCTGAGACTCTTCTGATTGCTGTAAGACATCATCACCTTCATCTTCAACAACGTCTAGTAGAGCATCTATCTCTTCTTGGGAAAGTATATCCGCCATCTTATGCTCCTATACTCTCTTTAATTTTATGTAATACAGATTTATGTATTTGAGAAATTCTAGATTCTGTTATACTTAAAACCTCACTTATCTCTTTGAGTGTTAACTCTTCGAAGTAGTACAACTGGATAATAAGCTGTTCACGTTCATTGTAAGCTGAAAGAACATTTTTAATGACATCAATCAGCTCCTCTTTCTCGATCTGTGCAAGGGCTGCGCCTTCATCACCCACTTGAAGTTGATCATGAAGTGGCATCACAGTATAAATAGATGACGCTATACGTGCATCATGGATTTTTTCTAGATCTTCTTCTAAGATATGTGCTAATTCTTCATCTGTTGGCTCTTCATCATGAACTGCTCTATACTCTTCAATAGCATAGTCTATTGCTTTAACAAGCTTGCGACTTGCACGACTGAGAATATCTAAGCTACGTAGATAATCTAACATCGCGCCATACACTCTTTTTTTAGCATAGCCCCAAAAAGAATCATTGAGTGACTCATCATAACGACGTGCAAGTTTAATCAGTTCCTCAGTCCCAATTGCTGAGAGGTCCATAAAATCTACTGAACTCGGAAGCCTCTCCTTAAGACGAAATGCCATCGCTTTTACAGCCGGAAGGTACTGTATGGCAAGTTCATCTTCTTTGTGTTTGAGATCTTCTTTATATATATTTGGAGTCATGCTTGGACTCCTTCTGCATGTTCAGAATTCATTTTAATAGCTAAGTCGGTAATTTTACTTGCAGAATCTATAATTTTTTCCCTCTTATTAATCTCTTTTACAAACATATCGAGTTCTTTTTCATGTTGATCTTTTGGAAAGTTATATGCTTTTGCCGTAATCGTTCTATAATAAAGTGCGATAATTATATGAGAAAAAAGGTAGAAGAATATTGTAATAAAAAAAGTGTACACTAATAAACCTTCTGCATCAAAAGATTTTAATATGCCAAAGACTATCCCAATAAAAAAGCCCTGAACAGTAAAGAAGTACACAAAATTTTCACCTAGCATCTATCCTGCCCCAAAATAGAATTAAAAATGTTCAATCAAGCGCTTAAAGAGCCCTGTTAAACCACTTTCGTTTGAATGAACTAGCATATTACGTTCCAACTTAGCGGATATTTTAGCGGCTATTGCAAGTAAATCTTTACTCGGTTGTGATGAAGGATGAAGTGAAGTAAAAAGTGCTCTTTGCTTCACTGCACTTGCTACTTTTATATCCGCGTTAATTTTACCAAGTAGTTGGAGATCAAGAGCACTCGTAATATTCACACTTGCAACTTTTTTGATCTTATCAAAAACTGCCTGCCCCTCTTTTTCACTTTTTACTTGATTGAGAATCATACTCACATCATTTCGCAATGCAGCAACTGTTTTAATTGTAGCATAGGCATCTGTAATCGCTGCAGGATCGGGCACTGTGACGACAATAACATCATCAGCGGCATTTAGAAACATCTGAATATGCTCCCCAATTCCAGCACCCGTATCGATGATCATCACATCGAGCTTATCAAGGATCTTTGCCTCTTCCATAAAGCGTTCAAATAAAGCTTTATCTGAATACTTAAGTATCTCATCACCACTCTCGCCTGGAATCAGAATAAGATTTCTCGTTATTGGAATAAGAATATCACTTACACTCGCTTCCCCTTTAAGTACATGTAAGATGTTTTTCTTTATCTTAACATTGAACATGACATCAAGGTTGGCAAGTCCTATATCCGCATCAAAGATCCCTACATTGAGACCACTTTGTGAAAGTACATAAGCAAGATTAGAGCTAATCGTACTTTTTCCAACGCCTCCTTTTCCACTTGTTATAGCAATAAAACGTGTTTTTTTCGAGCGTTTTGGTGCATTTTGCGAAACCAATTCTTCTAATTTTTCAGCTTGATGCCCTATCATGCTTTACTCCGATTAAATCCATGTAATAAACACTCAACTAAAAAGTCACTACTCGCACACACTAAATCTTCAGGAACTTCTTGTCCAACGGAAAAATAGCTAATAGGCTTTTTCGTTTCATACGCAAGTGAAAAGATATTTCCAAACCCTTTTGTTTCATCAAGTTTTGTAAACATCATTGTATCAACACCAAGTGTTTCAAAGTTATCATAGGTCGCTTGAAGATCTTCATACTTAATAGAACTAGGCATCACAAGCACTACATCCACATTGTATTCCGTATCATTTGCATTGAGACATTCATAGATTTTCTCTATTTTTACCTTATCATAAGGGCTTGAACCCATTGTATCGATGAGGATGTAATCACAATAACGAAGCGATTCTAAAGCACTCGCAAACTCTGGAGGGTCCACAACTGTCTCGATCCCAAGCTTCATCATACGTGCATATTGCATCAGTTGTTCTACCGCGCCAATACGGTAGGTATCAAGCACCACAAGTCCAACCTTATATTTTTTTTGCATCAAAAAGGAGTAGCGCGCTGCAAGTTTTGCTATGGATGTAGTTTTACCTACACCCGTCGGTCCTACAAACATCATCACTTTTTTTGTCCCCACAGCTGGTGGATTTTCAAGACGAATAGGGATCATCTTGCGTAAAAGTGTTTGAAAGTACCTCTTCACCGTCGCTGAACTCTCTCGCATCTTAAAAGGCATATGTTCTAAGGTCATATGCATAATAGAATCAAGATGCTCTTTGTTCATGCCACTTTGTGAAGCGAGCTTATATATCTCTGCAAATTCAGGTGGGATAGCGTTTTGCAAAGCAGGTGACTTCTCTTCCCAAAACATATTTTGGATCAGTTTTACTTTATCACCAAGTTTATGGATCTCTGATTTTATCTCTTTGAGCTCTTTTGGCTCATAGGAGCTTGGGGACTTTGATGGCATCCCATATTCATAGGTCGGATCTGTTACATCCGCTATCTTTGATATTTGTTTTGCTGCACTGGAGATATCATAAAGCACATCTTCACTCTCTTTGCCCAGCATTTTATTCCCATAGGATGTATGACGAAGAGGTTTAGGATCTTCTTTGATCTTGGCATCATCTTCGAGCCCTATCACGATCTCATAGAGTGCATCTTTACCTAAAGATTTTTTTTTGATCTCTCTGGTCTCGATGAGCATCCCCTCATCACCAACTTTAAGCCTTGCATTTTTAAGTGCCTCTGATGGGGTCTTGCCTGTAAAAGTCATAATTTTCATACAGATACTTCCGACAATGGAATCACTACACTCTCTCGCTCAAACCAATGTGGATGTGGAAGAAAGAGACGTGGAGTGCGAATCACTCTGTTTTCAAAAAAAATAATATCCAAATCTAAGGTCCTCGGTGCATTCGCAAAACTTCGCTTGCGTGCAAACTTTTTTTCTAATCGCATTAAATAATCCAAAAAAACCATTGGTTGCATACTCACCCTCAAAACGATCACACAGTTTAAAAAATCACCCTGATCTACATATCCAAAAGGAGGATTTTTTAAAATGTTTGACGTCTCAATAAGCTCGACTCGCTTATCTTTTTTCAAGCAATGAAAAAGATGTTCAAACCTTCGCTTTACATCCCCAACATTGCCACCTACACCCACTATAGTTTTATACCGATGGGCACTTTTTTGTCGATATCTCGAAGCGAAATGTAAGCCTTTGTAGCGTGTGAGGCTTGGGCTTAGTTCTCGCTTGAGATACATTATGCGTTTGCTTGTTGTGCTTGTTGCTGTGCCGCGTGTGCTTCTTGAGCCGCTTTGATCTCGTTTAAGATCTGAAGCATCCCAACCATAGCCAAATGGTAACCAAAAGGACCAAAACCTACAATAGAAGAAGCACAGACAGGAGCGATCATATTTTTTTGTCTAAACTCTTCACGACGGTGAATATTGCTGATATGAACTTCTATTGTTGGGATATTTACAGCAGAAATAGCATCACGAATCGCAATAGATGTATGCGTATATGCCGCAGGATTGATAATAATACCATGAGCATCACCGTAACACTCTTGGATCTTATCTACGATCTCTCCCTCTAAATTACTTTGAAAAAACTCGATCTCAACGCCGTTTTGATCTGCCACTTCTTTCATCTGAGCATGAATCTGCTCCAATCTCATCGGACCATAAATCTGTTGTTCACGAACTCCAAGCATATTTAAATTAGGACCCTGCACTACTACTATTTTCATTTTTTACCTTTTTTATTGTTATTGTAATCTTTTAAGCACTTATTTTACCTAAATAAAGCATAATCTATTTTAAATTTATCCAATTCCATTTCTAAAGACTTTACTATGCAAATAATCAACCCTCATTTTATTTTTACCCCAGATAAAATTCTCTCAGATCTCGCAGTTGCTTATGATGAAAAAATCGAAAAAATAGCACCCCTTTCAGAGCTTGAAACAATCTATCCAGATGCAAAAGTAACACAGCTTCAAGAAAATTCTCTTTTGATGCCAGGGCTTATTAATGCCCATGTTCACCTAGAGTTTAGTGCGAATAAAACGGAGCTAAGTTACGGAGACTTTATCAATTGGCTCTATAGTGTGATAGAAAATCGTGAAAAGCTTATCACGGGATGTGAGAAGGAGTGTATGCAAAAAGCAGTGGATTCGATGCTGAATTCTGGTATCACCACTTTTGGAGCGATCAGCTCTCACGGAATGGACTTGGATGTTTGTGCAGATGCAGCGCAAAATGTGGTCTATTTCAATGAACTCATAGGTTCTCAAGCGGTAATGGCAGATGCACTCTTTGGTGATTTTCTCTCACGTCTAGATAGCTCAAAAGAGATCCAAAGAGAGGGTTTTTATCCTGCTGTGGCGATCCACTCTCCCTACTCTGTACATCCCATCCTTATCAAAAAAGCACTCCAAATAGTTAAAAATGAAAAACTCAAACTCACAGCCCATTTTATGGAGAGTGCAGCGGAGAGAGAATGGCTCGATGAGAGTCAAGGCGACTTTAAAGATTTTTTCTCCAAACTTCTGAGTCAAAACATATCAATCACAGATGCACAAGAATTTCTCGCTGCATTTGACGAGACTCCAACCCTTTTTACGCATGTCACCAAAGCAAACACACAAGAGATCCAGAGCCTGGCAAAAAACAAGCACACCGTGATCCACTGCCCTATTTCAAACAGACTCTTGGGCAATGGCGCACTCAATATTGCACAGCTCAATGAAAATCGCATTCCATGGATATGTGCAACGGATGGGCTAAGTTCAAACTATAAACTCGATCTTTTTGAAGAGATGAAGATTGCACTCTTTATGCATACGAACACCCCTCTACTCCCACTCGCCAACCAACTCATACGTAGTGTTACCATCGATGCAGCAGATGCGCTTGGTCTCAATACAGGTGCGATCGCTGAGGGGAAAAATGCAGATATGCTTGTGCTAGACTTAGAATCTGCTCCAAGTGAAGAGTTGGCGATTCATTTAATACTGCATCGCTATAATATCTCCAAAATTTTCATCAATGGAAAAACAATAAAAGGATAATACAATGGATTTTTTAAGAAAACTTTTTTCACCAATCACATGGACTATGAACTACATCCAAAACCACTTCAAAGCGATGCTCTTTGTGCTTTTGCTTTTCTTGCTTTTTGCTCCTGCAAGTGAAACTGAACTCACACTCAATAACCTCGAACAGATCTCTCTGAGTGGACCGATTATGGAGGTCACAGAAGTACTCGAACAGATCGAAAAAGCGGGTAAAAAAGAGAGTATCAAAGGTGTTTTACTTGTCGTTGATTCTCCGGGTGGAGCAGTTTCTCCCTCTATTGAGATCGCACAAGCGATCAAAAGACTCAAAGAAAAAAAACCTGTCGTAGTCTATGCCAAAGGAACACTCGCAAGTGGAAGCTACTATGCAAGTATCTGGGCAGATGAGATCATTGCAAACCCTGGCTCAATGGTGGGAAGTATCGGTGTCATTATGCAAGGGGCAAACCTAAGTGGGCTCATGAGCAAGATAGGAATCGCTTCACAAACAGTCCAAGCAGGAAAGTATAAAAAAGTGGGAACATCCGATAGGGAGTGGACAGAGTATGAGAGAAATGAGCTCAATAAAGTGATTCAAGGAACCTATGATATGTTCACAAAAGATGTGGCGGACGCGCGAGGACTTGACTATACAAAGCGTGATATCTATGCGAACGCGCATATCTTTACAGCCGCACAAGCAAAGGATGTAGGGCTTATCGATGAGCTTGGCGTGGCTTATGATGCGAAACAAAGACTCATCGAACTTAGCGGTGTAAAAGAGCCTGTGTGGAATAAAGAGGATAAATTTGATAAACTTATGAAAAGACTCTCAGCAAGCACAGCTATGACACTCTACACGTATTTTCCAGAGCTTGTTTTAAAATAAGCTCCCTTTCTACATCCCAAGGGTATCGATGTGAAGTACCTTCTTTGTATTTAAAAATATTCTCTCAACCCTCTCTTGCCAAAGTCTTGAAAACTCTTTTGCTTCTTGGGATGTAGCAAAATTTTGTCCCATTTTTTTCATGATCTCTGCCATTTTTGGATCTGGTGAAATTGGGCTTGGGTTGTAGATCACATCCACAAATTGACCTGTACTTACTCGTGTAAACCTGGCCGAAGAGCTGATATCTGCTTGAAAAAACATCAAAGAGTGTCTGGCAAACATTCCACCTGCTAAGCCTTTGAAACCACTCTTATCAGTTGCACCCGTGATTTGAGAGATCACATTGGCTATAACACCTGCTACTCCCTCTTCTAGTGCTTCTGCAAACTCTACCTTGATATCACCGCGCATTGCTCTTTGCTCGGGGTAAAGCACTTTGAGTGCTTCAAGACTCATCAAATATGCACCTGCGACCGTTGGGCAAGAGTGACCTGCTGCTTTGACCACATCAAGATAACTAAACTCATACTCACCCTCTTCAAATGCACCTAGTGTATTGGAGAGTTCATCTTTTACTTTGATAGTCTCAATAGAATCAAAAAATTTTGGATAGCGCATCGCTTCACCTTTAAAAAGATTTTTTGTCCAAAACCTTTGCACTTATTTTAAGTGAATCACTCATCACATCAAAGATATCATCAGGCTCTAAACTCTCTAGATCGATCACTTTAGAATCTTTTGATATTTGTGCAAAACCTTTTTTGGTCTTATTTTTTGGATTGTTTGATTCTAACATTTTCATAAGGTGCAAAACTTGATTGCGGTTAATATTTAAAAGATTATCAATAGCACTTGGATAGCGCACTTTGACATGTTCGATCTCGCGCGTACAGCTTTGGATGTTGTATGCAATATGTTGTGAAAAGCGTTCTTTAAACTGAGTGATCTCCTCTTTTTTTTGAGTGATCTTTTTCTCAATAGAGTGTTGTTGGTAGGAGCTTTTGAGGTGACTTAGCGCTTGGAGTTTTGTATCAATCTTTTGCGATAAAAGCTGTGACATCTGCGCTGAGAGTGCATCGAGTGAGAGATAAAGTTCATTTGTATCAGGCAAGAGCATCTGCATTGCAGCACTTGGTGTTGGCGCGCGCATATCGGCTACAAAGTCACTTATCACCCAGTCGATCTCATGCCCTACAGCCGAGATGATAGGTGTTTGTGCGCCAAAGATAGCATCGGCTACTATCTCTTCATTAAACGCCCAAAGATCTTCAATGCTTCCACCCCCTCGGCCAACTACAAGTGCGTCATAGCTTTTTGTATCTGCGAGTTGTATCGCTCTAGCGATTTGTGCTGCTGCACTCTCCCCTTGTACTAAGACATCATATACATCTACATCCAAAAGACGATAGCGATGCTCTGCTACGCGTAACATATCTTGCAGTGCTGCTCCCGTTGCGGATGTAATAAGTGCTATTTTTTTGACAAATTTTGGAAAAGCTTTTTTTCTCTCTTGGGCAAAATACCCTTTAGTTGAAAGTTTCTCTTTGAGTTGTTCGTAAGCTAAAGCCAAAGCACCCTGCCCTGAGGGCTGAATAGAAAAGCAGTTGATCTGATAGCTTCCACGCGGTTTATAAAGAGTGATCGCACCATCGACGATCACTTTCATCCCCTCTTCAAGACGAAATTTGAGCTTGCTAGCATTGCCACGAAACATCACGGCACTCAGGGCTGATTCATTATCTTTGAGGGTGAAGTAGATATGTCCACTGTTATGAAACGTAATGCGAGAGATCTCCCCCTCTACATACACATGGGAAAAACTCGTCTCTAAAAGTGTTTTGATCTGCTCATTTAAAGCCGAAACACTTAGAGTATGCATCACGCTCTACTTTTTTTGAGCGATAAGAAGTGTCGAGATATCCATAGAGAAGCTTTTATTATACAGCACTTCAAAACCAGCAGCTTCGAGTTCACGCACCATATTCTCCACTGTGGAGAAATCTCCAATAGAGTTTGGCAAATACTCATACGCTTCAAGGTTTTTAGAGATAAATCCACCCACTTTTGGCAAGATTCTATTCATATAAAAATCGCGTACTTTTCCAAGTAGGGATGGGTTTTCATTTTTCATAAACTCTAAGATCACAACAAGACCTTTTGGCTTTAGCACACGGTTAAACTCCAACAATGCCGCTTCTCTCTCCACCACATTTCTGATCCCATAAGTGATACTTAGGATGTCAGCACTTGTGTCTTCAAGGGGGATCTCTGTTGCTTTACTTACGTGATAGTTATACTTAGGAAACTTCTCACGAGCCACATCCAACATCCCAACAGATGGATCTACACCTACGATCTCGCCAAGAATGATGCCAGACTTCTCAGCGCGCGAGCGCCAATAGTCCATCATATCACCTGTGCCACAAGCGACATCCACTATTTTATCAATAGAATCTTGAGCGTAAAACTTATATGCCAAGTCACACGCTTTACGTCTCCAACTTTTATCCACGCCCATGCTCATTACACGATTTGCTGTGTCATACGTAGGTGCGATATCATCAAACATCGAGACGATTTTTTCTTGTTTTTGCGTTTTTTCTTCCATAAAGATTATTTCCTTTTCATCCACATCATTATATCTTGCGAGACTTTTTGTATATTTAAAATTTCAAACTCTGCATCCAAACCACCAAGCCCTTTTTCACCACCTATTGAGGGTGCTACATAACAGAGATATCTATCTGTGATCTCTTGAGTGAGTGCAAACATTTTTGCACCCCCCTCGATCATTACATGTTTATAGTTTTCAAGCAAAGAAAGATTATCTGCGATAAAAACTTTTCGCCCCTCTACATTAAAAAGTGGAATCGAGCGATCGAACTCTTTTTCTCTTGAATATATAAGTAGATCCGGAGCTTTTCCATTCACTAGTCTGGCATCTAATGTGGGTCTGTCCGTACGCACAGTCTCTCCACCAATCACCAATAAGTCACACTTATCACGAAGTGCATGCACATGCTCTCTTGAACTCTTTGAGCTTATGATCCCACCATCTACACTTCCACTAAGTCTCTGCGCCCACTTAAAAAATACAAAACGATCTTCTAAGTGTTTACCAAATGGATAGAGAAGTTCTTCGCACTCCTCTTGCATCACACCTTCGATCACTTCGATATTTGCATTACGAAGCAGAGTTGTCCCACAAGAGGCGATTTTATTTGTATCATTTGCCCCAATGAGCACTTTTTTAAGCCCCAAAGAAGATATCAAAGAAGCACATGAAGGTGTTTTACCTACATGCGAACATGGTTCAAGTGTCGTATAAAGTGAGCAGTTATGAAAACAGTTATGATGATTTGCTTGTAAATAGTCGTGGATTTCGTGTGAGGAGTGAAGTGTAAGAATTTTTGTATCTTGTGTGAGTTTGACATATGCATCACGCAAAGCCAAAACCTCTGCATGGGCTTCACCTGCCTTTTGGTGTGCTCCAACAGCTAAAAGCGCATCATCTGCACCAACGATGCAAGCGCCTACAGCAGGATTTGGATAGGTTAATCCCTGATATTTCCAAGCTTCATCGAGGGCAAGCCTCATAAAAAAGTATCTGTCTATTACCATTCAAAGTAGGTTTTAGCCTTTGAGATCTGAGAACTCTCTATCTCAATCTCTTCGCCATCTACATCTAAGACGATCTTAGAACCCTCTACGCGAAGAAGCTTCCCTTTGTATTTCTCTTTGTTGACAAGTAAGAGTGATACAAGCTCCCCTAGTGAGAGTTTATAATGTTCAAGTTTTGAGAGTTTTCTCTCAATCCCTGGGCTTCCCACTTCAAGACGGTATTCCCCACCTACAGGTGGTGTAACATCCAAAAGTGGAGAGATGAGATGGGTAAGCTCAACACATGCATCCATACTCACACCCTCTTTTTTCCCATCAACAATATTTGGTGAGATCACACTTACACGGTAGATCGTCTCATCATTTTCATTGACGATAGAGGTATCATAAAGTTCCAAACCAACTGATTTTACTAAGGATGCGATATCGCTTTCTAAACTCATTTGGACTCCTTGGCTATCTTTTTAAAAAGTTCTTCTATATTTTGTGCTTTTTTGAGTTGGTCGTCAAACTCAAAAGCGAGTTTTGGACAACGAAACCAACCCTGATCTTTAAGGCAGTGATCCTCAATAATAGGACGTGCTTTTTTGAGAAGTTTTAAAAGAGCCGAGCGCTCTTCATCGCTAAAAAAGCTTGGATCAAGGTAGACCTTCGCATCACTTCTTCCACGAGAACATGTAACATCGAGCACATCAAGCTCGTGAAGCCTTTTGTCATTGAGTTGACTCAAAGCCTCTGGAATCAATTCAGCAAGAATCGATTCGGTGCGTTTTAACTTTATATCAGCAGGTGTCACAGAGTTACTTTCTCTTCAACTTTCTTGAATGTCTCGATCACATCACCAACCACTACATCATCGTAGCCTTTAATGATCACACCACACTCATAACCGTTTCCGATCTCTTCAACATCATCTTTGAAGCGTTTAAGGGATGTAAGCTCACCCTCATACGCCACAACGCCATCACGGATAACACGAACAAGTCCACCACGTACAAGTTTTCCATCGACAACCACACATCCAGCAACCATCCCTTTAGGAGATTTGAATGTATCGCGTACTTCTGCTTGACCTGTGTTTTCTTCTGTAAACTTCGGTGCCATCATACCTGTAAGCATTCCAGTCATATCATCAAGAAGTTGATAGATGATAGAATATGTTCGGATGTCTACATTTTTTTGTTTCGCCAGTGCTTTAACTGTTCCTGTAGGACGTACATTAAAACCTAGAAGTACACAGTTATCACTGTTGGCAACAAGCGCTACATCATTTTCAGTGATCCCACCTACTCCTGAAGAGATCACATTGATTTTTACTTCATCATTTCTGAGCTCTGAGAGTGAAGTTCTAATCGCTTCGAGTGATCCGTGAACGTCAGTTTTAAGAACCACTTTAAGTGTTTTAAGATTCCCCTCAGCGATCATCGATGTCATATCTTCAAGTGTTGATTTTGTACTACGTGAGAGTTCTTTATGTCTATCATACTCGTGACGTTTAAGCGCATATGCTTTTGCTTCTTTATCACTTGGCATTGCCATCATCACTTCACCTGCAGGTGGCACTTCATTGAGTCCAACCACTTCAGCTGTATGACTCGGCCCGATACTTTTTATCTGTTTTGCATGCTCATCAATGAGGGCTTTAACGCGTCCGTATGAACTTCCACACACAACATAATCACCCACTTTGAGTGTACCATTTTGCACGATAACCGTTGCAACAGCTCCACGCCCTTTTTCTAGAGAAGACTCTACAACTGTAGCTTTTGCCATTGCGTCTTTATTTGCTTTGAGTTCTAAAACCTCTGCCGTTAAAAGGATATTTTCAAGTAAGTCATCAATACCCATTCCTGTTTTTGCAGAAAGTGGAATAAACTCGATATCTCCACCCCAATCTACTGGATTGATTCCCTGCTCAGCCATTTGACCTTTAACAAGGTCAGGATTTGCAGTCTCTTTATCCATTTTATTCATAGCAACGATAATAGGAGCACCTGACTCTTTTGCCATCTTGATAACTTCAAGTGTCTGAGGCTTCACACCATCATCTGCAGCGACCACGATAACGATAATATCTGTGATATCAGTACCACGCTGACGCATAGCACCAAAAGCAGCATGACCCGGAGTATCTAAGAATGTGATCGGTTTTCCATTTTGTTGTACTGTATATGCACCAATATGTTGCGTAATTCCACCTGCTTCATCTTCTGTCACTTTTGCGTTACGGATCGCATCAAGAAGGGATGTTTTCCCGTGGTCAACGTGTCCCATAATTGTAATAACAGGAGCTCTCTCTGTTGCATTTTCATCGATCTCTTGTGCAAGATCTTCTTCATAGTTAAATGCATCTTTAGGATCTACGATAGTTACTTCTACACCAAACTCTTCAGAAAGGATCTCGATCTCATCTGCACCGAGGAAGTCATTTTTCGTCATCATCATACCAAGATCAAACAGTACTTTGATGATCTCTGACATCGGCTTATTGAGCTTTTCAGCAAACTCGTAAACACGGATATCTTCAGGGATCTCTACATGAGTAACGATCTCATCTTCTTGCTTATCTTTTGTATATTTTCTTCTTTTATCACGTGCAACTTTTCTTGGTTTTGAACTTCCAGGTTTTTTGTTTGCATTTCTACCAATCGGTTTTGGAGGACGAGGTTTTCTAGGCTCTTCCGGAGCTATCTCAGCTCTTTGTGTTGCATTGAGATCAATAAGTGTTACCTGATCATCCATATCCATAGAAACTTCATTGAGTGAACCACCGAAAATATCAAGCTTGACACCTTGCTCTTTCTTTTGAGCTGAACCTGTTGTTTTTGCTTTTTTCTTTTTCGCCAACTCTTCTAGAGCTTCTGCACTCATTTTTCCGTAGGAAGAGAGTTTTGGCTGTTTTTGTGGAAGATCGATCTTCTCTTGTACTTCCTCTTTTGGCTTTTTCTTTTTAACAATTTTGAGACCTGATCTTTTTACTTTTTCAGGTGCAACAGTTTTGATTTGAGGTTTTTCTTCACTAGCCTTAGCTTCTGCTTTCTCTTGTGTTTGTGTTGCTGTCTCTTTCTCTTGCATTTTTGTTTCTGTTTTCACTTCTTTTTGAATCTTTTTCACTTCTTTTTTATTCTCTACATCCGAAGCGTCTGCACTTGATTTTTCAGGAGTTTCTTCTGACTTTTGAGTATCACTTTTTGCTTGGACTGGTGTTTGTTCAGCTGGTTTTGCAACTTGAGAAGGTGCATCCCCATTCATTATAAAGTTCATCAATTTATCTGCTTCTTCCATACTTACAGAACTTTGTGCAGATTTCACTTCGATCCCTATATCTGAAGCTTTTTTAACAACATCTTTTGAAGCTATCCCTAGCTCTTTTGCAATTTCGTGTACTCTAACTTTTTCTATCATCAGCGATGATCTCCTTTAGTTTATTAGTAAATCTGTCTCTATCTCCACTTTTGCACTGACGCATAAGTGTTTTGATAACTTTATTTTCATCTTCGATACAGTTTTTACATATATAAAAACTTCTACCACTTCCAACAAAATGTTGGAGTGAACCATCAACACATTGAAGTCGAAGTAATTCATTCTGAATTATTCTTTGGCGACATGTTGCGCACATTCTAATCGGTTGATGAAAAATTTTTGCCATTATATCTAAATCTTACTTGATTTAATAGGGCTTAACGCTCTATTATCAATCCATGATTGTCAAAATCCAAAATCTTCACATTAAATTCAGGAAATTTCTGTTTAAACTTACTTGATATCAAAGCAGCATCATCATCGTATGCCATAGTAAAAAATGTAGAACCACTTCCTGAGAGTGTACTCATAAGTGCTCCATTTTCATACGCTATTTTTTGTACTGCAAAGAGCTCAGGCAATGTTTTCATACGTACTTTTTGATGGAACCTATCCCCAGTAGCGAGCTTTAGCACTTCCCAGTCTTCATTAAAAAATGCTGCAACTGTGAGAGCTGTATGGGAAAGGTTGTAGACCGCATTTTCTTTGGAATAAGACTTTGGTAAAAGCGTACGTGCTTTTGCCGTATTCATTTGCTTATTTGGGATCACTACGATCGCTTTGAGGTACTCAGGGAGATGTTTTTTTTGTGAAAAAACTTTGTTCTTCTCAACCGTTGCTGCATTAAAACCACCCATTACAGCAGGTGTGATATTGTCAGGATGTGACTCATACACAAGCGAATGATTTAAGATACGTCTTCGTGAGACACGAATCCCTGCAGCTTCATGAGCTGTAGCAATAGCACTTACGATCACAGCAGAAGAGCTTCCAAGACCTCTTGACATAGGGATCTGGTTATAAAATGTAAATTTAAAATTTTGTTTTTTATGTGTTTGTGTCAAGCGATTATAGTGCTCGTTAAATATACTTACAAAAAGATTATTTCCTTTGAGTCTTGGGTTGTTTTCACCCTCACCCTTGATACTTACACTAAAAAACTTTGATGGATGGAACTCCACTTTATTTCGTAAATCGACTGCCAAACCCAAAGAATCAAATCCAGGTCCAAGGTTTGCAGAGGTTGCTGGTACGCTTACAATCACTCACTCTTCCTATTAAACGGCACCTATACTATAAAGTGGTACCGTACTATTATTTTTAAAATCATTATAATTAAGTTGTTCTGGAAGCTTAAAATCATTCTCGATCTTTTCATCAAACTTCTCAGTTTTTATTTCTGACGCAACTTTAACAAAATATAGCTTTCCAATCGCTTTTATTGGTCGATTTTCATTAAAATAGAAAGCATCGACTGCATAGAGTGGAATTTTTTTGACAATACTCAGAGACTTTAAAAAAATATAAGCAACTTTGATCGCCATAAAACTTCCAGGTCCATTGGCGTAAAAAAGATTTTTCACCTCATACTTTTGAAATATCTCTTTAAAAAGTAAAGGGAGTACATCCGAACTCTTCTCACTTGAGATGATACTATCTATGAGTTTTTTCTCTTCATAGATCCCTATCATGATCGGAGAAGAGAGTGTAATCAAAACAAGATCGACCTGCTTATGCATACGCTTTTTCTAACTCTTTTGTTTTCTCACCCACAAGCTCGATCACTTCATAATTTTCAGGATCTTTTAAAAGTTCAAGAGTGAGTTTGTGGTTAAGATCATGGCTTCCAGCTAAAGCTTCATAGTTGCCAATAAAATTCATCCCTATAAGAGACATATCACCGATCGCATCCAAGATCTTATGACGTACAAACTCATCAGGAAAACGTAGTCCCTCAGGATTAAGCACTTTTTTCTCATCCAAAACGATAGCATTTTCAAGAGAACCACCAAGAGCCAAACCTTTAGAGCGTAGATACTGCACCTCATGTAAAAAACCAAAAGTTCTTGCACGTGAGATCTCATTTTTATAGTTCTCTTTTGTAAATTCTAAGACATACTCTTGGTTTTGGATCACTGGATGTGGGAATTTGATCGTAAAATCATACTTTAGATCTACAGAAGGTGAGAGTCTTACATACTTCTCTCCCTCTTGAACAAGTACATCTTTTTTAATGCGCATCACTTTTTTTGGCACAGAGAGCTCTTGCGTACCCGCTTCATCTAGCAGCATACAATAACTCGCACTACTACCATCCATTACAGGCACTTCATCAGCATCTACGATCACACGTAGATTGTCTATTCCATACGCATAAACAGCAGAGAGCATATGCTCGATCGTAGAGATCACATAGCCATCTTTTCCGATCACCGTCGCCATCTTTGTATCTACAACATTTTGGGGGACAAGTGGGATCGATACATCCACATCACTTCTATAAAAAACGATCCCGCTGTTTTCTTCTAAAGGTTCCAAACGTAAACGAACGGGGGAACCTTTATGAAGCCCTATCCCAACAAGTTCTACACTTTTTTTAATAGTTGTTTGATACATACTCTTTCCTTTATCTTCTAGCTTCTGTCAATGATAGCTTTAGCACTTTTGATTACATCATAAATATTCAGTTTCATCCATTGCGAATCCATCCACTCAGCTGGACGCACTTCAATCCCTTGAATAAGCACTCCAAAATGGAGGTGATCACCCATCGCATAGCCTGACTTTCCAGTATTTGCAATATGCTGATCTGCTTCTATCTTATCTCCAGAATGCACCGATGTACTCGAGCAGTGTCCATAAAGTGTATAAAGGCCCAAGCCATGAGACACAATCGGCATGTTACCATAGAGTCCATTATAATCTGAAAAAACAATATTTCCACCATTTTGAGGCTTAATACTTGCCATAGCATTACTTGCGAGATCAAGTCCTAAGTGATACGATTCACTTAAAGCTCCTCCATTGTAGGTGTATTTTCTATGATCCCCAAAACTTGCAACTACTTGTGCGTTTTTAAGCGGATACATTTTATTGATCTTAAAATCACTTATCATCTCATCTGAGACCTTGGATGTAATATCATGTATCAATTCTTCATTCTTACGTCGCACATCTTCATTGATGATCTTAAAACGCTCTAGAGGTGCTTCAATACCTTGAGTTTCTATAAACTCTTCTGCAAGCTCAGCTATTTTGGTATTTAAAAAATGGTCTGTTATCTTGATATGAGAGACTCTATAGTTTTTAGACTTTAAATAGAGTGGGATGTAAGCTTTTGAGATGTTAGATGCCTCATCTGTTGCCACTACAGTCGCTTTAAAATCATTTTCTACCACTGGCCATGCAAGAAGGGAGATAAAATACCCCTCTTTGTAAAATGGCTGTGCTTTAAATTTTTTATCAAAACTTGTTTCAATGTATAGCTCTTTGAGGTTTTCATCTGCAGCTTTAAAGATCACAAGCGCTGCCCCACCCTTTGTGATCTTGTAGGAATTACTCACGATTGCCAAAGTCGGTTTCATTTTATCAACATGAATCTTGTATTCTTGGCGCGTCTCATTTCCGTTTAAAAAGTTCCATCTACTTGCATCTTGAGCTTCGACAATAATTGTAATCATTTTATCTTTGATCGCATACGCACTACGCGGTGGCTCAAGTTCAAGAGAAACTTCACTTTTTGGCGTAATAAACTTTTCAAACTCAAGTGTATCCTCTCCACTTGAGGTCTTAAGCGTCACTCTATAGGTTTTGAGTCCACTTGCATCTTCTATTTTTAAAGCCAGAGGTTTTTTGAGGTTCCAATATCCATTGGTATCTAAACTAATTTTTGGAAGATCTCGCTCAAACATTGCGGATGTATAGACAAAAAGTGCCCCTCCGATAAATAACGCAAATAGTATTAAAACTCCTAAAGATGAGTTGTTCTTATTTCTTCTCAAAACATATTTCCTTTTCTAATAAATTTAAAATCTCTTCTCGAGCACCTTGCAGAGTGTAGCTTGTATCTAAAATAAAGCCCGCCCTATTTTTGTGTCCACCTCCGTTATAAAACGACGCGATCTTGGCTACATCGTATCCATCTTCACAACGTAAAGAACACTTAATACTCCCATCGCGATTTTCCTTAAGCAGGAGTGCAACACTCACAGTTGGGAGATACAAAGACTCATCAAGAGCACTCTCACAATCCATACCAAGCGCACCCGTAGCTTTCATATCTTCAACACGTACACAAAACAGACTCAACATCCCATTATGAAAAAGCTCCATATTTTGAAGCATCAAACCTTTGAGTCGCAAAGATGCAAGTGATGCATATCTTCTAAGGGAGCGGTTACAATTTTCATACTCAGCTTTGTGCGCGATCAATGCGTTAAGCACAGCAAAAGTTGTACCATTCACACCTTCACCAACAAAGCCTTTTGAGTCATCTAGCAAGCCTGCGTAAAGAGCTGTAGCCATTTTAGGATTGATCGCTATCTCATTTTTTTCAAAAAAATTATACAGCACCTGTGTTGTGCTTATACACGCTACATCCACAAGATTATACGTGCCAAAATTATTGTTGCTTTGGTGATGATCTATATTGATAAGATCACACTCTACATCCACACCTACTCTTTGCGATGTACCACAATCAAGTGCTATTGCCAGATCTGCAGAAAAGGGATAACTCTCTTTGATCTTATCAAACCAAGGAATACAAGCAAACTTTGGACTAATATTTTTCGTTGCACAAAAAAAGGAGACCTTTTTATGCAGACGCAAAATATGGGTATAAAGCGCACTGGCACTCCCTAATGAGTCCGCATCTGGATTGACATGGGCAATCACAACTATATGGGAAGCTTCATCTATTCTTTGGAGTATCTCGTGCATGTCTCTTCTTAACTTTTTTTGCGATTATACTATGTATTTTATTTTCTATTCATTTGATAAAGCTAACAGTCTCCTGTGGCTCGGCAAGAAAAAATCCTTGTGAACGATCAATGTTTAATTCTTTCACTTTTTTATAAATTGCTTCATTATGAACATACTCTGCGATTATTAAAATGTTTAATTTTTTAGCAAAGTTAATAATCGTCTCTACAACAATTTGAGCATTTGTATCAAAATCTATATTTTTTATTAATGAACCATCAATCTTAATATAATCAATATTGAGCTGAAGTAGATACTCGAAATTTGAATACCCTGAACCAAAATCATCAATGGCGATTCTACATCCCAAAGACTTCATTTTATTAATAAACGAAGAAACCTCTTCATAGTTTTCGATCCCTTCTGTCTCTAGGAGCTCAAATATGATTTTTTTGCTCACATTATATTTTTCAATATTCAATAAAATATATTCTGTAATCTCTTCATCGAGTACATCTTCAACTGATAAATTAATTGAAAAATCACACGCCAAATGTTCAAAGTATTGGCAGCTTTTCTCAATCATTATTTTTGTTAATTTAGAGTAAAGCTTACTTTTTTTTGCTATTGTTAAAAAATGATAAGGAGTTATAATATTATCTTCACTATCAATTAAACGGATCAAGCATTCGCAACTTACGAGCTTATTTGTTTTGTTATCAAAGATAGGTTGGAAAAAAGCACGGATTTTATCATTTTCAATGGCCCAGTTGATTTTCTTGGTCCATTCCATATTATTCTTATATTGCTGTTCAACATTAAAAGTCTCATCATAAAGTAAAAAATCTTTTCCCTGTTTTTTAGCCGACTTCAAGGCGATATCCGCTTTTTCTAGAGCTTCTTGAACTTGATAAGCACCCCCAATAGTGACCCTAATAGTGAGTTCATTCTTTTCGTGATAAAAGATCATTTTTTCAATTTTTTCAAGAAGTATCATCGCAAATTTAATGAATTCATCTTTAGAAGGTTTTTCTGTAAAGAATAAAGCAAACTCATCGCCAGAAATATGGATAAGTGTAATGTTTGTCTCTTTAATTACCATATCTAATAGCTTTTTTGAAAATGATATGAGAATAATATCTCCAACCGCTTGCCCGAAAGAATCATTAATCTCTTTAAAATCATCAATATTCACTACA
>JAGGTH010000103.1 GCA_021163845.1 Helicobacteraceae bacterium | reverse complement strand
ATTAAGACACTTTTCATATTACGATTTTATCATAGATATGATAGGATTTTGAAATTTTTAACAAAGAATCATTTTGAAAACATATATTTTTATTCTCTTTTTTTACTCTACTTTTGTGATAAGCTATTTCGCAGAACAATATATGACGCGTTTAGAAACTTACCATACGAATACTATCGCCCTTGCCAAAAAAACATTTCATAGTACTATCAATAGTTTTGAACTTTCTCATGATAGTTTTCATGCTATCTATGCAGATTCACTCTCGTATATTCTGGCTCAAAGTAATGGTGCTTCAAAACAAAAAAGAGAGCTACTTCGTGAAAAACTCAATACACTACTCATTGATTTTTACAATGCAACAAGCTTAAATTCACTTGCAGGATTGATCTTTGTTGACAGAGAAAATAATGTCTTGCTCCGGATGCATAAGCAACAACAATATGATGATAAGATAGATGAGATACGTCCCTCTTTTAAAACCTTATCAGAAGATTTTTTGTATAAAAAAGGCTTAGCACTTGGAAAATATCTCGATGCGTATCGCTATCAGTATCCGCTCTTTTATGATGGAGTTTATGTCGGCGCTTACGAATATAGTGTAAGTTTTGAGTATATATTACGTGAGATGAAAAAGATCTATGCAAACCAATATATGCTGTTGCTTCGTGAGGGTATGCAAGGGTATGAAAATGTTACACTTGATGCCCAAGTATTTTATTATAACAAACGCTCCTCTTTTGATAGTTTTGATAAAAAGCGTTTTGAGTATATTGTTGAAGAAAAGCTTTTAGATGGGCTACTTCGAAAAGATGATGTTATGATTATTGACTATCGATTTAAGGATGAATGTTATTCTTTGGTTGTATGTCCTCAAAAAGATATTAATAGCAAAGATATAGGTATTATGCTTGTTGATATTTTGCAAAGCCCTAGGGATCAGTATCGAAAAGACTTTATCATTGAAGTACTGCTCGCAATCTTTTTAGGGCTTTTAGTTTTTATCTTTGCCTATAAAGAGAAACAACATAATCAATATGTACGGGAGCTTTTAAATGTGCAAAATCAGATGCTTATCGTCACAAATGGAACACAACTTATTGATGCGAATGACACTTTTTTTAAGTTTTTTGAGTACAAGAATCTTAAAGAATTTATAAGTGAACACGACTGTGTGTGTGACTTTTTTATTGAAGATAATGAGTGTTTAGGAAAGTTTGTTGATGGGCTTTTGTGGACAGAATATATTCAAAAACATCCAGACAAAAAACATTGTGTGAAGATCTTAGACAAAAGTTTGGATCGGAAGAAAGTGTTTGAATTAGAGTGGGTACTTTTTGAAAAAACATTCAACCTTTTTATCTCCTTTAGGGATATTACAGAGGAACTTTATGAGAAGCAAGAGCTTGAAAATCGTGCAAACTATGATAGCTTAACGGGGATCTATAATCGAGAGCGATTCAACCATTTTTTGAGCAAACATATCGATCAAGCGATGCAAGAGAGTACGCATTTTTCACTCATTATGTTTGACATAGATCATTTTAAAAAGATCAATGATACCCTTGGACATGATGTGGGCGATAGTGTCTTAAAAGAACTCGCTTCACTCATCTCCTCACAGATAAGAGAGGGAGATATTTTTGCACGCTGGGGTGGAGAGGAGTTTATGATTATTGCTCCTTTAGCTCTTTCTCATGCACACTCTTTTGCTGAGAAATTA
Organism: Helicobacteraceae bacterium; assembly: GCA_021163845.1. Taxonomy (GTDB): domain Bacteria; phylum Campylobacterota; class Campylobacteria; order Campylobacterales; family Sulfurimonadaceae; genus Sulfurimonas. Next base: position 22,354 of record JAGGTH010000103.1, on the reverse strand, counting down.
CGCAGGGTGATTGAAGAGCACCGTTTTAGAGGTGTCAAAGAACTTCGATGTAGTTTTGGTGTTGTCTCATTTAGAAAAACGGATACACAACAGACACTGACAAAAAGAGTAGATGAGATGCTTTATAAGGCAAAACACCAAGGGCGTAATTGTGTTATCTCTGCTTAAGTCCATTAGATTATAATTTGATTCTTTAAATTCTCTTACATCCAAAGGCTAAAATTATGAGCGCAAAACCCTTTACTCATCTTCATCTCCATACAGAATATTCCCTCCTTGATGGTGCAAATAAGATAACAAACCTTGTGAGTCGCGTCAAAGAGCTTGGAATGACCTCTGTTGCTATGACCGATCATGGAAATATGTTTGGGGCAATTGACTTTTATCAGCAGATGAGAGAAGCGGGTATCAAGCCTATTATCGGGATGGAAGGCTATATCCATAACGGTGAGACCCTCGATGATAAAAGCACAAAACAGCGTTTTCATATCTGTTTGTATGCCAAGAACGATGCAGGGTACAAAAACCTTATGTACCTCTCCTCCAAAGCTTTTATCGATGGTTTTTACTATTTTCCACGCATCAACAAAAATGAGCTTCGCGAACACTCTGAGGGGCTTATTTGTACCTCTGCATGTTTACAAGGGGAGGTCAACTGGCACCTCAATACTGCCAATGAGCGTAATCTCAAAAACGGAGCACTTGGGTATGAGGGAGCAAAAGCAGCAGCGCTGGAGTACAAAGAGATCTTTGGGGATGATTTTTATCTAGAGATCATGCGTCACGGAATTGGGGATCAGCTTCATATCGATGCACAGATATTGCGCCTGTCTCGGGAGCTTGATATCAAATTGGTAGCGACAAATGATACCCACTATACTTACCCAGGAGATGCCCAATACCACGAAGCCTTTATGTGTATCGGGATGAATAAACTCTACGATGATCCAAACCGTATGCGTCACTCAGTACATGAGTTTTATCTCAAATCTCCTGAGCAGATGGAGCGCCTTTTTGCTGACATCCCAGAAGCGATCGAGCATACTCAAGAGATCGTAGAGAAGTGCCAACTCGAACTCAAACTCGGAGATCCGATACCGCCAAACTTTAAATTTACTCGTGAGTATGCAAAAAACGAGGGTCTTGATATCGATTATGAAGATGATGCGCCACTTTTAGCAGATGCAAGTGCTGAGGAGAAAAAAAAGTACTTTAGTGCTGCTGATAAAAACGATGCAGAGTATTTTATCCATCGTTGTAAATTGGGGCTTGAAAAACGTCTTGAACATGTACCTGAGGAAAAGCACGAAGAGTATCGCAAGCGTTTAGAATTTGAGATGGATATCATCAACTCGATGAAGTTTCCTGGCTATATGCTGATCGTTTGGGATTTCGTAAAAGTTGCCAAAGAGATGGGGATAGCGGTCGGTCCTGGGCGTGGTTCGGCTGCAGGAAGTTTAGTAGCGTATGCGCTTGAGATCACCGATATCGATCCGATGAAGTATGATCTACTTTTTGAGAGATTTCTTAACCCTGAGCGTGTAAGTATGCCCGATATCGATATGGACTTTATGCAGGCGCGCCGTGGGGAGATCATCGACTATGTTGTCGAAAAATATGGGCGTAATCAAGTCGCACAGATCATCACCTTTGGTTCACTCTTAGCAAAAGGGGTGATACGTGATGTCGCCCGTGTTCTTGATATGCCTCTGAGTCAAGCTGATGCAATGGCAAAACTAGTACCCGATGAGCTAGGGATCACCCTGAATGGAAAAGAGAAAAAAGGGGAATTTATCCCTGGAGCCTATCAAAAAGAGCCAAAACTCCAAGAGCTTATAGAGAGTGATGCAAACGCCGCGCGTGTGTGGGAGTTTGCCAAAAAGCTCGAAGGGCTCAAGCGAAACTCTGGAATGCACGCTGCAGGAGTGGTGATAAGTAATGAGGAGCTTTGGAAAAAAACACCTATCTATAAACCCTCTGGTGAGGAGACTTTTGTTACCCAATATTCGCTCAATTACTTAGAGGATGTAGACCTCATTAAGTTCGACTTCTTGGGACTTAAAACTTTGGATGTCATCGATAATGCGATCAAGCTTATCAAGCGTCGTTATGACAAAGAGATCGATTGGCACAAAATAGATGAGAATGATCCAAAAGTGTATGAGGTGATTCGTACAGGAAGCACGGTTGGGATGTTTCAGATAGAGTCTACGGGGATGCAAGATTTGAATAAACGTCTTAAGCCTGACAGTTTTGAGGATCTGATCGCGGTACTCGCCCTTTATCGACCAGGACCGATGGAGTCTGGGATGCTTGATAGCTTTATCGAGCGTAAACATGGACGTGAAGCGATTGAGTACACTTTTGATACGATGGAGCCAATTTTAGGCAATACCTATGGGGTCATCGTGTACCAAGAACAGGTTATGCAGATCGTTCAAACCATTGGCGGTTTTTCGCTTGGATATTCAGATATTATCCGTCGTGCTATGGGGAAGAAAAAGGATATGGCGCAGTACAATGCTGAGTTTTCTGAGGGTGCAGCAAAGCAAGGCTATGACTATGACAGAGCCTCGAAGCTCTTTGATCTCATTGAAAAGTTCGCAGGATACGGGTTTAATAAATCTCACTCTGCAGCCTATGCGATGGTCACTTTTCAAACTGCATGGCTCAAGACCTACTATCCAAATGAGTTTATGGCGGCACTTCTGACATCAGATAAAGACAATACGGATAAAGTAGTACGTTATATCGATGAAGTAAAACGTATGGGGATCGAGCTCTCACCACCTGATATTTGTGATTCACAGCTCGAGTTCTCTGCTATTACCAAAGATGGAAGCGATATTATCCTCTTTGGACTTGGAGCGATCAAAGGGGTGGGAAAATCAGCTGTTCTCTCTATTTTAGAGACACGCAGAGAGGATGGAGATTTTACATCCATAGAGAACTTTGTCAATCGCATCGATCCATCCAAAGTAAATAAACGGGTGGTTGAGTCTATTATCAAGACAGGTGGTTTTGATAGATTTGGCTACTCCAGAAAAGCACTGCTCGATCAGATAGAGTTGATCGTCGATACAGCTAAAAAAGCGACGGATGCACGTAAAAATGCAGTGGGAAGCCTCTTTGGAGATGATGAAGAGATCACAAACGTAGAGCTCAAACTCACAAACTCCGATGAGTATACCCTCAAAGAGATCTTAGAGTTTGAAAAAGATACACTAGGGTTTTATGTCTCAGGGCATCCTCTTGATGATTTTAGAGAGGATATCGACCAGCTCACCTATACGCTCTCCTCAGAGATTGAGAGTATCAAAGATGGCTCAAGTGCTATTTTTATAGGAAAAGTAGAAGAGATCACCAAAAAGGTCTCCAAAAAAGGGAACTCTTTTGGGATAGTGAGTTTGATGGACTTTCACGGCAATATCGAGATCATGCTCTTTTCGGACAAACTCGAAGAACTCCAAGGGATGAATCTCAATGAGCCCGTTGCCTTTAAGACCAAGATTACTCATACAGAGATGTTTACCCGTATTTCTGTGACGAAAATAATGACCCTTAAAGATGCAAAAAAAGAGACCAAAAAGACCAAAAAAGAGGTGCGTGAGATCCCACAAGATCCACTCAACTTGAGTGTGCATCTAGGAACGGATATGAAGATCCTCGAAGAGCTTTACAGCCTGATACGTCAACATCCAGGCAATCGTGAGCTCAAAGTGACCATCGTCTCAAAACTACATAATGTGGTGATCGACTCGGCAATACGGGTCAATAACAATCTTATTACTGCCCTTGATGGGAATGAATATATAGATATTATAGGAGCATAGATGAACAAACAAGATTTTAACGAGGGGCTTTTGGGCTTTTTAGACGCTTCACCAACCCCTTTCCACGCGACACGCAATATGGCGATGATGTTTGAAAATGCTGGGTTTAAGAGACTCTATGAGGAGCAAAAATGGAAACTCAAAGAGGGTGAGAAATATTATGTCACACGTAATGATTCTTCGGTGATCGCGTTTACCTATCCAAAATCAGAGAAAGTCTATACGATGATAGGCGCACATACAGATTCGCCAAATCTCAAACTTAAGCCAAATCCTGTGATCAAAGAGCATGGGGTGATCAAATTTGGTGTGGAGCCTTATGGTGGGGTGCTGCTCAACCCTTGGTTTGACAGAGATCTTTCTTTGGCTGGGCGTGTGAGCTATCTGAGTTCTGAGAATATCATCAAAGATGCTCTGATAGACTTTAAAAAACCAATAGCGACCATTCCCTCTTTGGCGATCCATCTTGATAGAGAGGTAAATAACACGCGAAGTATCAATGCTCAGACTGATATCACTCCTGTACTTATGACAGAGAGTGATCTTGACTTTGAGGCGTTCTTAAAAGAGGAACTCTCTCAAGAAGCTTCGGATGTAGAGAAGATCTATGCGAGTGAGCTGAGTTTTTATGATGTGCAAAAAAGCTCCTATGTGGGTTTAAAAGAGGATTTTATTGCAAGTGCGCGTCTTGATAATCTACTGAGCTGTTATGTGGGTATGGTAGGTGTCTGTTCTGTCCCTAGCGATGTTGCGATGCTCTTTATCGCGAGTGATCATGAAGAGGTGGGAAGTGAATCAACCTCAGGAGCGGGGGGAAGCTTTTTAGAGTTTACCCTCAAGCGCATTGCACCTGAGCATGAAGAGTATGTAGAGATGATCCGCCGATCTACCCTCATCTCCGCAGATAATGCCCATGCTATCCATCCCAACTTCTCTAGTAAACACGATGCCCAACATGCTCCACAAATGAATAAAGGGGTGGTGATCAAGGTCAATGCAAATCAACGCTACGCCTCCAACTCCAAGACGATATCGCGTTTTATGAATGTCGCATCTTCCCTTGGTGAAGAGATCCAGCAGTTTGTGACGCGCAGTGACATGGGATGTGGCTCTACTATCGGTCCTATCACAGCAACACGTCTGGGGATCGAGACCCTAGATGTTGGGCTTCCTACTCTTGGAATGCACTCGATTCGTGAGTTAGCAGGGAGTGATGATGCCCATTCTCTTTATAAGATCCTTCTTGGATATACACGTTAATGTCTGATATCACCCCAGAGGAGCTTAACCTTCTTATCGAGCAGACCTACAAGGTCGAGCGCGAGTTTACAGAGCTCAAAGAGTCCTATGCCCATCTTCAAAATACGGTAGAACAGGTGGTGGAATTCTTGCCTAATGCGATCTGGATCCTTGATGAGGAGGGGAATGTATTTTTACAAAATTCTCAAGCCAAATCACTCGCACAGCTTCTTGAGCTCTTAGAGAGTAAAAATGATGATTACGAAGTGACATTTAAAAGAAAATCCTATCTTATCAAAAGCTCTTCGTATAAAGATAAGTTTATGATAAGTGCTACTGATATCACCGAGCAAAAACGAAAAGAGAACCTCGCTACCATGGGGCAGATGGCAGCACATCTCTCCCATGAGATCCGCAATCCTATCGGCTCTATCTCTCTTTTAAGCTCTACGCTTAAAAAAAGAGTCTTAGAGGAAAATATTCCTATCGTCGAGGAGATCCAACGCTCTGTTTACCGCATAGAGCGCATTATCAAGGCGACCTTGATGTTTAGTAAAGGGATAGAGGCAAATGTTAGCCCTTTTTTGTGGAGTGATCTTAAAGAAGCTCTCGATATGGCGATAGGCTACTATGCTTATTCTAAGGAGATACGTTTTACTTTCCCAAAGCAGAAGTTTATTATCAATGGGGATAAAGATCTTTTAGAGATGCTCTTTTCTAACTTTATCATCAATGCGATCGATGCGATAGAGCTTGATGAAAATGAAGATGGCGAGGTGGAAATCGTTTATGAACGGGATGATACACATCATCGCTTCTATATCTATGATAGTGGAGTGGAAATAGAGAATAATAAAGAACTTTTTGAGGCTTTTAAAAGTACAAAAGTTAAAGGTAATGGATTAGGACTTGTTCTCTCTCGCCAGATCGCAGAAGCTCATGGTGGAACTGCACGACTTCTAAAGGGAGATAGAAAAGGTTTTGAGATAATTTTATTACAGTGATTTGCTCTGAAGTTATATTAAATTTAAACTTTAAGCTGACTACTTTATGTTAGAATAATACATCACTTAATAAAAGGGTACTACTATGTCAAATTTATCCATAAGCAATAAGATACACATTCCTCTTATTGTTTCCATTCTTATCGGATTTGTAGTTATTATGTTTAACTATTTCTTTTCTATAGAAGAGATGAAGACAGATGTCTACAAAACAGAGGATTCAACGCTTCGTTCTGTCTATATAGATCTTTTAGAGGGCAAAAAAAATATTGGTCTCACGAATGCTATTAACATAGCAGATAACTATTATGCAAAAAAAGCACTGCTTGAAAATGATAGAGAAGTGGCAATCGCTGGCTTAAACTCTTTATCTAAAACATTTAAAGACAATACAGAGTTCAATAATATCAAAGTGCATATTCATGATGCAAATGTACATAGTTATTTGCGTGCGTGGAGACCTGAAAAATATGGTGATGATCTGAAATCTTTTCGCCATACGATAAAGAAAGTAAAAGAGACACAAAAACCTCTTGTCGCTATTGAACTAGGCGTTGCAGGTTTAAGTCTTCGTGGAATTGCTCCTATTATAGAAAATGGGGAGTATCTAGGTTCTGTTGAGTTTATGCAGGGTCTCAACTCTATTGTACGAATGGCAAAAAAGAGTCATAATATTGATATTGCAATTGTTTTAGATAATAAATATCTTTCGATTGCACAAGGTCTTCAAAGTGCTAAAAAACTTGGAAACTATTCTTTGGCAGTACGTGAAGAGATCACAAATACGAAATTTTTCAGTGAATTAGCTTCTCTTAATATCAAAGATATTGATCATGTGCTTCACTCTGCAAATTATTTTATTGTTTCAGAGCCTATTATTGATTTTTCAGGGGATACGGTTGGTTATGCTCTCATTGGAAAACCGCTTCAAGATGTTGAGCGTATCGTTGAACAGTCGAGTGATTCTCTTGTATCACAAGTCTTTATTATGGCATTTGTTGATCTATTTATCTTGATCTTTTTAATCGTAGTGATCAAACGTGCTGTGGCTGATCCAATTATCAATCTTGATAAAGTAGCTCAAGAACTCGCAGAAGGGGATGCTGATCTTACAAAACGTCTGCCTGTACTTTCAAATGATGAGCTTGGACAAGCAAGTGCAAGTTTTAATGCCTTCTTGGATAAAGTAGAGAAGATAGCAGAGGATGCACAAGGACAAGCGAGACATGCTGAAGAATCAGCACATGAAGTAGAGGAGAATTTAGAAAAGAATAAGATGACTCTTGCTCTTTCTGATAGTATGATCGCAGGATCAATTGAGAATTCTCATAATCTTCGTGAGAGTATGGATCATAATGTTGCAAGTGTCAATGAAGTGAATGAACTCAATCACGCAACTGGAGATGTTATCAAAAAAGTAACAGCTTCAACAGATGAGATCATTAGTACGATCTCTAATATCACAGAGATGATAAGTGATTCACGTATCTCTTCAGAGCAATTAAGCTCGAATGTTGAAGAGATCTATAGTGTGATCTCGCTTATTAAAGATATCTCCGATCAAACAAACCTCTTGGCACTCAATGCCGCGATAGAAGCAGCGCGTGCAGGAGAACATGGGCGTGGATTTGCGGTAGTAGCTGACGAGGTGAGAAAACTCGCAGAGCGTACACAAAAAGCGACGAGTGAAGTGGAAGCAAATATCAGTGTTCTTAAGCAAAATTCGACGAATATGTCAGAAAATAGTGAAAAGATCGAAGAACATGCGCTCTCTTCTAGTGAAAAACTCGATGAGTTCAAAAATACTCTCTTTGAGATGGTAGAGAATGTCGATAAGATCAAAGAGGACAATACACGTATCGGTCATGAACTCTTTGCAAATATGGCAAAACTCGATCATATGATCTTTAAAAATAGTGCGTACTCTGCTGTTATCAATGATCGTGCCGAAGAGATCAAAGGGGATCATACGACCTGTAATCTCGGAAAATGGTATGCAAATGAGGGGCGTGAAAACTTCTCAAACACAAGCTCATACAAAGAACTTGTAGGACCGCATAAACATGTGCATGAGTCTATTAACAAAGCTGTTTCTTTAGCGAAAAAAGATCTTATTGCAAACTCTAAAGAGGTGATCAAACTTTTTACTGAGGCTGAAAAGTCCTCAAAAGAACTTTTTGCCCATCTTGATACTATGGTGACTTCTTAAACTTCTTTTTACACCCATTTTTTATGGGTGTAACTTCTCTATTATCTTTATTTGACTAAAATAAGTTTTTTTAAATAAAGGTCTCCAATGAAAAAACTTTTATCCCTTCTTGGCTCTATGAAAACGATGGCACTTTTGATGTCTATTTTTGCTATCTCTATAGGCTATGCAACATTTATTGAAAACGATTATGGCACAATGACCGCAAAAGCTGAAGTCTATAATGCCCTTTGGTTTGAGGTTCTGTTGGGATTATTAACAATCAACCTGATCTACAACATGATCTACTTTAAAATGTACAAACTCAAAAAAGCCCCACTTTTTATTTTCCATACTGCTTTTATTGTTATTATTATCGGTGCAGCCGTTACGAGATATTTTGGCTTTGAGGGAACGATGCATATTCGTGAGAAAGAGAGTGCATCTACAATGCTGAGTGCAGATACATTTTTTAGTGTAGATGGAGTGTCGGGCGCAGAGAAACAATCAATGAGCCAACATCTTTATCTCTCTAAAAAATCAAATAACTCCATCTCTTCTTCTTTGGATGTAGCTGGAAAAGCTGTTCATGTAGAGTTACTTGAATATATTCCTGATGCGATAGAGCAGATCGTAGAAGTAAAAGAGGGTGGAAGAGCGATCGCAGAGATGATGGTGACAGGTGGAGGGAAAGGTGCTCCACTGACACTTAAAGAGGGTGAGTTTTACCAGACGGAAAACCTTGTTCTTGATTTTAACTCAGAGGAGAGTTTTGATAAAGAGGTGATCTCACTTTTTGTAGAAGAGGGTGTGCTTTATATGCGTCATCCCATGGATCTAGAATATCTAAAAATGGATGATGGGAGTAAAGGTGTCATCAAAGCGAGCCAAAAAGAGAATCTGACTACACGTACACTCTTTACTGCAGGGACAAATAGTTTTGTGCTACGCGATTTTGTAGCCAATGCAGAGATCAAAATAGTTTCTAATCCAAATGCATCACCACAACAGCCTGGCTATGATGCTTTTCGTTTTCTTGTAGATGTAGAGGGCGAGCAAGAGGAGATGATGATCTATGGGCGCGCAGGAAATCAAGCAAAACCATATACGAAGAGTATCAATGGTGTGGATGTAACCCTTTCTTATGGTTCTAAAGAGTTAAAACTTCCATTTGCGATCTATCTTGAAGATTTTCAACTTGATCGTTACCCTGGGTCTATGTCTCCAGCTTCGTACGCAAGTGAAGTTGTCTTGCATGATAAAGAGCAAAATATCAATATGCCTTATAGGATCTATATGAACAATATCTTAGAACACCGTGGATATCGCTTTTTTCAAGCCTCTTACGACCAAGATGAAAAAGGAACAGTCCTCTCTGTCAATAACGATCCGGGAACACTTCCATCGTATATAGGTTATTTTCTTTTAGGGCTTGGGATGTTTTGGTCACTTTTTTCTAAACAAAACCGTTTTGCGGCTTTGGCAAAAAAAGCGAAAAAAGCGAGTGAAGAGAAGTTTCTCTCCCTTTTCTTTGCTCTTGGGATCTTGGGTCTACTCTCGCCAGTATCAATGCTTCAAGCGCAAGAGCTGCATCCTGCAATAGAGACGATTGTATCTTTTGATGCAAAACACTCACAAAAGTTTGGTGAGCTCGTCGTACAAGATAGCGGTGGACGGATGAAGCCTCTTCATACACTTGCTACGGAGATTCTCTCAAAGGTACATAAATCTTCTACACTCAAAGTGGCAGGTCAAAAATTGGGTGCATCACAAGTTATCCTTGGGATGATGATTCGACCTGATATTTATCGTGATATCAAACTGATCCAAACCAAAAATGAAGAGATCAATAAGATCATTGGCGCTGCGAAAGATGCAAAATATTGTTCTTTTTCTCAGTTTTTTGAAGACCCTGAGAATATGAGAGGCTACAAACTCTATAAATACACAGAAGAGGCATCACGCAAAGAGCCAAAACATAGAAGCAAGCTTGATAATCAGATCCTCAAGATCGATGAGAAGGTCAACATCGTGTATATGGTCTTTACAGGGGAATTGGTAAAGATATGGCCAAAGCATAACGATATACAGAATAAGTGGTTTGCAACAATGAATGCTCTGCGTAGTTTTGATGCGCAAGAGGGTGAAAAGTTACGAATGATCGCTGTAGAGTACTTTAGTGCCATAGACAATGGACTCGCTTCGGGTGAGTGGAATAATGCTGATAAAGCACTTCAAAAGATCGCAGAGTACCAAAAGTTTTATGGAGCAGAGGTATATCCGAGTGAAACGCGTATCAAAGCTGAAGTCTTTTACAATGAAGCAAATATCTTTGAAAGACTTTATCCTTTGTACTTGATCGTTGGTTTTATCCTAGTAGTGCTTAGTTTTGTTAAGGTCTTACGTCCAAAATTCAAGATAGATTTTTTTACAAAAGCAAGCTTGGCTCTCTTGATCCTCTTTTTTATAGCGCATACGATAGGGCTTGCACTTCGTTGGTACATCTCGGGGCACGCGCCGTGGTCTGATGGTTATGAGTCGATGATCTATATCGGCTGGGCAACAGTTTTAGCGGGCTTCATCTTTTCAAAACGCTCAAGTTTTACGATGGCTTCGACGGGAATACTCACAGGACTTATTTTGTTTGTGGCGCACTTAAACTGGATGGATCCACAAGTGACAAACCTTGTTCCTGTTCTTAACTCCTATTGGCTCTCTATCCATGTTTCTATGATTACTGCGAGTTATGGATTTTTAGGGCTTGGAGCACTTTTAGGTTTTATCGTACTTTTACTTTTTATTTTGAAAAATCAAAAGAATCACATCCAGATAAGCGCTTCTATCAAAGAGCTTAACGCTATTAATGAGATGAGTCTGATGATCGGGCTTGTGCTCCTTACCATTGGAAACTTTCTTGGTGGTGTGTGGGCAAACGAGAGTTGGGGTCGTTACTGGGGCTGGGACCCAAAAGAGACCTGGGCCTTAGTGACTATTTTGGTGTATGCGGTGGCTGTTCACCTTAGATTTATCAAAGCTATCTATAACGATTATGTATTTAGTGCGGTCTCACTCTTAGCGTTTACATCCGTACTTATGACCTATTTTGGGGTAAATTACTACTTAGCAGGATTGCATTCGTATGCAAAAGGGGATCCAGTGCCTGTTCCTGATTTTGTACCGATCACCTACTTTATCATCTTTGTGGTGATAGCATTTGCATTTAGAAATAGAAAGCTTGCATAAGGCTTTGTGTAATGTCTTTTACAGGTTTTTCTCCAAAGGCTTTGGATTTTTTACGCAAGATCCGAAGCAATAACAACAAAGAGTGGTTTGAAACCCATAGAGGGGAATACGAAACACTTATCCTAGAACCCTCCCGTGCTTTTGTAGAGGAGATGGGCGAGCACCTTATGGCGCTTGAACCCACGATCAATGCAGAGCCAAAGATCAACAAATCTCTTTTTCGTATCTTTCGTGACACCCGCCGTATGGGTTCTAGTAAAGAACCGCTCAAAAGTCGTATCGGGATCATCTTTTGGCAAGGGCGCTCCAAGCGTCTGCAGAGCTCCTCTTTTTATCTCCACTTCTCCCCTGATGAGCTTTTTGTAGCTGTTGGGGTGCGTTGGTTTGAAAAGCCACTTTTAGATGCGTATCGTGAGTATATTTTAGATGACACAAGAAGAGTCTCCCTCAAAAAAATCCTAGAAGATATTGAGGTAAAAGGGTACAAACTACTCCCTCAGGGTTATAAGCGCTTTCCTCGTGGTTTTGATAGTTCTATGGAAGCTGTAGAGCTGAGCCTTTATAAGGGGATGGCATCGTATGCACTCTTGGATCCATCACTTATTACTGAGGGGCAAAAGCTCATAGACACACTCTATAAAATCTATGAAGATATGCTACCATTGCAGCAAATTATGTATGAGATAAGTACACACGTCAAAGAGGATTGATTTTTGAAAAAAGAAGCAGTAATACTTTTAAATATGGGTGGTCCAAATAACCTTAGTGAAGTGGAAGTTTTTCTAAAAAATATGTTCGCTGATAAGAATATTCTCACGGTAAAAAGCTCACTTTTGAGAAAATTTATAGGAACAATGATTGTCTTTACCCGAACGGAGAGTTCTCAAGAGATATACCGAGAACTTGGGGGAAAATCACCTATTGTCGGGCATACCAAAAAGCTTGTAGCAAAACTTCAAGAGCGTTTGGGAGAGGATGTACTTGTTGATTTTGCGATGCGCTATACACCCCCATTTGCTTCTGAGGTGATCGAGCGACTCTCAGATGAAAAAGAGATCGAAGAGATCTATCTGATTCCACTCTATCCACAATACTCTACGACTACTACAAAGTCTTCTATAGAGGATTTTGAGGAGTGTTATTTTCAAAGTGGGGGGAGGGCAACTTTGCATGAGATCAAGCACTTCTTTCAAAATGAGAAATATAATGAAGCGGTCTTACAAAATATCACCGAAACGCTTGCTTCTGATAAAGCAAGTGATTTTGATATCATCTTCTCTGCACATGGCTTGCCTCAAAAGATAGTCGACGCTGGGGATGTATACCAACAACATGTCCAAAAACATGTTGCAATTCTCTCTGAGATGATGCAAAAAAGAGAATTGAAATTTCAAAATATCCATCTTGCCTATCAGTCAAAAGTGGGACCAATGAAGTGGCTTACTCCATCTCTAGAAGAAAAGTTACACGAAATAGAGAACAAAAAGGTGATCATCGTGCCGATCGCCTTTACGATCGATAACTCTGAGACCGATTTTGAGCTAGATATCGAGTACCGTGAAGTTGCAGAGGAGATCGGTTTTGAAGCCTACCGTGTCACCTCTTGTCCAAACGATAGCGATCTCTTTGTGGATGCTCTCCAAGAGATCTATACAAAGATGAAATAGGAAAAGTGATGAAAGTAGTGATCTTTGATATGGACGGCACACTGATTGATTCGCAAAAAGATATTACGATCTCGGTAAATTATGTACGCCAAGAGAAATACAAGCTCAAGCCACTTGAGATGCAGTTTATCGTCGATGCGATCAATATGGAGGTACGTAATCTACCAAAGCTTTTTTATGAGACAGAGATCTATGATCCAAGTGCGCGCGATATGTTTGAAAAACATTATTATGAGCAATGTGTTCAAAACCCTTATCTCTATGAGGGGATCGAAGAGACACTGCAAACGCTTGTGCAAAACAGCGTGAAGCTCTCTGTTGCGACCAATGCCCCGACACAGTTCGCACAAAGGATGTTAGAGCATCTTGGAGTTTCACATCTCTTTGATGTTATCATCGGAGCAGATAAGGTGAGCGCGGCAAAGCCTGATCCACAGATGCTTTTAGAAATACTCTCCCATTATCAATATGACAAGCAAAAACACAAAGCGTGGATGGTAGGAGATAACTCCAAAGATATCCTCAGTGCCAAGGCTGCACAGATCGATTCTATGTTTGCTACTTGGGGTTTTACCCCCAAGGCAGAGCATCCTACACTCCTTTCACATCCCAAAGAGATATTAGATATAGTTTTATAAATTTATATGATAGAATAGTTAAATTTTTCTTGAGGATATGGTATGTTCGATGCTGATTTACTCTTCGCGTTTTTGTTGATGGCGCTTTTATTTTTACGCCAGATCTCGATTCTTAAAAAGCAACACAAGATCAACTATGCTCCTTTGGTGATCGGGATAGGTCTTATCAGCTCTATTATCCATTTTATTTTAAATCCTGAGACTAGCAACATGCTTTTACTGCTTCGTGAGTCTCTTTTTCCACTCCTTGTTTCCCTTTTGCTCTATTTTATTATGAATATTATGGATCAAACACAAAAGTCACAAAGTAAGCTTTTACAAACAGAGTTTACTCGCTCACTGATCGATGAAGTCTCAGAACTCAAAGAGATGATGGGGGAGATCGAATCAAAGATCATTCGCAACCAACAAGAGGATAAAAGCTACCAAGAAGATATTCGTGAAAAGTTCAAACACGATATCAAGGCTCTTGATGCGATCAATACAAATGGGATGAAGTTTTTAGAAAAGTTTGATCAGGTTCAAGCGTGGCATGAAGATATCAACCATGCCTTTGACGACTTTATCAACAAACAACTTCCAGAGCTCGATACTATTGTGCATAAGCATATTGATATTTTGCGTGTCTCAGAGCAAGAACATTATGTCAAAATAGCCAAGATGCTTACAGAAGCTTTGGAGAATCGTGTTGATGTGAGTGAGGATTTTGCCCAACTTCAAGAGAAACTCGATGCTATGAAAGAGATCTCAAAAAATGTAGCCGATAGTATTACATCCCATACTCTAGAGCAGATGGCAGGGGTGACACAAGCTTTTGCAAATCAGATCACTACACTCAAATCACACGCAGAAGCGATCAATACATCCCTTTTTGAGAGTGAAAATAAGCTCACATCGATCAAGTCTCAAAGTGAGATGATCATGAAGCAGATGTCACTTTCATCCAAAAAGATGGAGGATATTGAGGAGCAACACAGTGTTCTTTTAGAGGTGTATAAACAGATACAAAGCCTTATTGATGATATTGACGCGATCAAGGCTGATTATGTCAAATCTCAAGCACAGCTCTCCCACCTCTCTAAAGAGATGGATTTTTCACAAGAGGAGCATAAAGAAGCGCTTCAGGCACAAATAACTGAACTCAGCTCTATTTTGGTACAAAAGGTCGATGATTCTCTTGAAAAACTCCATGAACATTATCATATCGCTTCAGAAGATATCTCTCAGAGCGTGAAAGTATTAGCGAGAAAAGCACAGTTGCAAAAAGGGTATTCTCAAGATTAAGAGAGTGCTAAAAGTATCAAAAGAGGGTAGAGAACTACTCCAAGATAGGGCAAAAAACCATTGATCGGAGCGAGTAAAACCAAAGAAAGCTCTTGGGAGAGTTCTCTTTTGACAAAGACCTGTTGGATAAGTAAAATTTTTGTCGCTACATCCAAAGTCTTGATAAAGAGTAATAAAAGTGCAAAGCCATTGTAGTCACTGAGCATCGCAAAGCCTATGGCAAAATAAAAAGTGGGGTGCATAATTAAAAAAAGCCAAATACTTTTGTTGTAATATTTATACATCCGAAGAAGCATTCCCATGAGTGAGGGAGCCTTTTGCCAGCTCACCTCAAAGATCTCTAGGATGATGTAAAGAAGTATGTAATTTAGTATATATTCCTCTATCATCATTCTTCTCTATTCTCCTTTTTGAGTTTAGAGACAAGGATGTAAAAGAGTGGGATAAATACGATTGCTAAAAAGGTTGCCGCAATCATTCCCCCCATAACTCCTGTTCCGATAGAGTGACGACTTGCCGCTCCAGCACCTGTACTAATAACAAGTGGAAATACATCCAAAGTAAAAGCGAGGGAGGTCATGATAATTGGACGTAAACGAATTCGTGCCGCTTCAAAAGCAGCTTCGGCGAGCTTCATACCCTCTGCACGTTTTTGCATAGCAAACTCTACGATCAAGATCGCATTTTTTGCTGCAAGACCCGCGAGAATAAGCATCCCGATCTGAAAATAGATATCATTTTCTAGCCCACGCATTTTGGTTGCCAAAACTGCTCCAAAGACAGCAAAAGGAACAGCTAAGAGAACAGAGATCGGCATCAGCCATCTCTCATATTGTGCTGAGAGAATAAGGTATAAAAAGATAATACCAAAGAGAAACGCAAGATAACCGGTTGAAGAGATCTTTTTCTCTTGGTATGCAGTTCCTGTCCATCCAATTGTATAGCCATCAGGAAGTACTTCACTCGCTACCTCTTCGATCACTTTGAGTGCATCTCCTGAGCTGTACCCAAGAGCAGGTTGACCAGAGATCTTTGCTGCATTAAAGAGATTGAATCTTTCAATAAGATCAGCATTGACAGTTTTTTCTAAACTTACAAAAGAGCTTATAGGAAGCATCTCACCTTGGTTATTACGCACATAGATATCATTGAGATTTGAAGGTTTCTCTCTAAAGCTACTTTGTGCTTGCATATTGACCATATAGGTTCGCCCATAGAGGTTGAAGTCATTGATATAAAATGTACCTAGTGTAGCTCCAAGCGTTTGATAGATCTCATCAATCTTAACCCCTTTAGATTTTGCTTTGGCTACATCCAAACTCACTTTGTATTTTGGTATATTTGTATTAAGATTGGTTCTCATAGATGTGAGTTCAGGGCGCTCATTTGCTTTTGCAAGAATTGCATTGACATATTTTTGAAGCTCTTTGGTTCCTGAACCTGTTCTATCTTGTACATAAAACTCAAATCCACCTGCTACACCCATACCACGGATAGGTGGCGGGACAACTCCAAACGAGAAGCCATCGCTTGTCGCAAAAAGCTGTTTATTGAGTCTTTGCGCGATCGCTGAGGCATGTTGCTCTTTGCCCATTCTCTCATCCCACGGTTGGAGCTTGACAATGGTCGCTGCTGCATGTGTTCTTTGTGAGAATGTCATAAAGTCCATCCCTGCAAACTGTACGATGTTCTTGACATTTTGTGTGTCAGGAGAGATAATAGAGTATATCTCTTCTGTGAGATGATCTGTTCGTGTGAGTGACGCCCCCGGAGGGTTGTAACTAAAGACAAATATCGTTCCTTTATCTTCGGTAGGAACAAGAGAGGTTTTGAGATCTTTAAACATATCGTAAGTCACAAAGATCATTCCACCAAAAAGTAAGATACTCACTATAGAGTAACGTACAGTGAGGCGTATCGCTTTTGAGTAGCCACGTGTCGCCCAGTCAAAAAAGCTATTAAACCATTTGAAAAAGTATTTTGGTTGTGTATGGGTAGGTTTGAGCATTGTTGCACACAATGAAGGTGTAAGGGTAAGTGCTACAAAGCCAGAAATAGCTACAGAGACCACAACGGTGATAGCAAACTGTTTATACATCTCTCCACTAAGACCCTCTAAAAAGGCTACAGGAATAAACACAGAGGCGATCACTAAAACACTCGCGATTAGTGCGCCTGATACCTCTTTCATAGCGATCATAGTCGCTTCATAGGGTTTGAGACCCTCTTTGATATGGCGCTCTACATTCTCGATAACAATGATCGCATCATCGACTACGATACCGATCGCCAAAAGGAGACCAAAAAGTGTGAGTAGGTTGATACTAAATCCAAAAAGATACATCCCAATAAAAGCCCCTATCACTGAGATAGGAACAGCAAGAACAGGAATAAGTGTCGCACGCCAGTTTTGTAAAAAGAGATAGATGATGAGAATGACCAAAGCGATCGCTTTTGCAAATGTAAGGACAACCTCTTTGATAGAGATCTCAACAAACTCTGTAATATCGTAAGGGATCTTATACTCAACCCCGCTTGTAAAGTTTTTACGTGATTCTTGAAGTACTTCTCTTACTGCTTTTGCAGTCTCAAGAGCATTCGCCCCACTTTGCATAAAGATACCCATTGGGATAGCCGGTGTATTATTGAGTTTGGTTTTCATATCATAACTTTGAGAACCAAGCTCAATCGTTGCTACATCTTTGAGTTTGAGTGCGCTTCCATCTTTGTTTGAGCGAATAATGATGTTGGAAAACTCCATAGGATCACTCAGGCGAGATGGTGTTTCTAGAGTATAGGTAAACATTCTTGAGCTAGCTACAGGCTCTTGAGAGAGTTTTCCTGCTGCGTATTGCTCATTTTGTTCACGTATAGCGACCACTAGATCATTGACACTCAAAGAGTATTTTTTGAGCTTAAGAGGATCGATCCAAATACGGATGGAGTAATCTTTTGCTCCAAAAATCGTTACATCCCCAACTCCATTGACACGTTTGAGATCATCCACAACATTCATAAGAGCATAGTTTGAAAGGTAGGTGATATCGCGCGAATTATCAGGTGAATACATGATCGCTACTTGAAGCATATCAGGACTTCGCTCATCTACACGTACACCTTGGCGTTTGACCTGCTCAGGAAGTTTGGTGAGTGCTGCTTGAACACGGTTATTGACATCTATCTTTGCAGACTCAGGATCAGTACCTACTTCAAAAAAGATATTGATCTTAAGTGAACCATTATCTGCTGAGAGAGAGTTCATATACAGCATATTTTTCGCACCATTGATCTGTTGTTCAAGAGTAGCTGCTACGGTTTGAGAGATTGTCTCAGCACTCGCCCCTGGATAGGATGTAGATACAACGATTTGTGGTGGAATAATACTTGGATATTCCTGCACAGGAAGTGAACGCATCGCCAAAATCCCTGCGAGCACTATAATGATAGAGATAACTGCGGAAAAAACAGGACGTTTTATAAAAAATGCGGAGAACATATTATTTAGCACCTATCACTTTGACATCACTGTTTGGTCTGAGTTTTGCGATATTGCTTATCACCACTTGATCGCCCTCACTTAAACCAGAATGGATAATAACAGAACCTTCGTGCTCATATCCTACATCCACAGCTTGCATCACTGCTTTACCATCTTTGATAACATACACAAGCGTAGCATCGACCGTTTTTAAGATTGCATTTTGTGGTAGCGTCGCTACATTTTTAAATTCAAGTCCGCCCAGATCTATCTCTAGATAAGAACCGATAATCATCTGTTTTTCTGCATTATCAAAAAGCGCTCGGATAAAAAGCGTATCTGTTTGTGGGTCAAGTTTTGGTGCAATGTAGTTGATCTTGCCTGTATATTGCTTATCTTTGGATGTAATCACTGAACCTAGCTTGATTTGAGAACGGTAGTTTTTGACATCATTAGATGCGATAGAAAACTCTGCATAGACAGGGTCTATTGCGGTGATCGTAGCAAGTTGTGCATTTTGTGTGGAGATGTAGTTCCCAACATCACTAGAGCTAATTCCTATGATCCCGCTAATAGGAGCTGTTATCGTTGTGTAGTCATACTGTATCTGCGCACTTTTAAGCGCCGCTTGTGCCCGTGCGAGTTCTGCTTTTGCATCATCATAGCTAAAGAGCATATCATCTCTTTGTTGCTCACTGATCGCCTTGTTGTCAAAAAGATACTCGGCACGCTTCCAATCCTTTGATGCACGTGCAAAGTTGGCTTGTGCACGAAGCGTTGCTGCTTTTGCTTCATCGAGTGCTGCTTCATACTCATCTTTTTCGATCGTAAAAAGGACACTTCCTTTTGTTACAAAGTCACCCTCTTTGAAGTTTTCTTTTTGTAAAAGTCCACTGATCCTTGCGATCACATCCACCTCTTGGTAAGGTTTAATAATCGCTGAATATCTTTTACTAAACTTTACATCTTCTATCTTGACCGTATGTGCCTGCACAGGAAGCGCTGGCATCTGCTTTTGCATAGACTGCTGTTGTGCGTCTTGCTCACTACATCCTACAAAAATAAGAGCGACTGTTGCTAATGATATAGCTAATTTTTTCATTGTAAAAACTCCTTAATATTCTTTCCACTATAGTAAATAACTTCTGCTTTTTTGACTTCATAATCATAAAGTGCTCTTTTATATCCACGCGCTGCTTCATATTTTTCACTCAGTGCTTGCAGATATGCGACATTGTCTATTATTCCATTTTGGTAACGAAGCTTGATGAGCTCATACGTTGAACTGGCAGCTTCAAGTGTTGCTTTGGTTGCGTCTATTTTGATCGTTGCGATCTCTAAAGATTTTTTAGCCAGACGGTAGTCTACATCCGCAACTGTTTTTTGGTACTCTAAGCTTGTTTTTTTACTTAAGTACTCTTCATATTTTGCTTCATAGCTTTTGTTGGTCGCACCAAAGTCAAAAATATTCCAAGAGAGATTGAGTGTCGCGATATTTTGTTTGTCTACTAAAAAGCGTGTAACAGGCTCTTGGTCAAAATAGTATTCACTGTAACTTGCTGTATTGTCAAAATAAAGAGTTGGTAAGGTTACACTTTGTTTTGATTCAGCTTCAAAACGTGTTGCTTGTGCTTCGTATTCAAGTGCTTGGATGTCGGGGCGTATTTTGATCTCTGAGTTTTCTTCATATCTCACATGAGAACCTTCTGTAATGGTATGGATCTCTTTTGTTGTGTAATATTCAAGTGTGTGAAGCACTTTTTGGATCGCTAGTTCAATTTCATGCAAGGTAACATCCGCGCTTTTTAGGCGTGAATCGATCTTTTGTACTTCATCTTGCGTGACCGAACCTGTCTTATAGAACATATCAAGTCGTAAAAACTCCGCTTTGAGCTGTTCGATCTCTTGGAGTGTTGCCTTTTTATCAGATAAAAGTGCTAAATATTCAAAATAAAGACGTGATACATCCAAAGCAATATCATTTTTGATCGCTTCTAATGATTTGCGGCTTGCATCTATATTCGCGCTGAGTTGATTGTAAAGATCTCCTCGTTTTCCTCCATCATAGAGTGTGTATTTTAGACTTGCATAGGCTTTTATAGAATTTTCGGGCAATGCGGGTGTTTCTTCATAAACGTTTTGTAGATTTGCACCGATCTCAACAGTAGGTAAATATGATCTTGTTGTACTCTCATAGCTTTTTTGTGATGCATTGACTTGGTGTGTAGCAGCTTGGATAACTTTGTTTTGATGTGCTATATCAACAAGCTCGCTAAGCGAGTATGCATATACAAAAGCAGGCAGTGAAAGCAGTGTGACTAAACCTTTCAAATAGACTCCTTCGTTAATTTTGACAAATGTTATCATAATGGCACTTAAAATTATCTTTCTAGAAAGATATAAATTTTGCTATAATATCATTATGCAAAATAATAAAATTGACAAAAACCTCATTACTAACTTTTATGAAAAGGTTGCTTCAAAAGAACTTCCTGAGATCTTTTTGATGACGCTTCCTATTACGCTTATTCAAAAAAGTATATTCGCTCACGCTGAAAGTTTCTTGAAAGAAAAATTTGATCTTCTTCATTCAGAAGTGGATGTCTTAGCCTCACTTTATACACATGATAAAGAGCTCTCACCCACACAGCTGTATGATCTGACGATATTTTCTTCAGGCGGGATGACAAAGGTACTTAAACGTCTTGAACAAAGAGGGCTTATTTATAGAAAAGCAGACACAAAAGACAAACGTTGTATGCTTGTATGTCTTACAAAAGAGGGGGATAAGCTCATCGCACAAGTACTCTTTGAGATATCTCAAGAGTGTAGTAGTTATTTTGAAGTTCTAGATAAAGAGGAAAAAGAACTTTTTTCCACTCTTTTGAAAAAAGTTCTTGTGAATATTAATGCTCTGGAGTGTACATCCAAAGCGAAGAGTTAAAATAATAAATTTCCTTGCATCGTTTGGATCTCTTGATCCTCTTGGCTGGGTCTGTGTATACAACTATAGTCATTATTGTGCATAAACTCCTCTGCAAAGATATATTTCCCCTCAAAAAAAAGTTTAAATCTTTCGCAGTCGTAGTTTAGGGGACAGCTACAGTTCGAACAAGCTGTCATCTCATTGTCTCTCATATCTCATACTTTACTCAATAAATTGGTTTTTATTTCCTTGAATCTTAGCAATACGCTCGTTGCGTTCTCTCTCCCAGACATCCGCTGGGTATTCTCTATTCCAAGCTTCATATTTGAGCATCTCTTGTTTTGAGAGTTTCATATTATATGTTGCATGAAAATAGAGATAGGTACGGGCGATTATACCACGAACTTCTTTTCTGATTCTTACTTTTCTGCCTTTAAAATCTATCTCAAATTTACATTCTCCATACTGCCTTGCCTCTGCTGGCTCAAAGTCAAAGCGAAAGTTACTTCTATCAGCGTTGAGCTCACCGATGGCAGGTTGGAGGTTATGCATATCCGCTTGCATGATTCTATATTGTTGATTTGTTTTTTCGCAACATTTACGCCCTTTATAGCTCTTACCTTGGGATGTAACACAAGACGCATCCCCATCTCTCCAGCAAGAAAACTGACGCCCAAAGTTTTCAGCAGGGATCACATGTTCCCACTCTATCCGCCGTGCTCTTTTGTTTTTATTCCCTTTTTTAGTGTATTCATTTCTTGGGATGTAGCCACAAGAATCTCTATCGATCATATTGGTTTTATTTGTATAGTTGTACTTACATCCACAGTAAAAAGTGATCTGATGGTCACGGT